>DATNGC010000144.1:0-21191 GCA_035606075.1 Elusimicrobiota bacterium
GCGCGAATCCCGTCGCGGCCAGCGTCACGGCGATCACCGCGCCGACCGCGAGCGCGAGGCGACGCCCGAAGCGGCCGCTGCTCATTCCTCGGTCTTGATGCGATAGCCGACGTTCTTGACGGTGGCGACGAGCGGCGCTTCGGCGCCAAGCTTCTCGCGCAAGCGCGCGACGTGCTGGTCCACGGTGCGCGTGTCGATCTCCATCGACCGGTCGTACCCCCAGACCTTCTCCAGGATCTGGTCCCGGGTGAGCGCGCGTCCGCCAGCCTGGAGCAGCAGCTTCAGGAACTCGAACTCCTTCGACGTGAGGGCGATCTCCTTGCCGCGCGAGCGGACCTCGTAGCGCTCCGCGTCGAGCTCGATGCCGCCCGCGCGCAGGACGGACGCGGCCGCCGCGGCGGGGCCCGCGCGCCGCAGCAGCGCCTTCACTCGCGCCGCGAGCTCGCGCACGCCGAAGGGCTTGATCACGTAGTCGTCGGCGCCGAGCTCGAGCCCCAGGACTCGGTCGACCTCCTCTTTGCGCGCCGTCAGCATCAGCACCGGCGCGCGCGACTCGCGACGCACGAGCTTGAGGAGCTCGAAGCCGTCGAGCTTGGGGACCATCACGTCGAGGATCAGCAGGTCGGGCTTCTCCTTGCGCACGGCCGCGAGGCCGGCCTCGCCGTCCGCGGCCGAGACGAAGCGGTAGCCCTCTTTCTCCAGGTTGTACTTCAGGAGCCGGACGATGTCCTTGTCGTCCTCGACGGCGAGGATCTTCTCTTGGGCCACGGCGAGATGTTTTCATTTCCCGGAGGCCGCGTCAATCGCCGCGCCCGACGGGCGAACTTGCGGGGGAGGCGGAGCAAACGCTATCCTCTCGGAGACGTCACGCGAACGTCATCCGGTCGTCGTCCCGATTTGACGCGCGAGGAGAACACCGTGGCCTTCAGCCTGATCCCCAAGGAAGAGAAGTTCTTCGAGCTGTTCGAGGCGCAGGCGGCGCACGGCGTAGCCGCCGCCAAGGTCTTCCGCGAGCTGGCGCTCAAATGGACCCGCGACACCGCGCCCTTCGACAAGCTGCGCGACATCGAGCACGAGGCGGACATGACGTGCCACGACATCTACGACAAGCTCAACCGGACCTTCGTGACGCCCTTCGACCGCGAGGACATCCGCGAGCTCGCCAGCGAGCTCGACACGATCGTCGACCTCATCGAGTCGGTCGGACAGCGCATGTACCTCTACCAGATCGACAAGAGCACCGACGACCTCGTCCGCCTCACCGACATCCTCTGGCAGTCGACCGAGACGCTGCGCAAGGCCGTCGCGGAGCTGCAGAACCCGCAGAAGTCGCGCCGCGTGCTCGACTACTGCATCGAGATCAACCGCCTCGAGAACGCGGGCGACCAGGCGCTGGGCGCGGCGATCGGCAAGCTGTTCCAGGGCAAGCCCGACCCGCTCGAGGTCATGAAGTGGAAGGAGATCTACGAGACGATCGAGCAGGCCATCGACAAGTGCGAGGACGTCGCGCACACGCTCGAGACGATCCTCGTCAAGCAGGCCTGAAGTGACCGGGCACCTCACCGCCGGGGTCGTCGCCGTCGTGACGCTGGCGTTCCTGTTCGACTTCATGAACGGGATGCACGACGCGGCGAACTCGATCGCGACCATCGTCTCGACGCGGGTGCTGTCGCCCAAGCAGGCGGTGCTCTGGGCGGCCTTCTTCAACTTCATCGCGGCCTTCTTCTTCAACGTGCACGTCGCCGACACCATCGGCAAGGGCTTGGTCGACCCGCACGTCATCGACACCTCGGTCATCGCCGGCGCGCTGATCGGCGCGAGCCTGTGGGACTGGATCACGATCCATTTCGGCATCCCGGTCAGCTCGTCGCACGCGCTGATCGGCGGCCTGATCGGCGCCGGCGTCGCGAAGGCGGGCTTCGACTGCCTGCTTTACGAGAAGCTGAAAGTGATCGTGCTCTTCATCTTCCTGTCCCCGCTCATCGGCCTGGTCTTCGGCTTCGGCCTGATGGTCGCCGTCTTCTGGCTCTTCCGCCGCCGCTCGCCGAGCCAGGTGGACCGGACGTTCCGCGTCGGACAACTTATATCGGCCGCCCTGTACAGCCTGTCGCACGGCGCCAACGACGGCCAGAAGACCATGGGAGTCATCGCGGTCCTGCTGTACTCCAACGGCCTGCTCGGCGACAAGTTCTACGTCCCGAACTGGGTCATCGTCGCCTGCTGCGCGGTCATCGCCTTGGGCACGATGTCGGGGGGGTGGAAGATCGTGAACACGATGGGCAACAAGGTCACCAAGCTCAAGCCCGTGGGCGGCTTCTGCGCCGAGACCGGCGCCGGCCTCTCGATCCTGATCTGCTCGTTCTTCGGCATCCCGGTCTCGACGACGCACACCATCACCGGCGCGATCGTGGGCGTCGGCACCACGCAGCGGCTCTCGGCCGTGCGCTGGGGGGTGGCGGGGCGGATCGTCTGGGCGTGGGTGCTGACCATCCCCTGCGCCGCGGTCACCTCGGCCCTCACGTACAAGCTCATCGCGCTCGTCGTTTAAAAAGAGCTAGACTCGGTCGCCATGCGCAACGACCGGATCCTCATGATCGAGGACGAGATGATGTGGATCGAGCTCGTCCTGCACTGGCTCAAGACGGCGGGCTACGCCAACGTCGACTATGCCACCTCCGGCAATCAAGCCATCGAGCGCGCGACGCTGACCCCGCCCGACTGCATCCTCCTCGACCTCGTCCTGCCCGACCAAAGCGGCCTCGAGGTCTGCAAGAAGCTGCGCTCCCTGCCGGCGCTGGGCCGCGTGCCGGTCGTGCTGTTCACCGGGCACAAGAGCGAGAAGGTCCTCGGCCTGCAGTCCGGCGCCGACTACTTCGTGGGCAAGAGCGAGAAGCCGCACGAGCTCCTGGCCACGCTCGACGCGATCTTCCGGCGCAAGTCGATGGAGGAGGGGCTCCTCGCACGCGGCTCCCTGACCTTGAAGTCGCAGGACCGAAAGGTCGTCTGGAAGGACCAGCCCGCGATCACGCTGACGCCCAAGATGTTCACCTTGTTCCACGTCCTGGTGGAGCGCGGTCCGAACCCCGTGAGCCGGGGGGACCTGTACCGCCTGGTGGAGGGAGTCGAGGAAGCCGGGACGTCCCGGGCGCTCGACGTGATGCTCAACCGCCTGCGCAAGCTCCTGCCGGCCGAGGTCGCCGACCGCATCGTCAACGTCAAGAACTTCGGCTACGTGTTCC
Source organism: Elusimicrobiota bacterium (assembly GCA_035606075.1). Classification (GTDB taxonomy): domain Bacteria; phylum Elusimicrobiota; class Elusimicrobia; order UBA1565; family UBA9628; genus GWA2-66-18. Next base: position 3,240 of record DATNGC010000144.1, read on the forward strand.
TGGAAGCCCCCGCCGCGCCTCCGCCGCCCGCTCCCGCCCCGTCGACGCCGCCCGCCCAGTAACAACGGCGTTACTCGATGTAACATCCCTGTGAATTGACGGAACGTTAACCTCCTGTTAACCTGCCGACTAGCTCTTTCCCAGTCGACCGCAGGAACGACAATGGCACACGGTCCGCCCAGGGCGGGCCCGGGAACCGCGAAGCGGTTCCCGCCGGGGAAACCCGGGGCCGCAAAGCTACGGGGCTAACGAGGACGCTCTCCACGCTCGCCGGGTTGCCGAAGCACAAAAAACCACGCCGGAGGTGCGGGCGGGGTTTTCGGCAGCCCGTCGGGCCCTTTTTTTTAGCCGGACAGGAAACAAAAAACAAACTCGAGATGAGCGCTCTGAACCGAGCCGGCTGGACGGCCTTCGCGATCGCGCTGCTGGCGTGCGCGCCGTCCGCGTTCTCGGGCGACTTCGACAAGCTCGCGGCCCAGCTCGCCGGCGCGGCGAAGGCCCGGGGCCGGGCGCGCGTGGCGATCCTGCCCTTTCAGGTGATCGGCGGCAAGGGGTCCACCTCCGGCCGCATCGTGTCCGAGCGGCTGGTGGCTCCCATCATGGCCGGCGGCCAAGTCGAGGTCGTCGAGCGCGCGATGCTCGAGAGCGTGATGCGCGAGCAGCAGCTCCAGTTCTCCGGCGTCGTGGACGCGCGCTCGGTCAAGGAGATCGGCAAGATCCTCGACGTCGACGCGGTCATCACCGGGACCGTCATCGCCCTGCGCAACGACCAGGTGGAGATCAACGCGCGGCTCATCGACACCGAGTCCGCGAGGATCCTGTTCGCCGCGGAGGCCCGGACCGAGCAGGACTGGAACGAGTCCATGTTCGACGACGCGGCCTGGAGCGGCGTCGGCTCCGCGTGGCCTCCGCTGCCGAGCTTCGACCTGGCCACCAACGCCTCGGCCGCGGACTGGGGCTGCATGGGCGCCGCCGACCGCGTCGACGAGCTCGAACGCTCGGTCGTGGACCTCAAGGCGCGCTACTGGGCCCAGCGGCTGCGCGAGGGCCTGGACGGCGCGACCCTCACGCGCAATCCCGGCTCCGAGATCCGCAACCAGGACATCCGCGCCGAGTTCCACAAGAGCCTGCGCGCGCACGCCTCCGCGGCGGGACCCGATCTGACCGCCGGGGAGCTGGCGCAGCTCAAGGACGCTTTGCAGCGCATCTCGCGCATCAACGATTCGTGCCGTGGGGAGGGATCATGAAGACGCTTCGAAGAATCGGCGGGCTCGCCGCCGTCGCGGCGCTGGCCGCCTGCTCGGGAGTCCAAAGCCGCGTCCGCGACGGGAAGGTCGAGACGACGATCGACCAGAAAGCCGTGCGCGGAGGGCAGCTCGAGGCGATCGGCATCGGCGCCTCGGATCCGACGCTCGCGACCGACACGCAGCGCAAGGCGCTGGCGCGCGACGCGGCGATCGCCAAGGCGCAGTACGAGATGCTCTCGATGGTCAAGGGCGTCACGCTCGAGGGCGGGATCACGGTCGACCGCGCCATGGAGAGCGACTCGACGCTGCAGACGCGCGTCATGGAAAGCATCCGGGGCGCCGAGATCGTCAAGAGCGAGTTCACGGCCGACAACGGCTGCGTCGTCACGCTGCGCCTGCCGAAGAGCCGGCTCGAGCGCATGATGGGAGTGCGGTTCGAGTGAGGCTCGCGGTCCTCGCCGGCGCCGCCCTTTTCGCGGCGTGCGCGCACGCCTCAGCGCGCGCGCCGCGACCGGCGGCGGCGGTGACGGCCGAGGGCTGGGCGCCGGTCGTGAAGAGCGATCCCGCGGGCACGCGGCGCCGGGCGCTCGCGGACGCGCTGCGCGCGGCGGTCGAGCAGGCGACGGGCGCGCGGGTCACGGCGCGCACGCGGGTCGCGCAGGCGATGACGGTCGACGACACGATCACGGCGAAGGTCTCGGGGGAGGTGCGTTCCTATGAGATACTCGGCGAGAGCGAGGAAGACGGGTTTCACCGGACGCGGGCGCGCGTTCTCGTGGACGTCGGCGCGCCGCCGTCCGACGGGGATCGACCGGGGACTCCGCCCGGGAACCCGACGGTGGCGGTAGAGCTCGCGGGCCCGCACGCGAGCGAGGCGGCCGCCGCGGTGCGGCGCGGGCTCATCGAGCGCGGCTTCACCGTCGTCGAGCGCGGGGCGGACCTGACGGTGAGCGGCGACGTGTCGGTCCTGCCCAACGGCGGCGTCGGGCCGTGGCTCTCGTCGCGGGCGCGCGTGACGCTGTCGGCGCGTCAGGAGAGGACGGGGCGCATACTCTGGACCGCCAGCCGCGAGGCGGGCGGCGTGGGCTCGGTGATGGCCGCCGCCGACGCCAAAGCTTCCGAGACGGCGGGGCTGCTCGGCGGCGAGGAGCTCGCGAAGGAAGTGGCGGCTCGTCTCGCCGATTGAAGAAATAGACTCCGCGCGCGAAGAGCGAAATCACTCGAAACGCAATCCCGCCGCGTCCGGACGCAGTGAATATGCGCGAGCGATCCCCGGGGATAGTCGGCTCTAAAGCCGGCCGAGAGTCCGGAGCGCGCGGGGCGGGATCGACCAGAGGATCTTGCCGTGGCCCGGCTCGAGTCTCTTCATGTCGATCAGCAAGGCTTGCGGCTTTTTCAGGCGCAGGACCGAGCGCTTCGTCCCGGTCAGCAGCCAGGACGCGAGCTCCGACAAATGCGGCTCGTGCCCGACCAAGGCGAGGCTCTTCTCCTTGCGCGTCTTGAGCCAAGCGAGCGCGTCCTCGAGCTTCGCGTCCGGGATCAAAGCGGGGCACTCCACGAGGTCCGCGTCGAGCGCTTTGGCCACCGCTCCGGCGGTCTGGGCGGCGCGCCTCCACGGGCTCGTCGCGACGACTTCGCATTCCTCGACGATCCGCGCCAGCCCCGCGGCCGCCTCCCGCGTGCGGCGGAGGCCGTCCTTCGTCAGCGGCCGCTCGTCGTCCTTGCCCGACAGCTTCCACGCCGCCTTCTCGGCGAGGTTTCCGGCGGGGCCGTGACGCACGATCAGGAGCTCCATGGGTTTATGATATCATGCGCCATGAGCCGCGACTTCGAAGCTTTCTCCAGGCTTTTGTTCCGGAAGCTCGACATCGACGACCTGCACTACGTCGAGATCGAGTGCAAGAAGCGCGTCGAACCCGAGGAGTCCGCGGACCTCAAGGACTGGCTGCTCGACCGCAAGAAGATCAAGCACAAGAAAAGCGCCTTCTTTTTCGACCAGTTCGTCGACACACCCTCCAACGACCTGCTGCGCCTGGGCGCGAGCCTGCGCCTGCGATACAAGCGCGGCGGCTCGGCGGTGTACCTGCAGTACAAAGGGCCCGGCTTCACCAAGGACGGCCTGCTCTACCGCTCGGAGTTCTCCTCGGCCCGGCTCGCCGGCGTCTTCCTGGAGGAGAGCCACCACGACATCGTGCACTTCACGGACACGAGCGTGGCCAAGATCCTGCGCAGCCAAGCCTCGACCGCGATGGCCGGCGCCATGCAGCGCCACCTCGGCGCCAAGACCGTCCAGCGCCTGACCAACGCCTCCATCATCGCGCTGTATCAGAAGGAGAAGTTCGAGGTCGACCTCGGCTCCGCGTTCCTGGAGCCCTCGCTCGACAAGGTCTACGCCTTCCACATCGCCAAGAAGGGACTGCACCCGCTCTCCACATTCTGCGAGTTCGAGAACGAGATCAAGGCCGGCGACGGCACGCTCGAGGCCAAGCTCGAGCACATGGACGAGCTCCTGGAGTTCAACGCGGCGGTCGACAAGAAGTTCGACCTGCGGCGCGAGCCGCTCGACAAGTACCACCGCTGCGCCTCGTTCTTCCTGAAGCGCTGACGGATCGTCAGGGAGCGGCGGGCGCCGGGACCGGCGGCGCCGCCGGAGCGGCCGGAGCCTTCTTCTCGAGGGCGATGCCGCGCTTCTCGAGGGCGGTGTCCCGGTAGTCGGAGCGCGCGAGCGCCTCGAAGAAGGTCTGCGAGCGCACGAGGCTCGCGCCCGGGCCCGGGACCACGCGCGCGTAGGAGCCGTCGGGCTTGAGGCCCCAGCCCTTCTGGTTGTCGGCCAGTCCCTTCCCCAGGATCGTGTCGTGGATGTAGCGCTTGAGGTGCGGGTCCTTCACCGGGAACGCCACCTCGTAGCGCGAGTAGAAGTTGCGCGGCATCCAGTCCGCGCTGGACAGGTACAGCTTGCGCGCGCCTCCTGCCCTGAAATAATAAATGCGGCTGTGCTCGAGGAAGCGGTCCACCACGCTGACGACGCGGATGTTCTCCGACATGCCCGCGATGCCGGGGCGCAGGCAGCAGATGCCGCGCACCATCAGGTCCACCTTCACGCCCGCGCGCGACGCCTCGTACAGCGCCTCGATGAGGACCGGGTCGACGAGCGCGTTCATCTTCGCGATGATGTGCCCGCGCACGCCCTCGCGCTGCAGCCGCGTCTCCTCGCGGATCAGCGCGAGCATGCTCGAGTGGAGGTTCACGGGCGCGACGAGCAGCTCCTTGAAGCGCCCCGGCCGCCGCCCGCGCGACAGCGCCTGGAAGTAGCCCGCGACCTCGCGGCCCAGGACCGGGTCGCAGGTCAGCAGGCCGAGATCGGTGTACTGCTTCGCCGTGATCGGATGGTAGTTGCCGGTGCCGAGGTGCAGATAGGAGACCTCGACGCCGTGCTCCTCGCGGATGACCTGCGTGACCTTCGAGTGCACCTTGAAGCGGCCCAGGTGCCGGACCACGCGCACGCCCGCGCGGCGCAGCTCGTCGGCCCAACGCAGGTTGTTGAGCTCGTCGAAGCGCGCCTTGATCTCGACGTAGGCGACGACCCGCTTGCCGTTGGCCGCGGCCTCCTTGAGCGCCTCCATGATCGGCGAGTCGAGGCTGGTGCGGTACAGCGTGTGGAAGATGCGCTTGACCTGCGGGTCGCGCGCCGCGCCCTGCAGGAACTTCACCACGATGTCGAAGGAGTCGTAGGGGTGGTGGAGCAGGATGTCGTTCTGGCGCACGATCGCGAACGCCGAGCGCGGCTTGCGGAACGGGCCCGGCACCTGCGGCTGGACCGGCGGATAGCGCAGCGCGCCGGGCTTGGGCGGCTCGATGCGCGCGAGCGTGCGCAGGTCGAGCGGCAGGTCGAAGCGGTACAGCGCCGCCGAGTCCAGTCCCAGCGAGGTCGCCAGGAACAGCGCGCCCTCGGAGTAGGTGGGCGAGTCGACCTCGAGGCGCACCACCTTGGCGCGGCCGCGGCCCTGAACGGCCTCGAGGATCTGGTCCTCGAGCGAGTCCTCGTAGTCGGGGCGGTAGCGCAGGTCGGCGTCGCGGATGATCTTGAAGGGGAAGGTCTCGATGACCTCGCGGCCCGGGAACAGGTCCTCGGCGCGGTCGGCGAGCCAGCGCTCGAGCAGAGCGAAGCGGCGCGCGCGGCGGCCGCGGCCGGCCAGCGCGACGAGGCGCGCCTCGCGCTCCTCGATGGTGACGACCGCGTACTCGCGGGGAAAACGGATGAAAACGTGGATGCGCTCGCTCAACAGGGGAGGGAGCGGGTCCGGGAAGCGGCGCAGGATCGTGCGCAGGCGCGGCAGGCGCGCCTGGATCTCGCGGTCCGACCGCCGGCCCTGGGTGAAGTCCGTCTGGATCTCGATGCCCTCTTTCTTCAGCGCCTCGAGGACGTCCTCGAGCACCGTCGCCTGCCGCGACTTCTGGCGCAGGGCGTGCTCGCGGATCTGCGCGAGGACCTGGCCCGCGGTGAGGCCGTCCGGGAAGCGGCTGCCCGGCTTGTCGCGCGCGATCTTGGCGATCTCGGCGACGCGGACCATGTAGAACTCGTCGAGGTTGGAGCTGACGATCGTCGCGAAGCGCAGGCGCTCGAGAGGAGGCACCGAGGGCGACGCGGCCTCCGACAGGACGCGGTCGTTGAACGCGAGCCAGGACAGGTCGCGGTTGAAGAAGCGCTCGGACGCCTTCAGGCCCTCGTCGGGCTTGGGCAAGGTGCTCGGCGCCTCGTCCAGGCGCAGCGGATGGACGCTCACGCGGGGCATAAGGTTGTTCTCGGGGGGGATGATAGCCTTTTTGCTCATCGGGAGCCCACCGGTTCCGCGCCCGCCGGGCCCTTCGCCCCTTCGCGTCGGAAGGGGGGCCCACCGGCCCATTCGGCGCCTGGGCCCGCCGCCACTGGCCAAAACGGGGTTTCCAGGCTACACTTTTGACGAATGCACGATATGCGCCGATTAGAAGGGGAGCGCACGACCTGGATCGTGCTCGCGTGCTTGGCGCTTCTCGGCCATCCAGCCGGAGCGCAGGAAATGAAGAGCGCGGGAATCCCCGTCGTTCCGGATATCGCCGCGCCCGTCGGCGCGGGTGCCGCCAACGTCGGCGCCCTCACCGCCATTCCGTTCACCCCGGCGTTGTCGGCGGGCAACCTGACGGCGATCCAGACGCCGAGTCTGCTCCCTCAAGCGGCGATCACCGCGGCGCCGCTCGCGGCGGCGGCCCCGGCTTCAGGCCTTGCCCTGCCGGCCGCGGCGCCCGCCCTCGCTCAGCCGGCGGCGGCGCCTGCTCTTTCGCACGTCCCCGCCGCGTCGATCGACGGGAAAGCCGTTCCCAAAGCCGGGGCGGCTCCCGAAAAAACCAATCTGGCGGCGCTGCAGGAGCGCGTCACGGCGGTGAACAAGCCCGGCGCCTCGCCGGAGCTCGAGATTCCCCAACTCTATCAAGGCAAGGATTCGGGAGCCGGCGCGGTGTCCGAACCGTCGCCCGCGGCCGCCGGAACCGGTACAATGGGGCAAACCAAAATGGCGACTCTCCAAGACGCGATCGCGCTGGCCACCAAGGCTCATCAGGGGCAAAAGGACAAAGCCGGCGCCGTCTACATCAACCATCCGCTCCGGGTGATGAGCCGCATGGCCACCGATGAGGAGAGGATGGTCGCCGTTCTGCACGACGTCGTGGAGGACACGTCGATCACCCTGCAGCAGCTGAGAGTCGCTGGCTATCCGAAAGCCGTGGTCGACGCCGTCGACGCACTTTCGCGCCGCAAGGGCGAGACCTACGAGCAGTTCATCGAGCGGCTCAAGCCCAACGCCCTGGCGCGCAAGGTCAAGATCGGCGATCTGGAAGACAACATGGATCTCTCGCGCATCCCGAACCCGCAGCCGAAGGACTTCGAGCGCGTCGAGAGGTACCGGAAGTTCTGGAAGGAGCTGACGGCGCTGGAGCGCAAGGAGTCGGCGCCTGATTTCAAGTATTATGCGATCATGGTCGACGGCAAGGCGCGGGGACTCTTCGCGTTTAACGAAGGCGGCAAGCGGCTGGACATGCTGTCCTGGAATCATCAAACGAAGCAATGGGAGCACAATCCCAGAACCGTCACCGACTATTTCATCAGCGACCTGGAAGCCGAGCAGATCAGCAGGGCCAAAGCCGAGGAGATCGCGCGCGGCTTCGGGGCCCAGGTGCCGAGCGAATCGGACCTGATGAAGATCTCGGATAAGGCTGAAGCCGAGATCCAGTCCCGCAAGAAATAAGCCGTCTACGGCCGAGTGGGCAGCGGCTGAATCTCGCCGAGGGTGTCCACGCCGGGCGGCGGCTTGATCCCTCTGGCCGCGACCTTCATCCGATCGAAGGCCGCCTGCCGCACCGCCAGTGCTTTGCCCGGATCGCGGGCGATCTCATATTCGCCGTGCATCGCCGACTTGAGCTCGAACGACTCGACGGTGTGAAACTGCAGCTCGAAGAGATGCCCCTCGGGCGATCGAAGCTGGCAGTTGATCCCTTTGTAGACGTTGCCGTCTTGAAATGTGTTCTTGTACTTGACGATCTTATAGCCCTTCGTTTTCAACCCGTCCAAGGTCGCGTCCACGCCCCGAGTGAACGACTCCTCGGGAAGAATGGAGGTATAGCGCACGGTGTCGCCGATCTTGCCAGCCGCCTCGTCGGCGCTCATGCCCTTGTCTTTCATGTCTTTCGCGATTTTCTCGGTCAGGGATTTCGCCCCCTTGAGCCGATTCTTCAAGCCGACGAGCTCTCCGCCGTTCTGTTCCGTGACTCGCTGCAGTTCCACGGTAATGCGGGGCTCGGCCGCGGCGGCTTTCGCCATCAGAGCGTCCGTCGCCTGGACCGCCTCCCCGCCGGCCGCGGCTGTCCCGGCCGGCGTCTTGATCGGCTCGACCTTTCCGGCGACGACGGCCGCGTCCGACGAGGCCCCGGCCGCCGCGACTTCCCGGCCGGTGATCGAGGAGAGCTTGCCGGTCAGCTTCGAGATCCCGTTGGCGCCGAGATAGATGCCGGCGACGGCCACTAAGGTGGTGGTGAAATAATAGGCCGACTCCTTCCACTTCACGAAGCTTTCCGCGCTCCCGGATTTGCTGTTGATCAGGCCGCGCAGGGCCGACACGAGCTTGGGACCGTAGTCCCGGATGATCTTCCAGACCATCCAGGCGGTGAAGCCGACGGCCAGCAGGAGCGCGATCACGTCCGCCACGCCTCCGGAGGCCAGACCTGAGACGAGCAGCGTGCCGAGCATGATGGCGATCGACATGGGGCTGGCGAGCCCCTTCACTTGATCCGCGAGGGCTTGATAGGCGCCGGCCATCATGGCCGCCGTTCGCGGATTGTCGGCGCACCCTTGCGCGAATTGGGGATGCTCCTTGGCCAGCGCCTGCCAGCACGCCTCGCTGACGGCGGTGTCCGGCCTCCCGCCGAGCGCGTTCGCCGGACTGGCGGCCGCGGCAAGGCCCTTCTGAACGCCGCGCATGACGCCGCCGCCGCCTTTGAATTGGATGTACGGCTTGACCTCTGTTTCCCAGGCGGCCACGGCGCCCGGGTCGCGCTTGCGCGAGGCGGCCAGGGCCGCGTAGCGCGCCAGGTAGTCTCGGGCGTTGGCCGCTTTGCCGTCGGCGGCGAGTATGCGCTTCAATTGACCGCTCAGCTGCCTGTCCGCGGGGGGCATCAGGTCGTCGCCGGCGGAGGCGGGCGTCCGGCCTCCGTCGAAGCGGTCGATCCCCGACGTCGCCTGATCCAAGCGGGCGCGGCCGCCGCTCAGCAGCCCGGAGGCCGAGGTGGTGATCTGCGGTTGGCCGGCGCCGCCGGAGTTCGCAGCTCCGGCATCCGAGGCGGAGGCGGAGCGGCCGCCGCCGCCGGCCGGCGAAGAGCCGGCGCATCCCCGGGCCCCGTCGAAGCCCGCGTCGGCGCAATGAAGCAGTCTGGCGACCGCCGCGTTGGGCGCGGCGGCAGGGCGAGCGGCGAACGCTTGCGGCTCCGCCGAGCGCTCCGGCGCGCCTCCCGGCCCACGGCTCGCGGCTCCTCCCAATTGCGGATACCGACGCGCGGAATTCAGGAGGAGCTGGGCGAGATCGTCCCGGACCTTCGCGACTTTCGCGGGATAGAGAGCGTCCTGCGGCGCGAGCGCCGCCGCCTCATGAGCCTCGGCGCCGATCTGCCGGACCAGAGGGCCGTCGTCGACGCCCAGTCGGCTTTGCGCGGCCCCGTAGCTTTGGACCTGATCGGGAAGCTCCGACAGGATCTTCCCCAGCTGCGCGCGCAGGCTCGGGTCGCCCGTTTGAAGGCGCCCCGAGGCTTGCGTCAACGCGAGATGCTGCGACTGCAGCTGCGCATGGGCCTGGGAAAAGGAGGCGTCGACGGCGCCGGGCGCCGCGGCAAGCCGTCCCGCCGGCGAAAAGGCGGCGATCAGCAGAGCGAGCCAAAAGGAGGGGTGTCTCATGGAACGGCTCCATTCCAAGCTTAGCCCCGGAAACATCATGTTTCAAGGGCAAAACAGGGCGAAAATGGAAATCCGGAAATCGTAGAATAGACGCTCATGACTCCCGAACAGGCCCTCAAGGAGGTCTTCGGCTACCCGTCGTTCCGGCCCGGCCAGCGGGAAGTCATCGAGGCCGTGCTCGCGGGACGCGACTGCGTGGGCGTGATGCCCACCGGCGCGGGCAAGTCCCTCACCTACCAGATCCCGGAACGCGTGCTCGGCGGCGCGACGCTCGTGGTGAGCCCGCTGATCTCGCTGATGAAGGACCAAGTCGACGCCGCGGCCTCCGTCGGCCTGCGCGCGACCTTCCTGAACTCGAGCCTGTCGCCGGACGAGCGCCGCGCCCGCGTCGAGGGCCTGCGCCGCGGCGAGTACGAGCTCGTCTACGCGGCTCCCGAGGGCCTCGAGGCCGGCGCCGGGGCCGCGCTGTCGGGCGCCAAGCTCGCGCTGATCGCGGTCGACGAGGCGCACTGCATCAGCCAGTGGGGCCACGACTTCCGGCCCGCGTACCGCAACCTCAAGGGCCTCAAGACTCGCTTCGGCGGCGTCCCGGTCCTCGCGCTGACGGCCACCGCGGCGCCGCACGTCGTCCACGACATCGTCGACCAGCTCGCGATGGCGGACCCGCTGCGCGTGCGGGGCTCGTTCTTCCGCCCGAACCTCCATCTGTCGGCGTACCTCAAGGCGGGGGAGAAGGCGTCGCCGCGGCCCGGGGCCGTCACCGACACGAAGGGCTCCATCCTCCGGCTCGTGAAGGCCCGCGCGGGCGAGAGCGGCATCGTCTACTGCCTGTCGCGCAAATCGGTGGAGTCCATGGCGGAGTTCCTGTCCGGACGCGGAGTCAAGGCCCTGGCCTACCACGCCGGCATGGACGCGGCCGCGCGCGACCGCGTGCAGGACGCCTTCAAGCGCGACGACGCCGACGTCATCGTCGCCACCGTCGCCTTCGGCATGGGCATCGACAAGCCCGACGTGCGCTTCGTGATCCACCGCGACATGCCCCGCTCGGTCGAGTCCTACGTCCAGGAGGTCGGCCGCGCGGGGCGCGACGGCGCGCCCAGCGACTGCGTGATGTTCTTCTCCTGGGCCGACGTCATGAGCTACGAGCGGCTGACCTCGGACCTCGAGCCTCAGCTCGCCGAGTGGCACAGGAGCCGCGCCCGCGAGATGTTCCGCACCATCGAGCGGCGCGCGTGCCGGCACCAGACCATGGCGCGCCACCTCGGCGAGGAGATGGCGCCCTGCGGGAGCTCCTGCGACGCCTGCGCGGGCCTCGACCCCGTGGGCTCGGCGCCGGAAATAGCGTCGAAAAGAACGGCCTTCGGCGCGCGAGCGGCGACGCCGGAGGCGCCTTCGTCGGCGGGCTCGCCGATGTTCTCGAAGCTGCGCGCGCTGCGCAAGAAGCTGGCCGACGCGCGCCGCGTGCCCGCCTATATGGTCTTCAACGACGCGTCCCTGATGGCGATGGCCGAGCACCGGCCCGCGAACGAGGACGAGATGCGCCGGATCCCCGGCGTCGGGCCCAAGAAATGGGTCGAGTACGGGGAGATCTTCCTCGCCGCGCTGCGCGACGGCTAGTCCTTGGGCGTCTTGTTGATCCGCGTCCAGTAGGAGCCGAGGGACTCGACGGCGCTGTCGAAGTCGCCGAAGTCCACCGGCTTGCAGACGTAGCTGTTGGCGCCCAGGTCGTAGCTGCGCAGCCGGTCGCGGGTCTCGTCCGACGACGTCAGGATGACGACGGGCTGCAGCCGCGTCTTGGCGGTGCTGCGGATGCGCTGCAGAACCTCGTGCCCGTCGAGCTTGGGCAGCTGCAGGTCGAGGATGACGACCGCCGGTAGATCGTCGGGATCCCGGCCCGCGTATTTGCCCTTCGCGAAGAGATAGTCGAGGGCCTCCTGGCCGTCGTGCGTGATGACGATGTTCTCCGCGATGTCCCTCTTCCTGAGCGCGAGGAGGATGAGCGCCTCGTCGTCGGGGTTGTCCTCGACGATCAGGATCGTCTTTCTTCTCGTTTTCATCGGGATTCTCCGGTCGTGAAATAGAACGTCGCGCCCTCGCCCACCTTGCCCTCGCCCCAGACGCGGCCGCCGTGGCGGGCCATGATGCGGTCCACGGTCGCCAGGCCGATGCCGGTCCCCTCGAACTCGCCGGGGGAGTGCAGGCGGCTGAACGGCTTGAAGAGCTTGTTGGCGAAGGCCATATCGAAACCCGCCCCGTTGTCGCGCACGAAGAACACGTCCTCGCCGTCGCGCCTCTCGCGGCCGACCTCGATGCGCGCGCTCGGCTTGCGCGCGGTGTACTTCCAGGCGTTGCCGAGCAGGTTCTCCAGCGCCGCGAGCAGCAGGTTCGGGTCGCCGTTGACCGGGAGGCTGCGCGGGATCGCGAATTCCGCGTCCCGCTCCGGCGCGGTCCGCTTCAGCCGCGACGCGACGTCGCGCGCCACGACGGCGAGGTCGAAGTCGACGCGCTTCAGCTCGCCGCGGGTGACGCGGGACAGGCCGAGCAGATCGTTGATCAGCTGGCCCATGCGGCGCGTGTTCTGGCGCAGGCGCTCGAGGTAGTGGCGCCCTTGGCCGTCCACCTTGTCGGAGTAGCCGTCGAGGAGGGCCTGGCTGAAGCCGTCGATCGCGCGCAGCGGCGCGCGCAGGTCGTGCGCGACGGAGTACGAGAACGCCTCGAGCTCCGCGTTGGCGCGCTGGACCTCCTCGGCCAGGCGCGCCTCCCCGACGAGCTCGCGCGTGCGGTCGATGAGGTTGCCGATGATCATCACGCCCAGGATCCAGACGAACAGCGACAGCAGGGCCGCGATCGCGACGTTGGTCGCCGCGATCGAGCGGATCCGGCGGTCGATCACGTCGCGCTTCATGCCCACCTCGACGGCGCCGATGGAGCGCGCGCCGCGGGGCGCGCCGGCCGTCGGGACGACGGGGACGCTTTCGAACGAGAGCCGGGAGCCGGCGGCCGCGGGAAGCTCCGCACGGACCGCGCCGCGCTCGTCGAGCACGCGCAGGCTCCCGAGCTCCTCCACGCTCCGGTACGAGAGGACGAGCTCCGACAGGGCGACGTCGTCGTCCAGCGTCAGCGGGACGAACGCGGCGCGCGCGACAGCGTCGCCGATCGCGTGGCCTTCCCGGTCCAGCGAGCGCTGGAGGAGGTCGCGCGCCTGCATCGTCGACAGGACGGCCGAGAGGCCCGCGATGCTGACGACGGACAGCAGCAGGAGCAGCAGCAGCTGGCGCGCGAACAGGACCCACTTGACGACGTCGGTCCGGCTCAGGTCGAAGCGCAGGAACGAGGACAGCGCCGCGTCGAGGCGCGCGAGCGGGTTCATCGCACCCTCCGCCAGCGCGCGTCTTCCGGCGCCCGCACCTTCCATCTCGCGGCCAAAGCCGCGTTGATCAAAATGACGCCGCCGCGCCCGGCGGTCTTCAGACGCGGTCCGGCGCCGGGGCGCCGCTGCAGGATCGAATCGATCGTCCGGACCGCCTCCGCCTCCTGCTGCGCGGCGTTCGGCGCGGAGCCCAGCAGCGCCCCGTGCGAGACGTCCCAAGCGCCGGACCCGACGACGGGGATCGCCGCGGAGAGCGTGTTCTCCTGGACGAACTCGAACCCGGCGCCTCGGACCAAGAGGGGGTCGCCGGCGAGCCAGATCACCCGGGCGCGCTCGAGGAGGGAGCGCACCGCCGGCGCCAGCTCCTTGGCCGAGCCGATCTTGCGCGCGACGACCGCCAGCCCGCGCGCGGACGCCCCTTGGCGCACCAGCTCGGCCACCGGCTCGTAGCCGGGCGTGTAGGCCAGGCCGACCGGTCCCAGGCGCAGGACCTTCACGGCGTCGAGCAGGTCCTCGACGCTGTAGCCGAACAGGCCGGAGACCGACGCGGCCTCGAGGCTGCGGCCCGGCACGACCGTCGCGTCCACGAAATAGACGGGGACGTCCTCGACCTCGCTGACCGCGAACTCGGCGGCGCCGTTGCCCACCGCGACGACGAGATCGCACGTCTGCAGGGCGGAGAGAAGCCGGCCCTTGGCGATCGGGTCGGAGCGCTGGGCCTCCTGGAGCTCGTAGGAGAGCACACGCTCGCGGGGACGGTAGATTTGGAGCAGGCCCAGGTAGAGGTCCCGCTCGGCGCGGTCCGCGCCGTCGACCATCACGGCGATCCTCCGCGCCGGCTCCTCCGCCGCCTGGAGGGCCGGCAGGCAAACGAAGAGCGCCGCGAGAAGGCAGGACCTCATGGACTCGCCGTCAGAAGGTCACCGTCACGGCCAGGGCGAAGGAATAGCCTTGGATCTTCAGGTCCCCTTGTCCCTGGAACGGAAGGCGGTAGTACAGATCGGACCCCTGGAACTTCGCGGTCACCCCGTCGATCAGGGCGACCGCGACGCCGCCCGCGAAGTCGGTCAGCCGCTCCTTGCCGCCGCTGCCCTCGACCGCGTGGTTGAGATAATCCTCGTAGCGCACCCACGGAGTCACCTGGTGCTTGGCCACCTCGAGCTTCGTGTAGTTGAGCTCGGTGAAGAAGCCGTCGGTGCGCCAGTTCGGCGAGCCGAAGTTCGATAGCGCTCCGGGGTCGTTCTTCGCGTTGAGCAGGAGATACTCCGCCAGCAGGTCGAAGCCGCCGGCGGTCGCGTGCAGATAGGCGTTGCCCATCTGGAACAGGCTGTGCCCGGAAGGGTCCCAGCGGTCGTGATAATAGGACACGCCGACGCTCGAGTTCGGGAGGGCGGCGTGCGACGCGTCCAGCCGGGCGCCGAAGGCGACGTCGTGGTTGTTGTCGCCGCTGCCGATGTTGTTGGCGATCGAAAGGTTGCTGCTCAGGAAGCCCGTGTCCCGGAACGTCGTCGTGCTCCCGGGAGTGGACGCGAAGCCGTTGACGCCGTAGACGTCGGCGGTCAGCGTCACGTCGCCGAGCTCGAACGGACGGCCGACCGTCGCGCCGATGTCCGCGATCGGCAGCCCCAGGACGACGCTCGTGAACGTCGGCGCCGTGATCGAGGCGTGCTGGAAGGGGTAGAAGCGGTTCTGGTTGTACCAGCCGAAGGGCAAGGTGATCTTGCCGAAACGCCCGGTCGCGCCGAAATCGGAGAACTCGACGAACGCGTACTGGACGGTCAGCGTGTTCACCGTCGCTCCGATGTTCTTGTACGTGACGTCCATCATGAGGCGCGTCTGGTCGTTGAGGCTCGTCGTCGCGAAGAGACCCAGCGCGTTGATCGTGCTGCTGCGCGTCGTGATGTTCGCGGGACCGACGCCGAAGCGGTTCAGCACGGACGGCGGCCCGTCGAGGCGGAAATCGCCCTCCGGCGTCGTCTGGAAGTCGCCGTACCCGGTGAACACCACCTTCGCCGCCGCCGGAGAGGCGCAGAGCGCTCCCAATATCACCGCCGCCGCCGTTGTCTTCCTCATCAGTCTCTCCCGCGCGGATTTCCGATTCTTGACAGGAAATCCTCTCAAATTTGACGAGCGCCCACGGCTTGCCGCGCGTAAATTTTCTGTGACGGCGCCGTCACAAGAGGCAAGAAAGTTCAGGAAGTCTTCGGGTCGGAGACCCCGCGAGCCTCGGCCGGCGGCGCCGCCGCGGCTCCCGCGGCGGGCAGAGTGATCAGGAACAGCGCGCCCTGGCCGGGCTCGCTGACGACGTCGATGCGGCCGCGGTGCAGGGCCACGATCTCCTTGCAGATCGCCAGGCCCAGGCCGGTACCCTTGTAGCCGTCCGGCCCGCGCTGACGCTCGAGCTGATTGAAGCGCGTGAAGAGCAGGCTCTTCTTCTCGGGCGGGATGCCCACGCCGTCGTCCTGGACCGAGAGCTCGAAGTCGCCGGAGGCCGCCGCGCGGATGCGGACGGAGATGCGCGAGCGCGCGAAGCGCAGCGCGTTCTCCACGAGGTTCACGACCAGCTGCTCGAAGAGGTCGGGGTCCGCGACCGCCTCCGGCGTCCCCGGCTCGCAGTCGGTCTCGATCGTGATCGCCCGCTCCGCCGCGGAGCGGGAGAAGTCGCCGGCCACGCGGCGGATCAAGGCGCAGGCGTCCAGGGACTTCTTCTCGACCTTCGCGCGTCCCGATTCCATGCGCGAGAGATCGAGCAGGTTGACGACCATCCGCTCGACGCGCTCCACCTGGCGCCGCGCGAGTCCGATCAGCATGGACTGCTGGGGCTGCAGGGGCTCCGCGCGCCCCTCGTGCAGCTCGACGACCGCGCCCTTGATGATGGTCAGCCGCGTGCGCAGGTCGTGCGAGATCGTCTCGATCCACTCGTCCTTGAGCTTGTCCACGCGGCGGCGCTCGGCGATCTCCGACTTGAGCTGCTCGACGCGGCGCAGCTCGGTGATGTCGCGCAGGTTGGCCAGCATGGCGGGCCCCGAATCCCACGACACCTGCGTCACGCGCATCTCGACGGCGGCCTGGCCGCCCGACGGCTTCGGGATCTCCAGGACCTTCGTCTCCCCGATGTGCGCCGGATAGGGGAACGGCTGGCCGATCAAGCGGGCCGCCGGCGCGTTCAAGATCTTCTCGGCGGCCGCGTTCACGAATTGGATCCGCCCCACGGCGTCGACGACGGCCATGCCGTCGGCCGAGGCCCGGATGATCTGATCCCGCTGGCCGTGCGCGGACTTGCGCTCGATCGAGTAGCGGATGGAGCGCTTGAGCATGCGCGAGTCCGAGCTGGCCTTGATCATGAAGTCCTGCGCTCCCAGGCGCATGGCCTCCAGCGCGGTCTTCTCGTCGCCGTAGTTCGTGGAGACGAGCACCGGGATGTCGGGCGCCGCGGCCAGCACCGCGCGCGCGGCCTCCAGGCCCGACGCGTCGGGCAGCCCCAGGTCCACCAGGACCGCGTCGTAGCGGCCCGCCGTCAGCTTGGTCAGGCCCGCCGCCAGGCGCTCGGCGGAGTCCACCTCGAACTTGAGCTCCATGGCGTCCGGCTCGGCCAGGCACAAGCGCAGGATCTCGACGTAGTCCTGGTCGTCTTCGATAGCGAGGATTCGGATCGGTTGTTCGTTCATAGGCCCCGGTTCGCGCCGGGCCGTCCCTGACGTCAGTGTACGGCTGGGGCGCGGCTCTCGGCAACAAAATTTCCGCTTAACCAAATGTGACGTAAACGACACACTATATTATGGGGCGGCGGCCGTCGCCGCGCCTCCAAATCGGGGTCAAATACTCGCGACAGGGAGCCGGAGCGCGGCCGTTAGGAGGGGAACGACGGAGGGCGGCGCTCGCGCACGGCGGCGAGGCCCTCGGCGAGGTCGGAGCCCCGGAACGTGACCGCCTGACCCTTGGCCTCGAACGCGAGGAACGGAGCGAGGTCCTCGCGCAGGCGGGTCTCCTCCTTGAGGAGGCGCAGAGCCGCCCGGGAGCCGGACGCCGCGCGGCGGACGAGGTCGTCGGCGACCGCCGTCAAAGCCTCGGCGTTCTCGGCGCGCGCGGAGGCCCCGCCCCAGTCGTACAGGTCCCGGCCGGTGAAGAAGCGCCCCGTGAACAGCAACTCCCGCGCGCGCGCGTCGCCGAGGGCCGCGCGCGCCAGCGGCCAGGCCGCCATGCCGGGGTTGATGCCCAGGCGCACGAAGTTGAACCCGAGACGCGCGTCGTCGGCGACCGCCCTGAGGTCGGCCGCCAGCGCCAGGCACAGGCCGGCGCCGACGGCGGGGCCCTGGACCTTGGCGACGGTCACCTGGGGCAGGGAGCGGATCGAGAGGAAGGCGCCGTAGAACCGCCGCATCCGCGCCGCCAAGGCGCCCGTCCGACCCCGGCGGTTCTTCTCGATGAAGGCCAGGTCGCCGCCCGCGCAGAACGCCGTGCCCGCGCCCTCGATCCGAACGACCTTCGCGCGCAGGCGCGCCGCGCGCTTGACCGCGGCGGAGAACTCGGAGGCGAGCTCCTCCGACAAGGCGTTGAGCGCCTCGGGACGGCTCAGCGTCAGGCGGGCGACGGCGCCCTCGTCGCGCAGGGTGACCAGCGGCATGGGCCGATTATACAAAGTGATAGAATCGCCGGGTGAGCCGCTGGAAGGACGCCGCCAAGGGCCTGGAGCGCGGGGGCAAGTCCCTCCTGCGCGGCAGCTTGATCAAGCTCCTGCCGAAGCCGAGGCGCCCGGACAAGCCCCTGGATCCGGCCGCCGTGCGGCGCGTGCTGGCCGTGCGCCGCGACGCGCGCCTGGGCAACCTGCTGCTCCTGACGCCGGCCCTGCGCCTGATCAAGAC
>DATNGC010000145.1:0-7419 GCA_035606075.1 Elusimicrobiota bacterium
ACGTCGAGACCGCCAAGAAGCAGATCGACGACTTCGCGCGGCGCGAGTACTTCGGGATCATCCTGACCGGGGGGGAGCCGAGCCTCTCGCCGAACATCCCGGAGATCACGCGCTACGCCGTCAGCCGCGGGCTCCACGTGCGCATGATCACCAACGGCTCGAAGATCGCCGAGATGCCGATCGCCCGCTCGTTCGCGGAGGCGGGTCTCCACCACTATCACATCTCCATCCACAGCTGCCGGCCCGAGGTCGAGGACTATCTGACCGGGGTCAAGGGCTCCTTCGAGAAGGCGGCGCAGGCGCTGGCCAACCTGTCGCTGCTCGCCAAGGAGTTCCCGATCGCGATCAACATCAACACCGTGATCAACGCCGACAACGCCGACCATCTCGACGAGAACGTGCGGTACTTCATCGGCAAGTTCCCGGAGATCTCCCACTTCGTGTGGAACAACCTGGACCCCTCGATGGGGCGGGCGGAGACGAACCGGGACACCGCGCCGCGGCACCGGAACTTCGAGGTCTCGCTGAACCGGGCCATGCGCTTCGTGCACGCGTCGGGCCGCACCTTCCGCGTCGAGCGCGTGCCGCTGTGCTTCATGACCGAGTTCGCGCACTGCTCCACGGAGACGCGCAAGATCATCAAGAGCGAGGAGCGCACCGTCCATTTCCTCGACGAGAAGGGCACGATCCGCCAGACGGACTTCCGCCACCTGAAGGCGCCCGCCTGCGGGCTCTGCTCCCTGGACGACATCTGCGGCGGCATCTTCGACATCGGAAGCTTCTACGACCCCGCGGAGCTGGCGCCGCTGTTCGTCGACAAGGAGGCGATCGTCCGGAAGGTCCTCTCCGAGGACGACCACGCGACGCTGGCGCAGCCGGCGGCCGCCAATCCATGAGACCCGACGCGATCCTCGACATCCTGGACAAGCCGGGCATCGACGCCCTGCACCTGAAGACGGGGGTCTCCCCGATCATCAGCAAGGAGGGCCGGCTCGGCCTGATGGCCGGCGTGCGCCCGCTCTCGGCGGCCGGCGTGGTCGCGCTCGCGCGCGGCATCATGGACGCCGAGCAGCGCCGCGCGTTCGCGGAGCTCTCGGACGTCGACTTCACCGTCAAGCGCGGCGAGGCGCGGCGCTTCAACGCGCGCCTGTTCCGCCAGGGCGGGGTCCCCGCCCTGACGATCAAGAGCCTGCGCGAGGCGCCGCGCCACCCGTTCTCCCAGACGCCGCCGCAGAAGCGCCACTGGGTCCGGCTCACCCGGGTGTGCAACGATCATTGCAGCTTCTGCCTGGACTCGCCGGCGCAGAACGGCACCGTTCTCCCGCTGGCGGCGATCCGGGCCGACTTCGAGAAGGGCCGCAAGGCCGGATTGACCCGCATCGTGGTGAGCGGCGGTGAGCCCACGATCCATCCCGACTTCGTCGAGATCGTCGCGACGGCGCGGGAGATGGGCTACACGCACATCCAGACCGTGACCAACGGCCGGCGCATGTGCTACCCGGACTTCCTGAAGGCCGCCGTCGACGCCGGGCTTTCGGAGGTGACGTTCTCGCTCCACGGGCACACGCCCGAGATCCACGACCCGCTCACGGGATCTCCGGGCTCGTTCCTCCAAGGCCTCGTCGCGCTGCGCCACGCGCTGAAGCTCCCGGGGCTCATCGTCAGCGTCGACATCGTCATCAACCGCCAGAACGTGCGCCATCTGCGCGATACGATGGATTTCTTCATCCGCGAGGGCGTCCGCGAGTTCGACCTCCTGCAGGTCATCCCGTTCGGAGACGCGTGGAACCACCAGGAGGAGCTCTTCTACGACGTCGAGAAGGAGCTGCCGCACCTGCACCGCGCCCTCGACCTGTCCAAGCGCGGCGACGTCGTGATCTGGACCAACCGTCTGCCGACGCAGTACCTGGAAGGCTACGAGGACCTGATCCAGCCCCCGTCGAAGCTCAACGACGAGGCCGCCGGGCGAGGCATCGTCTTCGAGAACTTCCTCCAGTACGGCATCAAGCCCTCCTGCTGGGGCCGCTGCGCGCACTGCTTCCTGCAGGACATGTGCCGGAACATCGCCGATTTCCACGAGAAGGGGGCCGTCTCCGCGCATCCGCTGCCCGAGTGCCTCAAGGACGATCCCGAGGCGCTGGTCGCCTTCGAGGACGGCGGCGAGACCGAGCTCGCGCACGGCGCCGACGTCCACGTCAAGGACTTCGTCGACTTCTACATCCGCCGCCGCTACTTCGTGAAGGGCCGCGCCTGCGCCTCCTGCCGGTTCGACGCGGCGTGCGCCGGAGCTCCGATCGCCCATGTCCGCAAGCACGGCTTCCCGCGCCCGAAGCCGGACATGCTGATATGACTCCAGCGGAGGCGAAGGCGCCGGCTTTCGCGGTCGACGCCGCGGGACTCGTCGTCCCCGCGGGCGGCCTCGCCGCGCTCAAGTCGGCCCATCGCCACTACCAGAAGGAGCTCCTGCGGGAGGTCCTGAGGCTCTCGCGGCGCCCTCCGGCCGACGCGTTCGATTCGACGCCGCCGCTCTACGAGCTCCTCGTCCGCGCGGCCGCGGAGGAGCCCTCGGCGCTGCTCGACTGCCTCAGCGCTCCCGCGGTCGCCTCCGCGGCCTGGTGCTTCGCCCGGAAGGAGCGCTGGCCCGGGCTCCAGACGCGCATCGAGGACGCGCGGCGCGCGATGGTCCCGAACCTCCTGCTCGAGATGGCCTTTCGCGATCTTCTGCCGGAAGGGGGCGCGTCCGTCGCGTCGGCCGCCGCCCTGGCCTCGCCGCACTTGGGCGCCGTCCTGAAGGCCCGAAAAGGGGCGGGGAGCTGGCGCTTCAAGAACGGGTTCGTCGGGGTCGGGGACGCCGCGATGGTCCGGCTCTCGTCGCACACGCTGGCGGGCCGGCGCCCCGAGACCGGCGGGCTCGCCACGGAGATGGGCTACGTCCCGATCGCCGACTCGATCAAGCTCGCGCTCGTGGACTTGAACCCGATCGCGCAGATGGAGGCGCATCCGGACAAGAACGGCTCCGTCTTGAGCCTCGGAGACCGCTCGGAGGAGGACTGGCGGGCGGCGCTCGACGTCTCCGTCCAGTGGGTGCACCAGTATTGGTTCGAGCTGTTCGAGGAGATGAGCTTCCTCCTGCGGCAGATCGTGCCGGTGGGCTTCTACAAGGAGCGCCATCTCTCCGCGACCTACCGCGAGGCGCTGGGGACCGTCTACCTGAGCCTCAACCCCAACCCCGTCACGATGACCGAGGCCTTGATCCACGAGTTCCAGCACAACAAGCTGCATCTGGCGTCCTACGCCGACCCTCTGCTCGAGAACGCCTTCTCGCCTCTGTTCACGTCGCCGATCCGTCCCGATCCCCGTCCCTTGTGGGGGCTTCTCATGGGGGCCCACGCGTTCCTTCCCGTCGCCGAGCTGCTCCGGAAGATGCGCGCGGCCTCCCATCCGGCGGCGCTGACCCCGAATTTCGCGAAGAGGCTCTCGGACATCGACCTGAAGAACGACCAGGCGATGGCGACGCTCAAGGCTCACGGCCGCTGGACGCCGCCGGGCGAGCGCCTGTTCGCGGCGTTGGAGGTCATGCGGGCGCGCCACGCGGAGGGGCGCTGACGATTCGCGCGGTTATGCTATCCTCGGGTTCACTGGTGACACTATGAGAAAAGGATTGAAACGGAGCGGATTCGCGTGCGCGCTGGCGGCCGCGGCGCTGCTGGGCTGTTCCAAGAAGGCGCCGGAAGCCCCCGCGGGAGCGACGGAGGCCAACCCGCTGGTGCTCCAGCCGAAGGATCCCTTCGTCCCCGAGCCTGTCCCGCAGAAGCTGTCGATCCAGCTGATCCCCGAGAAAACAAGCGAGCCGTCGGGCGGCAAGTTCCGGTACCGGATGGAGATCCGCAACGTGGGCCGCCAGCCCGTCGTTTTCAAAGACGAGGCGCCTTCGTTCATCAACGACGGCTCCTTGTGCGGCGCGTCGGGGTTCCATTTCGTCGTGACGCCGCCGGACGGCGGCGAACGGACGGCGCCGTGCGACCCGGCGTCCAAGGCCGCGGGCGCTCCGTTCGACGCCGCTCTCAAGCCGGGGGAATACCTGCTGACCCGCCCGGAGAGCGCCGGCGACCGCTTCCGCGCCCTGCAGACTCCGCTCCCTTTCGAAAAGCCCGGCAAATACCTCGTCAAGGCCGTCTACGACGCGCCGGGCCTCCACGCGGAGTCGAATACCGTGACCTTCGAGGCGCTCAAGATCGTGAAGCGCGGCAAGGGGCCCGACACGCCCTCGCCGAAGTCCTCCGGCGGGACGCAGCCGTCCAGCGAGAACAAACATGAATAGAACGAACCCCCGCGGCCGTGATGTGATCTTGGTCCTGGCGATGCTGGCGGCCCCCGCGCTCGCGCTCGCCGCCGACGCCCCGCAGCGCCCGAGCCCGGCGGACGCCGCGAAATCCGCGATCCTCGTCGAGGCGGCGAAGGCCTGCGCCGCCGGCCCGATCGACCTGCTCGGAGGCGTCTCGCCCGAGACGTCCGCCAAGTACCTGTCGGTGGCGGAGAACGACACCCTGACGTACTTGAAGCTCCACCAGGCCTGCTTGGCCGGGATCCCGGAGACGGCGAACAGCTGCGACGCCCTGGAGTCCGTGAGAGACGGCAAGCGCCAGTGCCTCGAGGACGTCGAGTTCGCGTCGGTGATGGCCGCCGTCGTCGGCGGCAAAGGCGACGCGCGCGCCGCCTGCGAGCAGTTCATGTCGCCGCAAAACCGCGCCACCAAGCAGAAGATGGGGGGCCGCCGCAACAAGGAGCGGCATGCCCGGAACTGCGACTTCTTCATCTCGGCGCTCAGGCGCGGCAGTTCCGACGTCTGCGGCGAGGCGAAGGCGGCCGGCGTCCTCGAGGGGCCGGCCTTCACGCAGTGCCAGCAGCGCTGGCTGTTCATCGACGGCCAGCCCGACCGCTGCGCGGCGGACCCCGACAAGTACGACGTGCAGACGTGCCGCGAGAAGGCGGCGCTGATCAGCGCGCTGCGCACGAGGGACTTCCGGGCCTGCGCCCTCTCGCCGTGGTGCCGGGCGGTCTCCAGCGGGAGGGGAGCCGCGTGCGCGCCGTATCTCGAGACGGCCCAAAAGCTCTTCTGCGCCCAAGCCAACGAGTCCGTCGGTCCCATACTGAAGGCCAAGGCCGCCGCCGACGCAAGGATCGCGGCGATGAAGGCGAAGGAGAAGAAGACTTACTCCAAGGGCCAACCCATGCGTTCCACGACGCCGGACGTGGAGAAGAAGATGAAGCAGATCGAGGAGAAGAAGTCTCAGTGAGCCGGTAAGGCGGCCGCATGGCGTCCAGCTCCCGCGCTCTCGTCCTCGTGCCGTGGCATATCGGCAGCGCCGACGACGTCACGCGCGCCGCCGCCGCCGCCGCGCGCGACCTGCGGCTGTTCCTGGCGGAAGATCCCGAGGAGACGAAGAGGGTCTTCATCGAGAACCTACGCGTCGACTGCGCCGAAAAGGAGTTCCTTAAAATCCCGGCGAGCGAGAACGAGCGCTTCCTGGAGGACGTGGGCGCGCGGCTGAACGGCGAAGACGTCGGATTGATCTCCTCGAGCGGCATCCCGTGCTTCCTCGACCCGGGCGCCTGGCTCGTGCGGCGCCTGCGCGCCTTGGACGTGCCGATCCGCGCTCTCGCCGGACCTTCGATCCTGTCGACGATGCTGTCGCTCTCCGGCCTCGAATGGGCCCAAGCCCAGCACGTCGGGACCTTCGCGTTCTACCTCGAGGGCCGCTCCCGGAGGGAGCTTCTCCGGGCGGTCCGGCGAGCCGATCCGATCTTCATCTTCCTCCGCGCCGATCGCTTCCGCGAATGCCTCGAGCACATCGGTCCCGCCGTCGGCGAGCGGCTCGTGAGCGCCTTCCTCGACCTCACGAAGCGCCCCCTCGCCGACTACCCTTACGCGGACCGGGTGTCGACGATGAGCGTCGGGGACTGGCTGAAGGACTCGAGCGTGCGATGGGACCGCGTTTCGGACGTCTCGCTCATGGTCCACCCGCGCCAGCGCCGCCTTCCGGGCTCAGCTTCGCGCGCTCCGCGAGGATGAGGCGCGCGGCGCCGGCGTCTCTGAGGACGGCGGGCCGCGAGAGCGCCGTCCGGTACAGCTCGAGGGCCTCCGCTCTGCGGCCGAGCGAGGCGTAGAGGGACCCGAGGCTGAGGTAGGGGGCGGACAGGTCGGGATCGAGGCGGAGCGCGGTCTTCCAGTCCGCGATCGCCCCGTCGCGATCTCCCCGCATGGCCCGCAGGAGGCCCCGGTCGCTGCGCCATTCCGCGTCCGCGGGGCGGGCGCGGACGCGACGGTCGGCGACCTCGAGCGCGCGGGCGTACTCTCCGAGGTCTTGGTCGGCGAGCATCAGCGACCGGGAGTCCGCGTCGTCGAGGTCCAGGCGGCCGGCGTCCTTCAAGCGCTCGAGCGCGCCGGCGCGGTCTCCCGCCGCGGCGGCCGCCCGCGCGGACTCGAGCCGGCCGCGGAAGTCGCCGCGCCGGCGACCGCGGACCATCGCGGCCCGTCCGGTCTCGGCCAGGGCGTCGTAGGCCTTCGCCAAGCGCTCGGCGCTCTTCGCGTCCAGCGGCATGTCCCCGACGAGCTCGAGGAGGCCGAGCACCGGCGGCCGCGGCGGCGAGCTCCCCGCGCGCTCCGCCATGTCGAGAAAGAGATCGGCGTCCGCCGGCGAGCCGTACCTGAGTCTCTTCAGGAGGGAGACGGCCGTCGCGCGGTCTCCGCCGTCCCAATCGACGAACGCCGCTCTCCGCGACTGCTCGGGATCGAGCGGGAACGACTTTTCGGCCAGGGCCGCGAGCGCGAGCGCCTTCGCGCCGCGGCCGGCTCTCGACGCGGCTTCCGCCAGGTTGATGAGGCGGCCGGCCTCCCCGGGCCCCTTTCGCCGCAGGCCCCGCAGGACCTGCGCCGCGAACGCCCCGTCGCCCGGATCGTCCTCGGCGGCGCGAAACCTCTGCTCGTCGCTGAGGCCGGCCCTGTCCGCGTCCGCCAGCCGCCGGCTCGCCGCGTTCCGCCGCCCCGCGGCCGCCTCGGCGCGGGCCAGCTCCAGCCACGCGCCGGGCCAGGCGTCCTCTCCCATCGCGCGTCCCAGGCCCGGGGCGGTCTCGAAGAACTCGATGAGCGCCGCGCGCCGGGGCGCCGGCCAGCTGGAGAGGATCTCGAGGACGACCGGGCGGAGGGAGCTTTCGGAGCCTTGCGCTTGTCCGGCGGCGAGGGCCCCTTGGATCTCGGCCGCGGCCTGCGGCCGCCGTCCGAGCCCGAGGAGCGCGATGGCCCGGAGAACGCGGATGCGCGCGTTG
The DNA here is from genome assembly GCA_035606075.1 of Elusimicrobiota bacterium. GTDB lineage: Bacteria > Elusimicrobiota > Elusimicrobia > UBA1565 > UBA9628 > GWA2-66-18. The sequence goes on from DATNGC010000145.1 coordinate 7,327, forward strand.
ACGAGCATCCTGTCGGAGTTCGGCTCGAGGCCGTCCGGGAGCCTCGCCCCGGGAGCGCCGGCCGCCAAGAGCGCCCACGCATAAGGGACCTCG
>DATNGC010000146.1:0-21951 GCA_035606075.1 Elusimicrobiota bacterium
CCCATCGTCTGGGCGGCGTCGGCCGGCGACGTCGCGCTCGTGCGCTGGCTCGCCGAGCACGGCTGGAACGTGAACACCACCGCGCAGTGCGACTTGGGAACTCCCCTGAGCGCGGCGGCCGGCGCGGGCCGCGCGGAAGTCGTGGATTATCTCTTGAAGAAGGGAGCCAACCCCGAGCTGCCCTGCGACCAAGTGACGCCGCTGCAGCAGGCGCAGAAGATGAACCAGGCCGGGACCGCCCGGCAGATTCAGACTTTCATCGCGCGCCGCTTCGACGACGTCTCCGAGGCCGCGGCTGAGCCCGCGCCCGCGGCGGAGCCCGCGTCCGCGCCGGCAGCCTCCCCGGCGGCTCCCGCGGCCAAGACCGCCAATTGGTGGGAGAAGTAGCTCAGCGCAGGACCGCTTCGAGCGCGTCCTTCATCGGCCGGTACTCCTCGTCGCGCATTCCCGCGCGGCGCTGAGCCTCGAGGAGCTCCAGCGTCGCCCGGGCGTCGGCGGCCGTGAACGGGATGCGCCGCAGCATCCCGGCCCGGGCGAATGAGGGGATCGGCGAGCCGGCGCGAGTCCGCGCGGCGCGCGACGCGGCGTCGGGCGGAACGGGATCCGCGACGAAGCTCGGCGCGTAGGCGGTCTGGCGGAAATAAACGGAGCGGAGATAGCCTCCTTCCCGCAGCCCGATGCGCAGCGCGGGCTCGCCCCCGGCCCGCTTCGAGTCCGCCGCGTCGCCGGACGACTCGGTGAACGTCATGCGGCCCGGGACCGCCAGCAAGTAGCCGCTGCGGATCACCTCCAGCGCCGACGAGAGGCTGGTCCGATGGAGGCCGACCGTCCCCGGCGCGGACATGGGGGCATCGGCGGGGACCTCGCTGATGAGGACGTCGTACACGCGGATCGGGACGTCGAAGCCGAGGACCCGGCGCGTTCCGCGCCGGCGCGAGATCATGACCTCCTGGGGAGGCGAGTCGCCCCAGCCGGAGATCGCCCGGTCGAGCATCGCCTCCGCGGCGGACGGACTGAGCGTGTCGCCCGCCTCGTTCCGGCCGGTCGGGAGCATCTCCACCTGGTCCAAGAGCCCCATGGGCGCTCCGCGAAGCCACGCGGCGGCCGAGCCCAGATCGGGGAATGTCCGCAGTTGACGGTCCCGCGCCGGAGCCGCCTCGATCGCGGGCTCCGCGCGCGGGCGCGCGGCGGGCTCGTAGCGCTTCAAACCGGAGCGCGCGCCCTCGCCGGCGGAAACGCCCCCGGCGGGGACCTCCTCCGCGGCGGGAAGCGTCTGCGCCGCGCGCTCCTCGAAAGCGTCCGCCTCGCGGCGGGCGGCGGCGGCCAGCGAATCGCCGCGCCTCGAGAACTCCGCGTCGACGCGCGCGACGAGCGCGCGGCGCTCGCCGGCGGGCAGCGCCTCCGCCAAGGCGCCTAGGCGCACCAGCGCCTCCGGCTTCATCGCGGCCGCGCGGGCGGGCTCGGCATCGAGCGCCGGCGCCGCCGCCGCCCGGATCGCCTCGCGGATCGCGGACGCCTGCTCCAGGGGCGGCCGGGCCGCCATCGCCGCGGGCGAGAGCGAAGGCTGCAGCGCCATCACCGAGGCGAGGCTCGCGACGACGAGCGGCGAACGGACGTCGAGCCCCAGAGAGGACGCGACCCCGTTTCCGGGAAGGGCGAGGCTCTGCGCGTAGCCCTGCCACGCCGCGGGCGACTCGGCGACGGCCGCGGCCGCCGCGGGCCGGGCGGCGAGGAGAGCCGCGCAAAGCGCCAGAGCCGTTCTCGAAAGACGCGTCACGAGCACAGTGTAGCCCGCGAACGCCCGGGGCGCCAGACCGGCCCAACGGCGCCTAGCTCGGCAGGATCTCCTTTCGGCGTCCCTTCAGCAGCTCGAGCTTGGACAGCTCGCCCGCCATCATCGCGGCCACGATCAGCCCGCCGCCCGCGGCGCGCGACGGGGCGAAACGCTCCCCGCCCAAAGTCCACGCGAACAGCGCCGCGAACACCGGCTCCAGCGAGAAGATCAGGCTGACCTTCACCGGCGGCACCGTCTTCTGCGCCTTCATCTGGATGAAGAAGGCCGACAGCGTGGGAACGACCGCCAGGAACACGATCGTGGACTTCGCGGGCGCGCCGGAGACCGCGAAGGAGCGTCCCGTCGCGAGGACGGCGAGCGCCGCCAGCGCTCCCGTCATCCAGAACTGATGGAAGGCGAGCACCAGCACGTCGGCGTCGGCGCGGACGTACTTGTCGGTCGCGAGCAGGTGCCCCGCGTAGGTCGCGGCCGCGATCAAGGTGATCGCGTCGCCGAAGTTGGCCGAGCGGATCCCGCCGGTCAGAAGCCACAGGCCCGCGAGCGCGAGCAGAGACGCGCCCCACTGCGCCTTCGTCGGGGGCTTGCCAAAGAACATCAGCAGGAAGATCGGGACGAAGATCACGAACAGGCCGGTGATGAAACCCGAGTTCGACGCCGTCGTAAAGCCGAGCCCGATCGTCTGCGAGACGTAGAGCAGGACGAGCAGGACCGCGAGGATCAGGCTCTCCTTCAGATGCTTGAAGCGCGCCGGCCGGGTCAGCGCCCAGGGCGCCAGCAGCAGAGCGGAGAGCAGGAAGCGGTGCGCGACCATGGCGACCGGATCGACGCCCGCGAGGGCGTCCTTGACCATGAAGAAGGTCGCGCCCCAGACCGCGGCGCAGTAGACGAGCCCGAGCTCAGACAAGGACGGGCGCGCGCGGGCTGCGGCGCAGGGGCGCGTTCTTCGCGCAGTAGACGAGGTTCACGAACGTCATCGCGCGCGTCATCGCGCCGATGCGGTTGTCGGCGGCGGTGAGGAAGGACGCGCGGCCGCCGAGCGCGGCCATGTCGACGTTGCCCTGGTAGGACACGTCGACGACCGCCGCGCCGGGCTTGACCCAGTCCGGGTCCAGCTTGAACGACGCGTCGGGGACCGCGGTCACCAGGATGTCCGCCTTGCGCACGCACTCCTCGAGCAGGGCGCGCGGCGTCTTGTGGTAGCACTTGAGCACTGTGGCGCCCAGGTTCTCGAGCATCAGCCCCAGCGGCTTGCCCACGCGCATGGAGTTGTTGATCACGACGACGAAGGCGCCGTCGATCGGGATCTCGGGGTAGTTCAGCAGCGCCTTGACGACCGCCTTGGCCGTCGCCGGCACCACGCACTTGATCCCGCGCGCCTCGTCGAGGAAGCGCTTGTGCTTGATCAGGTAGCCGAGATTGATGGAATGGAGCCCCTCCACGTCCTTGAGCGGCGAGACCTGGTCCATCACGTCCTCGTCGCGCAGCGCGGAGCAGAGCGGGTAGAACAGCATGACGCCGCTGACCGCGCTCGAGCGGTTGAGCGTGCGCACCAGGGCGAGCAGGGCTTCCTCGTCCTCCGCCTCGTGCCCGTCGACCTTGATGCCCAGGCGCGCGGCGTCCTTGAGGATCAGGTCGCGATACTGGAGGGAGGCGGGGTTCTGCTTCGGCCGGAAGAGGATCGTGGCCAGGCGCGGCTTGCGCTTCATCGCCGCGACCTCGCGCGCCGTCCAGTCGAAGTAGCGCGAGGCGATGCCGCGGCAGTCCAGGAGTCGGGCCATAGTGGCGGCGTTATACTATCATACGCGCACTGTATGGCGAAACGCGCCCGGCTCGACCTCCTTCTTGTCGAACGGGGCGTCTTTGAAACCCGCTCCAAGGCCGCGGCCGCCGTGATGGCCGGCCTCGTCCTCGTCGACGGCAAGCCCGCCCTCAAGGCCGGCGAGGCGGTTTCCCATGAAGCGGAACTCAGGCTCAAGTCCGATCCCTGCCCCTACGTCTCGCGCGGGGGCTTGAAGCTGCGCGCGGCGCTGGACGCTTTTCCCATCGAGACGAAAGGGCGCGTCTGTCTCGACGTCGGCGCCTCCACCGGAGGCTTCACCGATTGTCTTCTCCAGTCCGGCGCGGCGAAGGTTTACGCCATCGACGTCGGAACGGCCCAGCTCCACTCGAAGATCAAGGCCGATCCCCGCGTCGTCAGCCGCGAGAATGCGCACGCCAAAACAATGCGTCCTGAGGATTTCTCTCCCCGGCCCGGCTTGGCCGTCATCGACGTCTCTTTTATTTCTCTAGCGCAGGTCTTGCCGTTCGTTCTCCCCTGCCTCGCTCGTCCTTTCGAGCTCGTGGTCTTGGTGAAGCCCCAGTTCGAAGTCGGCCCCAAGCTCGCCCCCCAAGGCGTCGTCCGCGACCCCGCCGTCCGGCTCCAGGCTGTCGACAAAATCCGCGCCGCGGCTATGACCCTCGGCCTGACCGAGCGCGGCCTGATCGAGTCGCCGGCGAAGGGCCCCAAAGGCAACGTCGAATTCCTGCTCTGGCTGTCGCCGGGCGAGAAGCCGGGATTTGCTAAAATAGAGTTATGAAGGTCCTAGTCGCCGACGACGACCGCACGAGCCGCGCGCTCCTGCACGGAGCGCTGCTGAAGCTCGGCTATGAGGTCGTGGACGCGGCCAGCGGCGCGGCCGCCTGGGACCGCATCCTGGACACCGGCGCGCGCATGGTCGTCAGCGACTGGGTCATGCCCAACATCGACGGCCTGGAGCTGTGCCGCCGCGTGCGCGCCCTGCGCGACCGGCCCTACACCTATTTCATCCTGCTCTCCGGCCAGCGCATCGGCGACGAGAACCACGCCAAGGCCATGGACGAGGGCGTCGACGACTTCCTGCTCAAGCCCATCGACGTCGACACCCTGCGCATGCGCCTGCGCGTCGGCGAGCGCATCGTGCGGCTGAACGAGCGCGTGCGCACGCTGGAGGGCATCCTGCCCATGTGCGCCTACTGCCGCCGCATCCGCGACGAGAAGGGCGGCTACTCCAACCTCGAGGAGTTCGTCTCCGACCGCACGTCGGCGCGCTTCTCCCACGGCGTGTGCCCGGAGTGCGCCAAGAAGCACTTCCCGGACCTCTCTAAATGAGGATCCTTCTCGTCCCCGACCCGACGTCGCCCAACGGCGAGGACGCGTTCTGCCGCGAGATCTCCAAGCGCGCCCCGGCGCGCGGCCACGCCTGCGCGATGCGCGCCGCCTCCGCGGGGCCGGTCGAGTCCGACGTGGTCGTCGTCAACAGCCTGCAGGCCGGCGCGCTGCTGGCCGCCAAGGCGGCGGGCGTGCCGACGATCCTGCGTCTCATCGACTCCTACGCCGGCGCCCCGGCCGCCGCGCGCGACGAGGCCAAGGGCTTCGCCCTCGCCGCCGCGCGCGTGCTCGTGCCGAGCGCCTACATGAAGGAGATCGTCGTCTCCTGGGGCGTCGACGCCGCGCGCGTGCGCGTCGTGCCCTACGCCTACGACCAGATCTTCGCCCAGCAGATCGCGCTCGTGACCATGCGCGCGGCGCGGCCGTCCGGCTTCGGCCTCGTCACCGCGGCGCCCGTCGACGAGACGAACCTGCCGGCGCTGGAGACCGTGCTCTCGGCCGTCGCGCGCCTGCGCCTCGACTGCCATCTCGCGGTGTTCGGAGACGGGCCGTCGCTCGGCGCCCTGAAGGCCCGCGCGGAGTCCCTGATGCTCGGCCCCCGCGTGACCTTCCTCGGCGACCTGCCGCACCCGAAGAAGATGGAGTACCTGCGCGCCGCGAAGGCCTACATCGAGCCGACCGGCGGCCAGGGCTTCCCGTCGCTCGCCCTGCACGCCATGTCCGAGGGCTGCCCCGTCATCGGCGCCGCCGCGGGCGCGCTCCCGGAGCTCGTGCGCGAGGGCGAGAACGGCCTGCTGTTCCGCCCCGGCGACGCGGCCTCGCTCGCGGAGCAGGTCGTGACGCTCGCCTCCACCCCGGGCCTGTCTTTGAAGCTCATCGCCGAGGGCGTGCGCACCGTCGAGCGCCACACCTGGGACGCCACCGTCGCGGCCGCGCTCGACGCGGTGGAGAGCGTCGGCGCGGAACTGACTCCGGAGTAAGTTACTGCCTCAGGCGGCGAGCCTCAGCAGCGATTCGTTGATCACGGTCTGATAGCCGATGCCGCGCCGCGAGGCCTCAGCGCGGGCCCATTCCAGAGCCTTCGGGTGCAGCCGGATGTAGATGGCTTTGTACTTGTCCGTCTTCTTGGGAGGACGACCGCGGCGAGGGGGCTTGTGGCCGAACGTATTCTCATACATCTTGCGGAACATCCGTAACTCCGCCGGAGTAACCTTCCGTGCCCTTTCGAAGGGGAACTTATCGCTGTTCTTCATAAAAGGACCTCTCATCACGACCCGCCGGCCGCGCGCTGATCAATCGGATCGACGGTCCCGGCCTGATAGTGAAGGCCACGACGATCAGACGTCCCGCGGCCGTGCTTGAGCGCGTTCGTCCGCGCCTTCGCGTCGTCCCATTCGAAGACAATATTAGTATATACCATAAATAAAGAGGCGTCAAGGACTCCCCACCATCCCTACGACGAGGCCCCCGATTTAGTTCCACTCAGAATGAAATGGTAGAATCGCTCTCATGATCTGCGCCTTGCTCGTCGACCCCGACGACAGCCCCGACTTCCCCGGCAACTCGGCCGAGGTCATGGGCCGCCCGCTCGCGGCCTACCCGCTGATCGCCGCCAAGGGCTCAAGCTACGTCCGCCGCCTCTACGCGCAGACCAACTCGCCCGTCGTCGCCCGCGCCGCCGCCCAGTACGGCGCGATCAACCTCGCGCCGCCGACGGCCCCGGGCGACGCGCGCCTCAGCGACGAGGCCCTGATCGCGCACGGCTGGAAGCAGATCGTCGAGGACCTCAAGGGCGAGAACGACCCGCTCGAGCTCTGCGTGCTCCTGTTCGCCAACACCGGCGCCGTGAGCTCCCAGCTCGTCAGCGAGGGCGTCCAGGCCATGCTCGACGACGCCTCCCTCGACTCGGCCGCGACCGTCTCCAACTACGAGCGCTGGAACCCGCGCCGCGCGCTGCGCGAGACGCCCGACGGCCGCCTCGCGCCGTACGCCGAGTGCGTCCCCGAGGCCGGCACCCCGTGGTTCCCCGACTGGGGCGCCGTCGTCGCGCGCCCGCGCGTGCTCGACGCGCTGAAGGCGGACTCGCCCGCCCTTTCCTACCTCGGCAAGAACGTCCTGCCGCTCAAGCAGCTCGGCGGCGGGCCCGTCGACCGCGCCTGGCAGGTGCCGAAGATGGAGTACTGGCTCAAGAAGCAGGGCCTGCGCGACTCGCCGCGCCCCGAGCCCAAGCTCAAACCCCTGCCGGCGCCCAAGCCCGAGCGGCGCTGATCAGCGCTCTTTCGCGAGCGCCGCGACGCGGTCGTAATTCTTCCGGTCGAAAGCCCAGATCGTCGCGTCGTAGCCCGACGAGCCTGCGCGCTCGCCGCGCGTCTGGAAATCGTGGAGGATTTCCGTAAGCTCTTGGCGCGCCTCCGCGCGCTTCCCGAGGCGCAAGAGAGTCTGCGCGTGAAGGACCCGGTCGTCGAGGAATCCCGGCTCGAACCCGGCCGCGCGGCGGGCGAGCGCCTCCGCGTCGGACCAGCGGCCGCGAGCGGCGGCGATCTGTGCGCGCCGCCAAGGATAGACCGCGTTGAACGGCGCGCGCTCCGCGGCTTTCGTCCAGAGCGCGTCCGCCATGTCCCAATCCCGCGCCGCCGTCGCGCGGTAGGCGAGCTCCTCGAACGGCGCCTCCTCGCGCGGAAAGAGGACGGCGGCCCGTTCCGGGTCGCCCTGGGCGAGAGCGCGCGGGATCCAAGCGACGAGCGCCAGGACGGCCGCGACCGCGGCGAGCGACCGCGGCCAGCGACGCTCCGCCGCCGGCCGCGCGCCCGCGACGGCCAGCGCCGAGAAGAAGAGGAACGCCAGCCCCGGGAGCTGCAGCATGTTGTCGACGGCGAGATGGACGCCCATGGCGACCGCCGCGATCGCCGCCGCCTCGCGCGCCGGCTCCTCGCTCGCCGGCCCGACGAGGAAACAAGACGCCGCGCCGAGGCCGATCAGCCACAGCGCCAGACCCAGCCAGCCCGTCTCCGCCGCCGCCTGCAGAGGCTCCGAGTGAGCGTAGTCGGTGCCGAAGCCCCAGCGCGCCTGTCCGCCGTGCGCCTCCGCGGGATGGAGGCGGAAGGCCGCGCCAAAGCTCCCCGGGCCCGAGCCGAACCACCGGCTCTCGTCGGCGATCGCGGCGGCGCCGGACCAGATGCCGGTGCGCGCTTCTTGATACGTCCCGCCGTGGCGGGTGACATACGCCCGCATGGAGTCGGGGAGCAGACGCGCCTGGAACGCGGCCGCCAGCAGACCCGCCGCGATCAACGCGCCGAACCCCGCCTTCGCGCCCCAGCGCCGGGCGGCCCACACGATCGCGGCCGCGGCCAACCCGATCACCGCCGCGCGCCCGTGCGCAAAGGCCAGGCACACCGAGCCCAGCGCGGCGACTCCCCCTCCCGCGAGCCGGAACTCCCGCCGCGAAGTCCACGGATGCAGAGCCAAAACCGCGCCCGCGGCGACGCCGGCCGACAGCGCGAAGGTCGTGTAGTTGTAGTACGGCGGGAGCAGCCCCGTCATCGTCGCGCGGAAGCCGGCGCCGGCTCCGGTCCACAGCGCGGCGAGCGCGAGGACAGCGGTCAGGGCCAGGACCGTCTTCAACCAAGCCTCTCGTTCGGCTTCGTCCCAGGACGCGGCCAGGGAGAAGAAGGCGAGAGCGGCGGACCAGCGCGCGAGGAACGGCAAGGACGCGAGGGGTTGCAGGCTCAACGCCGCGGAAAGAACGGCCCAGGCCAGCCAAGGCAGCCAGGCCGCCGACGGGCCGAACGCGGGGCGCTCGACCGCGGCAAGGATGAACACGGCCGCCTCGCCGAGACCCGCAACCCGGGGATCGCGCAGCCCGCCGAGCAGGACGGCGGCCGCGAGGAGGCTCAGGCTGCGGCTCATGCGACGCGGGCCGAATCGACGACGTGTGCCGCGAAGGGCATCGCGCAGGTGAAGCCGGGCGAGACGGCGTTGAGGACGTGGAGCGACTTCACGTCGCCCTCGGTCAGGAAATCCATCACCAGCGTCCTCTTCTCGATGTCGATCAGCTGGGCGCGGATCCCCGGTTTCCCCCACCGGCGGTAGCGCTTCGGGTCCACGCCGCGCGCCAAGCGCGACGCCAGCCCGACCATGACGCTCCGGGAGTTCTTCCGGATCTCCGTCATGGCGAGCCGGCGGAAGTCGAAGCCGGCGCCGAGGAAAAGTCCCGCCTGGCGCGCCGCGATCTCGATCAGCTCGGGGAGCGAGAAGCCGGACAGGCCGCCGTAGTTCTCGCGCCAAAGAGCCGGGATGGCGGTCGGACCGATCTTCGCGCGGCCGTCGACCGTCACCGTGAAGTGCACGCCGAGGAACGGATTGCGGATGTCCGGCACCGGATAGATGTGCGCGCGGAAGGATTCCGCGGGCTCGTCCGAGTAGAGGTACAGGCCCTTGAACGGCAGGATGCGGTAGCGCGACGAGAAGCCGAAGTCGCGGGCGATGCGGTCGGCGTACAGGCCCGCCGCGTTGACGACGAAGGCGGCGTCGATCGGGCCGCCCGAGGTCCGGACCGCATTTCCCTCCCGTCCCAAGTAGGCGGTGTTCCAGCGCAAGTCGATCCCCTCGCGCTTGGCGTCTTCCGCCAGCGCGGCCATGCAGGCGGCCGGATCCACGACCGACGTTGAGGGCGAGTGCAGTGCGCGTCCGAGGGTCAGCGCGCGCGGCTCGATCTCGCGCGCCGTCTTCTCGTCGACCTCGACGAGCGGCACGCCGTTGGCGCGGCCGCGGCGCAGCAGCTCGTCGAGCACGGGCAGCTCCTCAGGCGTCGACGCGACGACCAGCTTCCCGCAGGCACGCAAAGGGAGCTTCCGCTCGCGGCAGTACTCGGTCCAGGCGACGTTGCCCGCGCGAGTGAAGCGGGCCTTGAGGCTGTCGGCGGTGTAATAGAAGCCCGCGTGGAGCACGCCGCTGTTGCGTCCGCTGCCATGCCGCGACGGGGCGTCCTCCTTGTCGATCAGCGCCACCGACGCCCCGGGCGACCGCCTCTTGAGCTCGCGGGCGATGGAAAGGCCGACGACCCCTCCGCCGATCACCAGAAAATCGCGGGTCTCCATCGTGTTCGCGCGGCTCGCTCTAACCCTTGCGCTGCTTGAGGTAGAACGTCAACAGGTGAAAGACGGCCAAATGCATGTCCTCGATCACGCCGTATTGATCCGACGGGATCAGCAAGGCGGCGTGGCAAAGTCCCACGAGCTTGCCGCCGTCGAAGCCGAGTAGTCCGACGACCTTCGCGCCCCGGGCGCGAGAAGTCTCGGCCGCCCTGAGGAGATTCTTGGAATTGCCGCTTCCGCTGATGAGGACGACGACGTCCCCCTGGGCGGCCACGCCCTCGAGTTGGCGGGAAAAAACCTCGTCGAAGGACAGATCATTGGCGATCGCGGTCGTCAACGCGGCGTTGTCCGACAAGGAGACGGCCTTCAGCGGCTTGGCGCCGGCGCGCGAGGCCGTCTTAGCTAAGGAGGCGGCAAGCGCCGACGCGCTCGCCGCCGATAGGCCGTTGCCGCAGATCCAAATAAAGCGGTCCTCGTCCTGCGCCGCCTCGATCAACGCCGCCAGGCGCTCCAACGCGTCCAGATCCAACGCCCGCCACTGCTCGAGGGCGCGCTCGCGGTACCACCGGGCGAAGCCCTTCACGTCGAGGCCGCCGGGACCGGTGACGTGGGTCCCGCCGGGTTTTGTGCCGGGAAGCGTCGTCCTCTTGGCCATGCCGCCATTCTACTTAAGAACTGCGGAGGTTCGGTCGCCATCCCTTTGCTATAATTTGGGCATCTTCCGGCGACTTTCCGGATTTCCCTTCATGCTCAACGATAAAGTCGTACTCATCACCGGCGGCACCGGCTCCTTCGGGAAAGCCTTCATCGGCGCCGTCCTCAAGAACTACAAGCCGCGCAAGCTCATCGTCTATAGCCGAGACGAGCTCAAGCAGTTCGAGATGCGCCGCATGTTCGATGAGAAGGCCTATCCGGCCCTGCGGTACTTTATCGGCGACATCCGCGATCGCGAGCGCCTTTACCGCGCCTTCGACGGCGTGGACGTCGTGATCCACGCCGCCGCGCTGAAGCAGGTTCCCGCCGCCGAGTACAACCCGATGGAGGCGATCAAGACCAACGTCTGGGGCGCCTCGAACGTGATCGACGCCGCCATCGACCGCAACGTGAAGCAGGTGGTCGCGCTTTCCACGGACAAGGCCGTCAACCCGGTCAATCTGTACGGCGCGACGAAGCTGTGCTCGGACAAGCTCTTCGTGGCCGCCAACAACTACTCAGGCTCCCATGGAACCCGCTTTTCCGTTGTCCGCTATGGCAACGTCGTCGGCAGCCGCGGCTCCGTGATCCCGTTCTTCCTGGACGCCCGCAAGACCGGGACCCTGCCGATCACGGACAAGCGCATGACGCGCTTCTGGATCACGCTGGACCAGGCGGTCGCTTTCGTGATGCGCTCCCTCGACATGATGGAGGGCGGCGAGATCTTCGTGCCCAAGATCCCCAGCATGAACATCATGGACTTGGCCAAGGCCGTGGCGCCCGACTGCAAGACCCGCATCGTCGGCATCCGCCCCGGCGAGAAGCTGCACGAGGTCATGGTCACCGAGGACGACGCGCGCAACACGCTCGAGTATCCCGATCGGTACGTCATCCTTCCCGCGGCGCACGATTGGAGCCAGGAGTACGGCAAGAAGACCAAGGGCATCAAGCGATGCGCCGAGGGGTTCAGATACAGCAGCGACGGCAATAAAGTCTGGCTCACCGTCGAGCAGCTGCGCACCATGATCAAAGGGTTGGCTCTGCAGGACGCCACGGCCTGCGCCGACTGAGGGCGATCCTCCTTCTCCCATGTTGACCATTAACGGACGCCTGATCGGACCCGGCGAGCCGCCGTACGTCATCGCCGAGATGTCCTGCAATCATCACGGCCGCTACGACGAGGCCGAGGGCATCGTGTCCGCGGCCAAGGAGGCAGGCGCCGACGCGGTCAAGCTGCAGACCTACACCCCGGATACGATGACGCTCGACGCGCCTCAGCCCTGGTTCAGGATCAAAGGCACGATCTGGGACGGACGCGGTCTTTACGAGCTCTATCGCGAGGCGATGACGCCCTGGGAGTGGCACGCCCCTCTCAAGAAGCTCGCGGATTCCCTCGGGATCCATCTCTTCTCGTCGCCGTTCGACGCCACGGCCGTGGATTTCCTGGAAAATCTCGGCGTGCCCGCCTACAAGATCGCCTCCTTCGAGAACGGAGACCTTCCCTTGATCCGCCGGGTGGCGGCGACCGGCAAGCCGATCATTATGTCCACCGGCACGGCGACGCCGGCGGAGGTCGACGAAGCGGTGAACACCCTCCGCGCGGCGAACACGTCGTTCGTCCTGCTGAAATGCGTGAGCGCTTACCCAGCTCCGCCCGAAGAGATGAACCTGAGCGCGATCCCCGCCCTCGCCGCGCGGCATCGCGTCCCCGTCGGCTTGTCGGATCACACTCTGGGCTCCTCCGTCGCTGTCGCCGGAACCGCTTTAGGCGCCTGCGTGATCGAGAAGCACCTGACTCTGTCGCGCGCCGCCGGCGGCCCCGATGCCCCTTTCTCGATGGAGCCAGCCGAGTTCAAGGAAATGGTCGCTTCGATCCGCGTCGCTCAAACGGCGATCGGTGACGGGTCGCTCGAACCGGCACCGAGCGAAGCTCCGAGCCGCGCCTACCGGCGATCGCTCTTCGTCGTGAAAGATATACAGGCCGGCGATGCGCTGACCGCCGAAAACGTCCGAGCGATACGCCCCGGGAACGGCTTGGCACCCCGGGAATACGACGCCGTGCTCGGCCGAAAGGCCAAAGCCGCCGTCAAACGCGGAACGCCTTTGTCTTGGGATCTCCTCGCCAGCGAAGACCCGAAACGATGAGGCGGGTCTTCATCGTGCAGGCGCGGATGACCTCGACGCGTCTCCCGGGGAAGGTCCTGATGGACCTCGATGGGAAGCCTCTTCTGTCCCGACAGCTCGCGCGGCTCAAGGCCTGCCGGACCGCGGATGACATCGTCGTGGCCTGCACGACAAACTCCGCCGACGAGCCGATCGCCGAGCTCTGCGGTCGCGAGGGCGTCCGCGTGTTCCGCGGCAGCGAGAACGACGTGCTCGCGCGTTATGTCGGCGCCGCGCGAGAGGCGAATGCCGACGTCATCGTGCGGGTCACTTCCGATTGCCCGCTGATCTGCCCCGAGATCTGCGATCTCGTCGTCGATCGCCTGCTGTCTTCGGGGTGCGACTACGCATCCAATGCGCTGAAGCGGACCTATCCCCGAGGCTTGGACTGTGAGGCGCTGACGAACGCGGCGCTGGCGAGAGTCGCCGCCGAGGGAACGAGCGCGCCCGCCCGGGAGCACGTCACTTGGCGGATCCACACGGAAGACCGGGCCTCCTACCGCTTGAGCTCGGTCGAGGACACCGACGATCACTCGGGACTGCGTTGGACCGTCGACGAACCGGCCGATCTCGAGGCGATCCGGCTCCTCTGGAAAGGGCTAGGACTGTCGAACAGGATGCTCAGCTATCGCGAGATCCTCGCGTACGCCCTCGCGCATCCCGAGGTCGCCGCCGTCAACTCCGGCGTGGCGCAGAAGAAATCGTAATGAGGATCGGAATCCTCGCCGACGCGGGACGCACCGCCGGCCTAGGACATCTGACGCGCTGCCTCGCGCTGGCGCAGGCCGTGGAGACGATTCACGGCCGGAAGCCGATCTTTCTCGACCTCGACACCGCCTCGAGGCGGTGGGTCGAAGAGCGGGGATTCCCGTGCAGGCGAGGCTGGAGAGGTCCCTGGGATCTCCTCATCGTCGACTCCTATCGCCTCTCGAAAAAGGACTACGCGTCTGCGCGGCGCGGCGCCGATCGGGTCCTGCTCATCCACGACGCGGGGACGCTGCGCTCTCCGGCCGATTGGCTTCTGAACAGCGCCGTCTACGCGAAGGAGGTCCGCTACGGGAAAGCCGACGTCGGCGGGATGCTTCTGGGCCCGATTTTCCAGCCGCTCCGCCGCGAATTCTGGCGTCCGGCTCCCTTGCGGCTGAATCGGCGCGTCCGGAACGTGCTCGTGACCCTCGGAGGAGGTGACATTCAGAGGCCGCTGGCGATCGTGCTCCCGTCCCTCCAGACCGCGCTTCCAGAGGCGCACTTCCACGTCGTCGTCGGCCCGCACGCGCAGACGCCGCCAGGCGCTCCCCGTGAAGGCGTCGACGTGCACCGATCCCCGCGCGACATCCGGCGCATCGCCCGATCGTGCGACATCGCCGTCTCCGCCGGCGGACAGACCTTGTATGAGCTGGCTTCGATGGGAATCCCCGTCGTCGCGCTCGAAATCGCCGGCAATCAGCGCCCGAACATCGCCGGCTTCGTCAGCTCGGGCGCCGCGCTCTCCGCGGGGCGCGTTGAGGCGCCCGGCTTCAAGAAGACATTTCGGAAAAAGCTCAGGATCCTCGCGGACGATCGCGGGCTGCGCGCGGCGCTCGCTCGCGCCGGCCGCAGGATGATCGACGGCCAGGGTGCGCTGCGGACCATCCGCGCGATCTCCTTGAGCGGTAGGGAGGGAAAGACAGCATGCTGAAAGTCGAATTCGCCGACATCGTCGGCTCGAACGAATCGCTCCTCGAGCAAATCCTGCTCTGGCGGAACTCGCCGGGTATCCGCCGCTTCATGTATCAAGACGACGTCATCTCAGCCGAAGCGCACCGGCGGTGGTACGCCGCCCTTGAGAACAACCCCAATAAGAAATACTGGGTCATGAACGTCGACGAGAAGCCCGCGGGGCTGGTCAACCTGGTCAACATCGACTCCAGGAACAAGAACAGCGAGTGGGCGTTCTACATCGGGGAAGCGTGGGCGCAGAAGCTCGGCCTCGGCCGCATCGCCGAATTTCACACGCTCGATTACGCGTTCCTCACCCTCGGGCTCGAAAAGCTCAACTGCGCGGTTCTCGACTTCAATAAGGCCGTCGTCAACATGCACAAGGGATTCGGATTCCGGGAGGAGGGTTTTCTTCGCCATCAGATCCAAAGGCCCGAAGGCCGGTGCGGCGTCCATCTCTTGGGGATCACGCGGCAGGAATGGCTCGAGAACCGCCAAGCCGTCTTCGAAAAGAAGCTGGGACCTCTCGGGGAATATTCCTTCCGCTACGCCGACGGGACTAAGATCCATCCCGTCGGCGCGGTCTAAGCGGTCATTCGAAGCCGCCGGACAGAACGGCGACGTTTTGATACGATTTGATCCGTGAAGCCGCTCTCCTATGGCCGACAGCTGATCGATCGGGCCGACCGGGCCGCCGTGGACAAGGCCCTGCGCTCGCCCTGGCTGACCCAGGGCCCCGCCGTCTCCGCCTTCGAGGAAGCGCTCGCGCGCGTCTGCCGCGTCAAATACGCGGTCGCCTGCTCAAACGGCACCGCCGCTCTTCACCTTGCCTGCATGGCGGCGGGATTGAAGGCCGGCGACGAGGCCATCGTCCCGGCGATCACCTTCGCGGCCACCGCCAACGCCGCTCTCTACTGCGGAGCTGAGCCCGTCATCGTCGACGTGAAGCCGGACACCGTCACGCTCGATCCGGAGGCCTTCGCGCGGGCGATCACGCCGCGGACCAAGGCGGTCCTGCCGGTGCATTTCGCCGGGCTTCCCGCGGACATGGACGAGATCGCGGAGATCGCAAAGTCTCGCGGGCTCGCCGTCATCGAAGACGCGGCCCACGCCCTCGGCGCCGCCTACAAGGGTCATCCCATCGGGGCGTGTTCGCGGTCGGACATGACGATCATGTCCTTTCACCCCGTCAAGCACATCGCGACCGGGGAAGGCGGCGCGGTTCTCACGAACCGGGCCGAGCTGCGCGACCGTCTTCGGCTTCTCCGCTCGCACGGCATCACGCGCGAGCCGGAGCTGCTCGAGAACAAGAACGAGGGCGGCTGGTACTACGAGATGCAGGCCCTCGGCTTCAATTATCGGATCACCGACCTGCAGTGCGCTCTCGGCCTTTCCCAGCTGAAAAAGCTCCCCCGCTTCTTGAAAAGACGGCGCGAGATCGCCCGCGCCTACGAGGAAGCCTTCGCGTCGGAGCCTCGGATCAAACTGCAGTCCGTACCGAAGGATCGCGAGCACGCGCGGCACCTCTTCACCATCCAGGTCCCGGCCGCGCGGCGCCGCGCGCTCTACGACTTCCTGCACCGGCGCGGCGTGCTAGCCAACGTCCACTACATTCCCGTGCATCGCCTGCCGTTCTATCGCCGTCGAGGCTGGGCCGCAAAGACTTTTCCCCACTCCGAGGCCTATTACGACGGGACGCTTTCCCTGCCGATGCACGCCGCGCTGACCGACGCCGACGTCCGGCGCGTGGTCGGGGCCGTGCACGAGGGACTGCGCGCGGGGTGAGCGATCTTTACCTCGCCGCCAGCGGCGCCGGCGCGCCGCCTCCGGAAGGCGCGGTTCCGTTGTGCTTCACCTGGGAGGCTCATGCCCGCTTCACCAGAGAGGGAATAGCGGCTCCCGCCTGGGAGGACATGATCCCCGCGGCGCAGGCCGGACCCTTGATGGCTTGGACGCTCGGGCTTGCCGATTCCTGGCACCAGGACGGCGCCGGTGACGCGACCGACTTCGACGGCTACTCGTTGGCGCGCGTCTTTCGCTGGCTGCTCTGGGTCCAGACGCTGCACCCCGCCTACAAATTCCTGACGGCTCTCTCCGCCGCCTTCGAACTCCACCGTCCTCAGACGATCCACTTCGAGGGCTCCGTTCCCCTTCTCTACCAAGAGGTCCTCGGTCGAAGCTCACGCGCGTTCGGTTTCCGCCCGGTCGAACACGCGTCGGCCGAGCGCGCGGGCGGCAGCCACGTGTGGACGCCCCCGCAAGCGTCCCATTCCCGCCCGAAACTGCTGGCCGGCGCGATTTTCAACTCCGCGGCTTTCGCGGACAAGGGGAAAAGGGAGTGGATTTTCTCGTACTATCATTCCCTCGAGAACTTCGTCGGCGCCGCCCGCCGAGGAGGCTCCGCCGTCACTTTTGCCGACTTCCCCCCGCTCAAACGTCTCCCCGCGCTGCTCGGCAAGGCCTCCGTCCTGCTCGGCCCCGCGCTCACGCCGCGGCCGTCGGCACCGGACGAGGCGCGTCTCGAGTCGCTCATCGCACGCTGGGACCAATTGAGATCGTCCGCGGACTACGACGTCCGCTTTGAGTGGAAAGGCGTCTCTCTGAGGTCCGTCGTCGAACCGGTTCTCGACGAGCTCGTCCGCCGCCAGTTTCGCTCCTGGTCCTGGGCCTGCCGCCAACTGGACGAGCATTGGACGCGGCGCGCGCCGGCGCTCGTCCTGCTACCGTTCCCCGGTCCTCCGTTTCAGCAGGCCCTCCAATTGACGGCGCAGCGGCACGGCACCCCGACGGCGGTCGTGCTGCACGGCCTGCCGTTCAGCTACTCCTTTCCACTCGAGCTGCCGCAAGGGGGGCACTTTCTCGCTTGGGGACCGGAACAGGAACGGCTCTACGAGGGCAATCCGTTCCGGACCGGATGCCGCATCGCCTGCGTCGGGAACCCGAATTTCGATCGGTACGCCGGTCGCCGCGTCGAGCGCACCGGGGCGCTCCGCCGAGTCCTCCTGCTGACGCATCCCGTCGCCCATACGACGCCGCTCTCCTCCGATCTGGATCCGGCGCGTCACATCCGGCGCGCCGCCGAGGTGTTGAAGCGCTTTCCCGGATTGAATCTCACCGTCCGCCTGCACCCCTCGGAATCCATCGAATACTACCGGCGCCTTCTCGCAGATGTCGCCCCGGGCGCCGCGGTCCTCAAAGGCGGACGAGGCGCCGCGCGGCTAGACCGGAACGACGTCGTCATCGGCGCATTCTCCACGGTGCTGCTGGAAGGCATCCTCCTCGGCTTGCCGGTCGCCGCGCTGAATTTCTCTCGCGACGAGTTTCCGCCCCCGTTCGACGGGCGCTGCGGCGTCCCGTTGCTTCGCTCCGCCGCGGAACTTGATGCGTTCCTGAGGAGCTCTCAAGACGATCCCACGGAGTTCCGCCGCTCAACATGTGCGCGCCACGACGAAATCATCGCTCGCTTCGCCGGTCGGGTTGACGGGAAGGCAACCGCTCGAGCGACCGAGTACCTTGAGTCGCTCGCGACGCGATCGGACGCGATCTGAGGAAACGATGAAGCCGCGGATCATGATCTATTCCGACTGCCTCGTCTTCGGCGGCTCCGACGCCGTGGCGGCCTCCATCCTCAACGATGAAGGCGTTCGGCGGTTCGCCGACGCGACCTATTGCTATCGCGACCATCCGCGCTTCGCCGAAGGCGTGGCGAAGAGAGTCGCTTCCGAGGTCGCCCGTTGGCCCGTCCGGCTGCCGGAGCGCCACGATTGGCTGTCCGAGACCACCCCGACTCCCATGCGCATCGTCTACCGCTTGGCGGAGTACGGCGTGTTCCTATATGACGTCGGCCGCCTGACCGCCGCCTTCCGGAGCATCCGCGCGGATCTCGCCCACATCAACAACGGCGGCTATCCTGGCGCCATGGGCTGCCGCGCGGCGGCTTTGGCGGCGAAACTGGCCGGCATGAGACGGGTGGTCTTCGTCGTGCACAACCAAGCGATCCCGCTTTGGATGCCCTGGCAGCTCGGCGATTGGATCATCGATCGGCTGGTGTCGGCCTGCGTGGACGTCTTCGTCACGGCGACCCGGACCTCGCAGGACGCTCTCGTGCGACGGGGTTTCCCTCGATCGAAAATGAGGATCATCCAGGACGGTGTGCCCGCGGCCGGACCGCGCCGGCCCGCCGCGGAGGTCCGCGCGGAGCTCGGCCTTCCCACTTCGGCGCCGGTTTTCGTGATGACCGCCTTTTTCGAGTCACGGAAGGGCCACCGCGAGCTCGTCGAGGCTCTCGCGCGCCTCGGCCCGGACGCTCCCCATGTTCTGCTCGTCGGCGACGGTCCCGAACAGGAAAGGGTCGTCCGTCAAGCGCGCGCGTGCGGCCTCGAAAGACGCGTTCATTTCGCGGGATTTCGCTCTGATTATCTCGACTTGATCGCGGCGTGCGATGTCCTCGTCCTCCCATCCCTCGCTGACGAAGACATGCCGCTGGTCATCCTCGACGCGATGGCCTTGGGCAAGCCGGTGATCTCGTCAAGACTTGCCGGCATCCCCGAGGAGGTCTCCGACGGGGAGACGGGAATCCTTGTCGAGCCCGGCGACGTCGCCGGACTCTCCGCCGCCGTGTCGAGGATGGCCGGCGATTCCGGACTTCGCGAGTCTTTCGGCCGCGCGGGTCTGCGCCGGTTTCGCGAGCTGTTCGAGATCAGCCTGCTGGGGGGCCGCTACCGCGACCTCTACAAGGAAACGCTGAGCACCCGTTAGATTACCCCTCGAGGAGAGCCCCCGGCCGGCGTTGCTCCGGGAACGTCGAGTTTCGTAAAATCGCTCATGGCCTCGTCCAAGATCTCGGCCCCCGCCCGCCGGATTCCGCTCCAACGGCCCTGCACCGGTCGCGCCGAGGCCTCGGCCGCGGCGGCGGCCGTGCTCGCGCAGGATCTGGTCGGCCGCGGAACGACCGGGCTGGAACTGGAAAAGCGGATGGCCCATGACCTCGGGGTGCGCCATCTTCAGTTGACCACCTCAGGGACGCACGCTCTCGAGCTCTCCACGGCGGTGCTCGGCCTGGGCCCCGGGGACGAAGTCATCCTGCCTTCCTTCACTTTTTCTTCAGTGGCCAACTGCGTCCTCCGCCAAGGCGCTAAGCCGGTCTTCGCCGACGTCAAGCTGGACGATCTCAATCTGGACCCTGAAGACGTCGCGAGGCGCGTCACGAAGCGGACACGAGCCGTCATCGCCGTGCACTACGCGGGGGCGTCCTCGGACCTGGCGGCGCTGCAGCGCCTGGCGAAGGACAAAGGGCTTGCGCTCATCGAGGACGCCGCCCACTCCGTCGGGGCCTCTTGGCGCGGCCGCGCGCTGGGCACGATCGGAGACGCCGGCTGCATGAGCTTCCACGCGACGAAGAACATCACCTGCGGCGAAGGCGGCGCCTTCATGACCAACAGCGATGTCTTGGCCCGCCGCGCGGAGTGCTTCCGCGAGAAGGGCACCAACCGCTCGGCGTTCCTGCGCGGCGAGATCAAGAAGTACACGTGGGTGAGCGAGGGCTCGAGCTACGTCCTCTCCGACGTCCTAGCCGCGATCCTCGGCGAGCAGTGGAAGCGGCGCGAGCAGATCAACGCCGAGCGGGGGCGCCTTTACAAGCTCTATATGGAGAAACTCTCGGACCTGGAGCGGTCCGGGTACCTGCGCCTGCCCCGGATCTCGGCGGAAGGCCGCTCGAGCTGGCATCTCTTTCATGTGCTTCTGCCCAACCGCCGTCGGCGCGATCGCTGCCTCGACGGCCTCAAGGCCAAGGGAATCGGCGCCGCGTTCCATTATCAGCCGCTCCACGCCTCGCCTTTCGCGCGCAAGACGCTGGGCTGCCGCGATCGACTCCCCGTTTCCGAGCGCGCCGGCGAGACGCTGATGCGCCTTCCCCTCTTCGCGGGACTTCGGACGGAGGAAGTCGACTACATCTGCGCCGCGCTGCGGGGCATCCTGACCCGGCGCCCTTCATGACGCCGGCGCGCTTCGAGCCGGCCTCCGGCCAGAAGATCCTCGATCTCGGCTGCGGCAACCGCAAGAAGCCGAACGCCGTCGGGATGGACTCCAATCCCAGGACGCAGGCCGACATCGTGCACTCGCTCGAGGACGCCCCGTGGCCGTTAGCTGACTCGTCGTTCGATTTCATCTACGCCGACAACTGCATCGAGCACCTGGACGACGTCATCGGCGCGATGGAGGAGATCCACCGCATCTTGCGCCCGGGAGGCGTCGCGAAGATCATCGTGCCGTATTTCCGCGCGCATTGGGCCTACAACGATCCTACGCATCGGCGGTTTTTCAGCGTGGAGACCTTCTTCCACTTCGATCCGAGCCATCCGTATCGCCAGCTCTATCCGTACTCAAAGGCGGATTTCAAGGTCGAAGCCATCGTCTTCAACGAGACCATCCGCCGCGGGCCTTTCTACGAAGCGCTCGCGCGTCTGGCCAACCGCTGGCCGACCCGCTACGAGCAGCACTTGGGACACCTGTTCCCGCTGGACGAGCTCACGTTCTATCTTCGCGCGCTGAAGTGAGGGCCGGGCGCCCCTCCCACGTCGCGGATGCGGTATAATGTTCACAATATGAACAACGCGATCAGAGGGCCGAAGATAGTCATCTGCACGACGCCGATCCGCCCCGTCCCCACCGACTATCCCCCTTTCGGGTCGATGGCCATCATCCAGGCCTTGCGCGGCGCCGGGTACGACCCGGTGTTCTACGACATCGACGGCCTGAGACCGACGTTCGAGTCGGTCGAGGAATACTTCACACGCGAGCAGCCCGATGTCCTCGGGATCAGCGCCGTCGTGTCCACCGCTTACGCGTATACCAAGCGCCTGGCCCGGATGGTCAAGCGCGTTTCGCCGAAAACTCGCATCATCCTGGGCGGCAATCTCGCCGCGAGCGCCGAAATCCTCCACCGCTTGGCCGGGATCGACTATTGCGTCTCCGGCGAGGGCGAGGTCGTGGCCGTCAACCTGATGAACTACCTCTCCCGGCGCATCGAACGGGCGTTGGGCGGGGACGATTTCGTCGCCCTGCGGGCCATCCCGGGAATCTCTTTCCTCGACGCCGATGGGCGGCTGGTCTTCACCGGCTTCGAGGCGAAGATCCCGGCCGAGGATTTCATAGAACCGGACTACACGATTCTCGAGAAGGAGTCGCGAATCGAGAACTTCATCGTCGACCCTCTCACGCGGCAGGACTTCGCCTGGGACCCGCGCACGTCCCAGCCTCATCGCAAGGGCAAGAAGGTTGCCACGGTGGTCACGACAAAGGGCTGCGTGGCGCGCTGCACCTTCTGCCACCGCTGGGACAAAGGCTACCGGACGCGGCCCGTCGACCACATCGTGCGCCAG
>DATNGC010000147.1:0-16302 GCA_035606075.1 Elusimicrobiota bacterium
CGCCGCCCTCGGCCTTGGCGCGCTTGTCGAGCAAAGTCTGGATCTTCAGCGAGACGAGCGGCCGCTTCTCTTTTTCCTTCTTCTCGATCTTATCCATGGTTAAAAGGAACTTACTCCGGAGTAAGTTGAGATCAATGCGACTCCTCGACGAGCTCGATCAAGACGCCGCCGTGGCTTTTCGGATGCACGAAGGCGACCTTGTGGCCCCAGGCCCCGGGTCGCGCGGAGCTGTCGATGAGCTCGGCGCCGGCGGCGGCCTGACGCTTGAGCTCGTCGGCGATGCTCGGCACGGCGAAAGCGAGATGGTGCTGGCCGGGACCCTTCTTGGCGACGAACTTGGCGACCGGCGAGTCCGCGGAGGTCCCCGCGAGCAACTCGATCCAGGGGCCGGATCCCATGAAGGCGACCTCGACTTTCTGCGAGGGCACGACCTCGCGGTGCGCGAGCTCGAGGCCCATGCGCTCATGGCGCGCGATCGCCTCGCCCAGGTCCGCGACGGCCACGCCGACGTGGTGCAGCTTCATCGGACCGATGTTACCAATTCGGACGCCTGGAAGAGCGCCTTCTCGCAGCCCACCACCCCGCCAGGCCGAGGAAGATAAGGGCCGAGGCCGCGGAGATCAGGCGGGCCGGACCCCAGAGCGGCGGCGCGAACTCCAAGTCTACGCGGTGCGTCCCGGGCGGGACGGCCAGTCCCAGCAGCGCCCCGTCGGTCCGGTACACGGCAGCCGGGCGCCCGTCGATGCGCGCGCGCCAGCCGGGGTGCCAACTCTCGCTGATCACCAGGAAGCGCCCGGCGCGGGCCGTCGCGGAGAGGGCGAGGCGTCCCGGAGCCCACCGCTCGATGGCGACGGCGTCGGAGGCGGCGCCGGTCCCGGGAGGAAGGGACGGCCCGCCGCCGCACACGATCGAGGCGGCGCGCAGGTCGGTCCGCCGGAGGCCGGCGACGACGTCCGCGTCGTCGCAGGCGACGGGGATCGTCGCTCCTCCCCAGAAGGCGCGCCGGCGGTAGGAGTCGTTCCGGTAGATCCAGAGGTCCTCGCGCCGCATGCCCCGGTAGAGCACGAACGAAGGCTGATCCTTCAGGCGCGCGGCCAGCCGCCAGCGGCCGTCTTCCAAGGCTAAGGGCTCCGGCGAGGCGACGTACTTCACGTCGAGCGCGTCGAGCATGTCCCAGCGGACCAGGAGCCGGGCGGGCGCGGTCCGGCGGGACACGCCGTCGAGGTCGAACCAAGGTCCCGCGAAGGGATGGACGACTTCCCCCCATTGAAGGATCTCGAAATACTGGTGGTAGCTCCGGTAGCTGAACGAGTCGTTGCCGGTGACGAGCTGCAGACCCTTCGACGCCGCCCAGCCGTACGTGATCGCGCTCCTCCCGACGGTCGCCGTGCGGTAGAGGTCCTTGTCCGCGGCGAAGAAGCGCTCGTAGTCCGTGGGCGGGACGGCCTGCGCCGACGGCGTCATGCGAAGATATCTCCGCGCGTACCAGGCGCCCTCCGCCGCGGCCAGCAGCGCGAGCGCCGCTCCCAGAAGCGCGGCGCGGCGGCGTCCGCCCCTGCGCGCCTCCACGCGCTCGAGCAGCTCCTCGAGCCCGATCCCCGCCAGGGCGACGCCGAAGAACGCGGCCAGGAACAGGAAGCGCGACGGGATGCGGAACAGCGCGAAGCCGGGGAAGCGCTCGAACAAGGCGCGCAGCAGCGGCGTGTCGGCCGACAGCGCGACCGAGGCCGCGAAGCCGCCCGCCAGGAGCAAAGTCCCCCGGCGCCGGCGGCCCCAGACGAGGCCCGCGGCGGCCAAGAGCAAGGCGAGCGCGCCGAAGTAGGCCTCGTCCTCCCACAGCTCGTCGCCGGGATAGGTCCCGTCGAGGGGCGTGCCGCGCGACTCGGGCAGGACGAACGTCTCGAGCTGAGCCGGGCGCAGGGCGTGGCCGCTCAGGAAGAACCCGTAGGAGATCTTCCCGCGGGAGAGCAGCGGCGCCTCGGCGGCCAGCGGCACGATGAGGTACGCCGACAGGCCGAGCGCGAGGACGGCGCTCAGCGCGGCCCAGCCGCACGCCGCGGCGGCTTCGCGCCGGCGCGAGACGACGCCCGCCGCGAGCCACGCGGACGCGAACAGCGCGGCGTAGAAGGGCAGCTGATAGATGCCGCAGTGCAGGCACAGCGCCCCCGCCAGGGCGAGCAGCAGCGACGAGCCCAAGCCCGGCGAGCGCTCGAGCCGGAACACGGCGGCCAGCAGCGCGGGGAAGCAGACGATCCCCGGGATGTTGGGCAGCCAGCCGGCGTAGACCGCCAGGATCAGCTTGAGGCCGAATAGGCCGCAGAGCCCGGCGTAGAGACGCGGCCAAAAGCCGAGGCCGAGCGCCGCCGCCGCAAGCCAGTAGAAGACGCCCGCCGCGAGGAAATGCAGCCAGTACGCCGGACCGACGGCGGCCAGCGGCGGCAGGAAGAAGAACGGGGCGTCGAGCGGGTAGGTGTACTGGGAGACCGGGCTGGTCAACGCCTCGTAGCCCGACAGCTTGTCGGACCGCCACAGCGGCAGCCCACGGCCGCCGCGGATCGAGTCGAAGAGCACCTGCTTCGCGCCGAGATGCTCGGAGAGGAAGTCGGAGTGCGGAGAGAAGGGCGTCGCGCCCGGGCGCAGGAGGAAGCCGTAGCCTAGCAGGGCGGCCGCCAGCAGGAGCCCCATCGAGGCCGCGACGGCGCGGGGCGAAAGAGGCTTCGCGGCGGGCGCGTCGGTCACTCCGCCGGGCCCGCTTATTCGAGGAACTCCGTCTTGCCCGTCTCCACGTCGTACATCGCCCCGACGATCTTGAGGCCGCCCGTCTTCTCGAGCTCCGCGAGCACGGGGCCCAGGACGGCGAGAGTTCTCAGCTTCATGATCAGGCCTTCAGCAGCTTGCGGCCCAGGGAGGACGGATCGGTCTTGTGCGCGAGCAGCTCTTCCAGATTTTTGTCGGTCACGCGCCCGAGCGCGGTCTGCAGGACGCGGCGCTGCAGCCAGAAGCGCAGCTCGGTGGCGTGCTGGTGCTTCAGTCGCTCGCGCCCCTCGCCGGACTCGCGCAGGTGCGCGCCGTGGGCCTCGATGCGGCGCGCCAGCTCCTCGACGCCCTCGCCGGAGAGAGCCGTGGCGGGGAC
Source organism: Elusimicrobiota bacterium (assembly GCA_035606075.1). Taxonomy (GTDB): domain Bacteria; phylum Elusimicrobiota; class Elusimicrobia; order UBA1565; family UBA9628; genus GWA2-66-18. Next base: position 3,134 of record DATNGC010000147.1, read on the forward strand.
CACCGGCGGGTCCCAAGCCGGAGCCGCGACGGCCGCGGCCGCGGCGGCGCGGACGGCCGCCGCGCCGTGATGGCCGGCGTAGCGCGCGGCCTGCGCGCCCGGCATGCCCAGGCTCAGCGCGCCCTTTAGGTCGGCCACGGCCTTGTCGCCGCCCGCGAGGTCGGCCTTGTTGACCACGAACACGTCGGCGACCTCCATCGCCCCGGCCTTCATGGCCTGGATCTCGTCGCCCATGGCCGGCGTGGTCACGTAGAGCACGGTGTCGGCGACGGAGGCGATGTCGACCTCGTCCTGCCCGGTGCCGACGGTCTCGATCATGATCCGCGCGCAGCCCAGCGCCTCCAGCACGTGGATGGCGCCGAAGATGCTGTGCGTGAGCCCGCCGATCATCCCGCGCGAGCCGAGCGAGCGGATGAACACGCCGGGGTCGGTCGCGTGCTCCATGATGCGCAGGCGGTCCCCCAGAAACGCCCCTCCCGAGATCGAGGAAGAAGGGTCCACCATCAGGACGCCGACCTTCTCCTTGAGCGAGCGGTAATGCGAGATCAGGCGGCCCGTCAAAGTCGATTTGCCCGCGCCGGGCGGGCCGCAGACGCCGATCTTCTGCGCCGAGCCGGAGGACTTGAAAAAATCCTTGGCGAGCGCTTCCGCCGACGAGTCCTCGTCGACGACGAGCGACAGCGCGCGCGAGGCCGCGGCGTGCTCGCCGCGCCGCACGCGCCTGATCAGGTCGGCGGGGTCGTTCTTAGCGGGCAACCTTGAGGCTCTCGTTGAGATAGTCGACGATCGACTGCAGGGACGTCCCGGGCCCGAACACGCGGCTCACGCCGGCCTTCTTGAGCGCGGGCACGTCCTCGTCGGGGATGATGCCGCCGCCGAACACGAGCACGTCCTTGAGGCCGGCCTTGCGCAGCTTCTTGACGACCTCCGGGAACAAGGTCAGGTGCGCGCCGGACAGCAGGGAGAGGCCCACCGCGTCGACGTCCTCCTGCATGGCGGCCGTCGCGATCATCTCCGGGGTCTGCCGGATGCCGGTGTAGATGACCTCGAAGCCCGCGTCGCGCAGGGCGCGGACGATGACCTTCGCGCCGCGGTCGTGGCCGTCGAGGCCGGGCTTGGCGATCAAGACTCGAATCGGCTTATCCATTACCAGCTCCCTCCCTGGGACTCCAGGACCGCGGAGAACGCCTCGACGACCTGCGGGTCATATCGAGTCGATGCGCCTTCGCGCGCTTCTTTCAACGCTTTGGCCCCGAGCTCCGCGCCGCGCAGCCCGCTGCCCCGCAGCTCCTCCATCTTGACGACCAGGCCCAGGATCCGCGCGCCGAGCGGGATGGCCTCGCCGGCGAGCTTTCCCGGATACCCGGCGCCGTCCCAGCGCTCCTTGTGATGGCGGATCATCGGGATCGCGCCCTCGAGCATCTTGATGCCCTCGAGCATGCGCGCCGAGAACGTCGGCAGCATCTCCTCGGAGGCGCTCATGACGCCCATGTCGGCGAGCAGGCGCGGGTTCTTGAAGGCGACGTAGCCGATCTTGTGAAGAACCCCAGCGTAGTAAAGCATCCGGTATTCATACTCGTCGACGCCCAAAGCGCGTCCCAGCGCGCAGCACAGCTTGGCGGCGCGAACGGGGTAATCCTCCAATCCGGGCTTAGTCGTTTCGATGACCCCGACAAGGAGTTCCAAAACATGGGAGAAGAAATTCTTCTGTTCCGCCATGATTTTGGTGTTCGTGATGGCCACCGACGCCAGGCTCGCCAAGGCGTTCAGGAGGCCCACGTGCGTGTCGCCGTACTCGCCCTGCTTCTTGTTGAGCACCTCGACGACGCCGACGAGCTCGTCGCGGAAGATCATCGGCACGCAGAGCAGCGAGCGCGTCTGGAAGCCGGAGGCCTTGTCGAACTTGCCCGCGAAGCGCGGGTCCTTGCGCGTGTCGTTGACGAGCTGGGGCTTGCGGTTCTGCGCGACCCAGCCCGCGATGCCCTGGCCCATGGGCAGGGTCATGGTCTTCAGCGCCTTGGCCTTCTCGCCGGAGGCGATGCGGAAGAACAGGCTTTTCTTGTCGTCGGTGACGAGCATGATCGAGCTCGCCTCCGACTCGGTCAGCTGCTCGGCGGCGGCCCCGATCTTCTGCAGGAGGAAGTCCAGGTCCAGCGTGGAGTTCAGCGTCCCGGCGATCGAGAACAGCTCGAGCGCGAGGTCGACGTTCATCTCGGGCGCGTTGGCGTCGGGCATATTATTCCGTGCCTCCCAGGACCTCGCGAGCGGTGGTCAGGCCCATCTTCACCTTCTCGAGCCCATCTTGGGTAATGAGCCGCATGCCTTCCTTCATCGCCTCGGGCCGGATCGTGTCGGCGGCGACGTCCTTGAGGCAGAGCCGGCGCAGGTTCTCGCTCATGACGAGCAGCTCGTGCATGCCGACGCGGCCCTTGTAGCCGATGCCCTTGCAGGTGTCGCACTTGTTCTCGCCCGTCGGCGTGCCGAAGAGCTTCATCCCCTTGGGCAGCTCGACGTGGTTCTCCTCGAAGATCTTGATCTCCGCGGCGTTGGGCTCGCGCTCGACCTTGCAGGTCGGGCAGAGGCGGCGCGACAAGCGCTGGGCGAGCACGGCCTTGATCGTGGTCGCGACCATGAAGGCCGGCAGGCCCATGTCCACGAGGCGCGAGATCGTCGACGAGGCGTCGTTGGTGTGGATGGTCGAAAAGACCAAGTGGCCGGTCATGGCGGCCTCGCAGGCGATGTGGGCGGTCTCTTCGTCGCGGATCTCGCCGACCATGATGACGTCCGGGTCCAACCGCAGGAACGAACGGAGGGCCGCGGCGAAGTCGAATTTCTTGTCGCCGCCGAGCTTCACGTCCGGATTGACGGGGACCTGGATGATCCCCGGAAGGTTGTACTCGACCGGATTTTCAGCGGTGAGAATCTTGATGTCGGGGCGGTTGACGTGATTGAGACAAGCGTACAGCGTCGTGGATTTGCCCGAGCCGGTGGGGCCGCAGACGATGATGAGGCCGAAGTTCTTCTTTCCGCCGATGCCCTTGAGCAGGCCGAGCAGCTTGTCGAGCGTGTCCGTCAGGAAGCCCATCTTCAGGATGTCGACCTGCACGCTGGCGCGGTCGAGGATGCGCATGACGCAGGACTCGCCGTACACGGTCGGGACCATCTCGACGCGGAACTCGATGGGCTTGCCCTGCGCCAGGATCTGGATGCGGCCCGACTGCGGGATGCGGCGCTCGGTGATGTTCATCGAGCTGGTCATGATCTTGACCTTGGCCGAGATCGCGTTGCGGTAGCCCCAGGGCACGGTGAACTTGCCGGGGATGAGCATGCCGTCGACGCGGTAGCGCAGGTTGATGATGGACGCCTTGCCGGTCGGATCCTCGAAGGGCTCGATGTGGATGTCCGAGGCCTTCATCTGCATGGCGGTCAGGATGATCGCGTTGACGTACTTCTCGACCTCGGGCGCGGACGCGTCGACCTCGGTGATGTCGGTCTTCGCCTCCTCCTTCTGCACCTCGAGGCCGCCGGCGGACTCGGGCATCTCGGCGTCCTTCTTGCCGACGTCCGTCATCAGGCGGTTGAGGGCCTCGCCGCCGCCGCGGCCGTAGGCGGCGTCGAGCGCCGCCGAGATGTCGTGGGGCAGGGCGAGGTAGGGCTGGATCGCGAGGCCGGTGCGCAGCTGGATGTCCTCGGACACGAAGAAGTCGCGCGGGTCGGCCATCGCGATGAAGAGGACGTTCTCCTCCTTCGCGAACGGGATCGCGACGTGGCGGCGGGCGACGGCCTCCGGGATGGACTTGGCGACCTCGGGGTCGACCTCCATCTGCACGAGGTCGACGGCCTTGACCTGCCACTCCTCGGCCAGCGCCTTGAGCAGCGGGCCCTTGGGGATGAGGTTCAGGTCGAGCACGACCTGCTGGAAGGTCTTGCCGCTCTTGCCGGCCTCGGCGTTGGCCTGCTTGACCTGCTCCTCGCTGAGGAGCTTCTTCTCGGTCAGGATCTCCGCGACCGTCCGCCGGCGCTGCAGTCCCTTAACGGGCATGGTGCTCTCCGAAGACGCCGCGCAAGGTCCCGAAGATCTCGCCGATCGTGGCTCGGGCTTCGACCGCGGCGAGGATGTGCGGAAATAGGTTCTCCTTGGGAGACTTCGCCGCCTTGGCCAGGCGGGCGCACGCGGCCGCCGCGGCCTTGCCGTCGCGCTTCTTGCGGAAGGCCTTGAGCTTGGCGACCTGCTCGGCCTCCATCTTGGGCGAGATCTTGAGGCGCTTGGCCGCCTTCTCCTTCTCGTCGAGTTTGAGGACGTTTATTCCGACGATCTTGCGGCGGCCCTGCTCGATGTCCTGCTGGTAGCGGTACGCGCTGTCCTGGATCTCGCGCTGCGGCACCTCGTCCTCGATCAGCTTGAGCATGCCGCCGTCGCGGCGCAGGCGGGCGAGGGTCTCGACGATCCGTTTCTCGAGCTCGTCGGTCAGCGCCTCGATCGCCCACGCGCCGGCGACGGGGTCGACGGTGTCCGCCACGCCGGTCTCGTGCGCGAGGATCTGCTGGGTGCGCAGGGCGAGCTGGGCCGACTCCTCGGTGGGCAGGGCGAGGGCTTCGTCGAAGGAGTTGGTGTGGAGGCTCTGCGCGCCGCCGAGCACGGCGGCCAGGGCCTGCCATGCGACGCGCATGGCGTTGTTCATGGGCTGCTGGCTGGTCAAGGTCGAGCCGCAGGTCTGGACGTGGAAGCGCAGGGACTGGGACTTGGGGTCGGCTGCGCCGACACTCTTCATATACTTGGCCCACGCGCGGCGCGCGGCGCGGAACTTGGCGATCTCCTCCAGGAAGTGGTTATGGCAGCCGAAGAAGAAGGCGAGCTTGGGACCGAGGACGTCGATGCCGATCCCGCGGTCGAGAAGAGCCTGGATGTAGACCTCGGCGTTGGCGAACGTGAAGGCGATCTCCTGGACGGCGTCGGAGCCGGCCTCGCGGATGTGGTAGCCGGAGATGGAGATGGGATGGAACTGCGGCGTGTTCTTGAACGACCACTCCATGCTGTCGGCGCAGAGCCGGAGGCTCTGCGCGACGGGGAAGACCTGGGTGCCGCGGGCGATGAACTCCTTCAGGATGTCGTTCTGGAGAGTGCCCTTGAGCGCGGCGGGAGCGATGCCCCTTTTCTTGGCGACGGCCACGTAGAAAGCGAGGAGGACCGAGGCCGTGGCGTTGATCGTGAGCGACGTGGAGACCTGGTCCAGCGGGATGGAATCGAACAGCTGGTCCATGTCGTCGATCGTGCCGATGTGCACTCCGACGCGGCCGACCTCGCCCTTGGCCTTGGGGTCGTCGGCGTCGAGGCCGATCTGGGTGGGCAGGTCGAACGCGGTCGACAGGCCGGTCTGGCCCTGCTCGAGCAGCCAGCGGAAGCGGAGGTTCGTCTGCTTGGCGCTGCCGAAGCCGGCGTACTGGCGCATGGTCCACAAGCGGCCGCGGTACATGGTCTTCTGGATGCCGCGCGTGAACGGGAACTCGCCGGCGCGGCCGAGCTGCGGCGCCGCCGCGGTCTCCGGGCCGTAATAGCGCTGGATCTCGATGCCGGACGGGGTCGTGAACTGCGGGGCCTGCGCCTGCTCGGTCGGGTTCATGCCGCTCTCATCTCCAGACGGTCTCCGGCGCGCACGGAGCCGCGCAGGGTTCCCCCCTTGAGCTCCAGTATGCTGTCCGCGGCGGCCACCCACGGCGACAGGCGCCACGGCTTCATGTCCTCGATCACGCGCCGCACCTGCAGCGAGGCGTCGAGGAACAGGACGTCGATCGGGAACTTCATGAAGAAAGTGTGGATGGTCGGGCACGGGACGAGGCGGGCCAAACTCGGCTGAACGATCCATAAGCCCTCGTCGGCGCCGAGCGACTCGCGGCCGAGCAGTCCTTTCGAGCGCGAGCCCGCGTCGTCGGCCTTCGCCACTCGCGAGGCGAGCGTGCGGCCCGTGGACGCGTGGACGGCGATCACCGGATCACCGCCATGCGCCCGGTCTGCGTGCCGGCGCTGGTCTTCACGACGAACATGTACGAGCCGCTCGCGACGAGATGGCCGTCGGCGTTCTTGCCGTCCCAGATCGCCGTCGAGATCTCTCGCACGATTCTCCCGGTCATCGTATAAATCTTGATATCCAGTCCCGAAGTCCCGAGGCTCGGCGGGATCGAGAACTGGACGCCCGCGGTCTGAGACAGGCGGGCCGGATTCGGGAAGGTGAACGGTTTGGCGTCCGCATTGACGCCGTTCGGCGTGGGCAAGGTCCCGTTGACGGTCAGGAAGACAGACTTGTAGGCGTTCAGACGCCCGGCGCCTTGGTTGGCGCTCGCCAATCCCAAATTATCGGCTCCGGCCCGCAGATTCGTCTGGACTTGCGCGGGCGTGAGGGACGGCTTGGCCGAGAGCATAAGGGCAGCCGCCCCGGCCACCATCGGCGAGGCGAACGAGGTGCCGGACGGGCTCGACGTCGTGTTGCCGGGGTGCGTCGTGAGCACCGACACTCCCGGAGCGACGAGGCCGTTCGTCGCGAGCGGCGCCCCGCGGGAGGAGAAGAAGGCGAGATTGTCCCCCGAGTCCGTCGCGCCGGCCGGGATCACTCCGTTGCAGTACCCCGGGCTGTTCACGGGGCCGCCGTCGTTGCCCGCGGCGGCCACGATCACGACGCCGGCGGTGACGGCGCTCGTGATCGCGTTCTGCAGCGCGGGGTCATCGGCGGCGCAAGTGGACGTCGGAGTGCCGCCGAGACTGAGATTGACGACCATGTGCCCGTAGGCGGCGGTATTCTGAACGGACGCGGCCTGATTGATGGCGGCGATGATCCCAGGATCGTTGGTGATGCATGTATTTCCCGCGACCGAACAATCTCCTGCCGGCGAGCAGCAGGAGGAATTGCAGTCCGCGTCGAGGAAGACCTTGTAGGAAACGATCTGCGCTCCCCAAGACATCCCCGCGACATCCAGATTGTTGTTCACGGACGCCGCGGCCACTCCGGCGACTTCGGTGGCATGCTCGCAGGCCGGAGTCAGGGGGTCGTTGGGCGACGCGACGACGCCGGAGTTCGGATCGAACGCGATGCTCGTGGTCGTTCCGAACTTGCCGGCCAGATCGCCGTGCCCGCCGTCGACTCCGCTGTCGACGACCGCGATCGTCACTCGCGAGGAAGTGCCGTTCTCGAATTCCCAAGCGCGGAACGCATCGACCTTCTGCAGCGCGTACTGCGAGGTCACCAACGGATCGTTCGGAATCTCATGCACCGAGTAAACCTTGCTGGGCTGCACCAGGTCGACGCCCGGAACCGTCTTGAGCTGACTGAGGCGGAAGGAGACCGACGTGTTATCCTTCCAGCCGACCAAGATCCAACCGCCGCCGAGATTTGAGAGGCGGCTCGCGCCGATCGAAGCCAGAGGAGCGTCGACATCGCCGACGCGCGTCCCAGTCGAAAGGCGAACCAGAGCCTGGGCGGAAGTCACGCGATACTCCGCCCCGACGGCGGTCGGCGACACGCCCTGCGCGGTCAGCGTTTCGGTCTTGAGCGCGCGCGCGGGCGCGGCGAGGATCGCCGCGGCGAGGATCGCGGCGGCGATGCTAGGCCGCGGCGTAGCCGTTCTCCTTCTTGATCACGCCGACGACGTCGTAGATGTCGTGGAGCACGAAGTCGGCCCCGGACTCCGTCGTTCCGAAGGTGTCGCCGTACTTGGCCCACGCGGTGCGCATGCCGACGCCCTTGGCCCCCTTGATGTCGCGGTCGGGCCAGTCGCCGACCATCAAGGTCTCGTCGGCCTTCGTGCCGAGGACCTCGAGGGCCTTGCGGTACGGCTTCGGGTCGGGCTTCTTGACGCCGAAGTCCTCGGAGGTGATGATCTCGTCGAAGTAGTGGTGCAGGCCGAGGCTCACGATGCGCAGCCAGACCTCCATCTTCGGCGCGTCGGAGATCACGGTGCGCTTGATGCCCAGCTTCATGAGCTCCATCAGCGCGTGGTTGACGCGCGGGTACAGCGTCATCGTCCCGTTCTTCGAGCGGCGGTAGGCGAGGATGCCGCTGGCGAGGATCTTGTAGTCGATGCGCCCGAGCTTGGCCTTCAGGATCTTGTCGAAGATCTTCTGGTCCTCGATCCCTTCCTTCCAGTACACGTCCATCACTTCCTTGACAAGCTCGGCCTTCATCCCGGGCAGTCCGGCGTCCATCATCCCCTCGACGGCCGCGTCGACCGCCGCCAGCTTCATTTTCATGAAGTCGGTCAGCGTGTTGTCGATGTCGAAGATGACGCCTTTGATCATAGCTTGGCTGGGGTCAGGCTTTGACTTTTGACTTATTCTTCGAATAAGTCAAAAGTCAAAGCCTGACCCCGATGTTCTATTCCTTGACGCGCTCCATGTACTCGGAGGTGCGCGTGTCGACGCGGACCTTGTCGCCTTCCTTGACGAACAGGGGCACGGAGATCTCGAGGCCGGTCTCGAGCGTCGCGCGCTTGTTCATGTTGGAGACGGAGTCGCCCTTCACGCCGGGCTCGCTGGAGGTCACGGTCAGGACGACGTTGGCCGGGAGCTCGATGGAGGTCAGCTTGTCGTCGACGTAGACCGCGAGGACCTCCATGTTCTCGAGCAGGAACTTGGCCTGCTCGCCGAGGAGCTTTTTCGGGTAGAAGACCTGCTCGTAGGTCTCGTTGTCCATGAACACGGCCATCTCGCCCTCGTCGTAGCTGTAGGTCTTCTCGCGCTTGGTGACGGGGACGTCGCGAAACTTGGTGCCCGAGGCGTAGGAGCGCTCGATCACGGCGTTGTTGGCGAGCACGCGCAGCGTGGTGCGATAGACGGCGGCCGACTGCGACTTGCGGTGGTGCTGGTAGTTGATGATCTGGACGATCTGGCCGTCGTCCTCGAAGACGAGGCCGAGCTTGAACTGGGAAGTATCGATCATGACGCGGGGTTCTCCTGGTAAAGCCGTCCTTAAAATCGGGCGCGAAACCTTCTGAAATCCTACCAAAAGCCGTCGTTTACGTGCTAGAATCTTCTTACATTCCTTACTTATGAGCGCCCACGAACGCCTGACCGAGCTCAAGGACCGCCTGGAGGCCAAGACGCGCCTCATGCAGGACGTCGCCCACGAGCTGAAGAACCCGCTCTCCGTCATCCACGGCTATTCCTCGTTCCTTTCGCGGGAGAAGGTGCCGGCCGACGAGATGAGCAAGGCCCTGCGCGCCATCCATTCCAACGCCGAGCGCCTGATCGCGATGGTCGAGCAGCTCCAGGACGCCGTGCGCCTGGAGAACTCCCACTTCGCGGTCGACACGCACGCCGTCGAGGGCGCGGCCCTGATCCAGATGGCCGCGGAGTCCGCCGAGCTCGAGGCCGCGCGCCGCGGCATCCGCCTGCGCTGGCGCAGCCCCCTCGGCGACTCGCTCCACGTCGTCGCCGACCCCAAGCGCGTCCTCCAAGTGCTCGCCAATCTGATCGGCAACGCCCTCAAGTTCACCCCCGAGGGCGGAGTCGTCGACATCCACGGCCAGAGGGACGGCCGCGCCGTGCGCGTCTGCGTCATCGACTCCGGCCCCGGCATCCCGGCCGACGAGCTTCCCCACATGTTCGGGCGCTTTCATCAGACCCGCGACAACGACCAGAAGCAGAAGGGCCTCGGCCTCGGCTTGTCCATCTGCAAGGGCCTCGTCGAGGCCCACGGCGGCCGCATCTGGGTCGAGAGCCAGCCCGGCGCCGGAGCCGCCTTCAACTTCACCTTGCCCGCCGCCGCGCTGTCCGAGGCTCCCGACGCGGACCTCGACGGCGCCTCCGAAAACCGCCCGGCTTGAAGCCCGGTCGCGCCGCCGCGGCCCTCGCCCTGCTCCTCGCCGCTTTCGCCTACGTCCCGCGTCTCGGCGTCCCGCTCATGTGGGACGACCGACCGTTCCTAATCAACGTCCCGGAGCTCGCGCGGCCGATTCCCTTGCCGGCCTACGTCTCGCCGTCGTACTTCAGCGAGACCGGCGAGCTGACGTGGCGCCCGCTCGCGACGCTGAGCTACAACCTCGCCGTCCGCGCCTTCGGGCTCTCCCCCGCGCCTCTGCGGCTGACGATGATCGCGCTCCATTTCGTCGTTTGCGCCTTGCTCGCCTTGCTCGTCGCGGGCGCCGGTCTCGGCTCCGTCGCCGGCCTCGGCGCCGCCGCGCTGTTTCTGGTCCATCCGGCCAACAGCGAGACCTTGATGACGGTGACGTTCAACAAGGAGATCCTCTGCACGCTCGGCGTGCTCGCGATGCTCCTCTTTCATCAGCGCCGCCGGCCGTTCCTCGCCGCGGCCGCTCTGGCGTTCGCCGTACTCCCCAAAGAAACCGGCATCCTCGGCCTGCTCTTCGCGCCGCTGTACGACGCCGTCGTGTCCGGCCGCAAGGAGCTCGCCCGCCGCTGGAAAGATCACGCGCTGTACGCCGCCGTCGCCGCGGCCTATCTCTTCGTCCGCTTCGGCCCGATGAAGGGCCCCGGCGGCGAGGCGAGCCTGTCCGCGAACCTGCCGTGGACCGAGCGCTTGTTCCACGCCGCTCACGGCTTCGCGTCGTCGGTCCGCGTCGCGTTCTTCCCATGGCCTCTGCGCATCCAGTACTTCGCCTTGCCCGCCTCGTCGCCCCTCGCGTACGCCTTCTGGCTGCTCGCCGCCGTCGCGCTCCTCGCGCTGGCGCTCGCGCTCGCCTGGCGCGCGCGGCGCGACCGGCCCGCGCTCGCGTTCTTCCTGCTCTGGCCCCTGCCCGTGCTCTTCCTCACGTCGAACCTGATCCCGACCGCCGTGCTCAGCACCCGCCTCATGGCCGAGCGCTGGCTGTACATGCCGCTCGCCGGCTTCGCCGTCGTCGCCGCCTACGCGCTGCGCAATCGTCCGAAAGCGACGACCGCGCTGATCGTCTTCTGGGGCGCGCTGCTGTTCGTGCGTCTCCAGGATTGGTCGAGCGAGCCGCGGCTGTGGCAAAGCCTCGCCGACATCTATCCATGGAGTGCGAACGCATGGGAAGGCTTGGGCGAGGCGCAGTTCCGTGCGGGTCTCGTGCCGGAAGCGGAAGCGTCTTTCCGGAAGGGCCTTATCCTGCGTGAAAACCACGAAGACCTCGTGCTTCGCCACTATGTACCGGTCGCGCCTCCGGGAACTTTGTCCTGGGAAAGCGCCCCTCTCTATCGCGAGCTCGGGCTGTGCCGCCTGCGGCTCGACGACGACCGCGAGGCCGCGGAATTCATGAAGAAGGCCTCGGCGCTGCAGCCGCGGGACGTCTTCTCGCGGCGCGTGCTCGCCTATCTCGACGCCAAGCGCGGCGATTTCAAGTCGGCGAAGTCATGGCTCGACGAAGGCTTGAGCGTCGACGCGAGCGATTCCTTTCTGCTGCGCCTGAAGCCGGACATCGAGAAGCGCCGGCTCACATTCCGCGCGCACTTCGACTAGTCCCAACGAATTTATTTTCTTCCGAGGAGGGTTTTGGCACATGATGTGTGCCAAAACCTCCGAGGGATGATCGCAATTCGGCATCGGAGCACTTGATGACTGGCGTCATACCGATTCAGGGGCTAGACTAGTCATCGACCGAGGAGACCCGAATGTCCAGTTGGAAGGACTCGTGGAAAAGAATCCAGGATCCCATTGAGCGCGAGAAGTCTCACAAGGCATTAGCCCGCTCATGGTCGGAGATGATGCGCCGAGAAGCGAGCCGATATCGCAGAACACCTAAATCGGTATTTCGAAATCGAACTCTACGGCGCTTTTTCTACTGCAATCTCTTTCACGACGCGCATTTCCAATCGATCAGCTTTGACCCGACCGGCCGGTCCGTGATCTTTTCACTCAGCGCAAATTACGAGTTCACCGGCGCCTACAACACCGATAGTCGTGTCCGTTGGCCCATCCAAAGAGTGGCTGCTCGTCACTCGGAATACAAGTGTGTCTTTAAGAAAGTAGCCCGCTTCGACATTAAGCGAACGCTGACGAAAGTCTACGATGGCAAGAAATCCTGGCGCAGAGTCGATCACACCTTTCTGAGCAGTACACCGAATTCAAGGATTCGACGGCCCTACGAAAAGCACAGAAGGACTTTGGCGGCAGGTTCTTTCACATGCAAATCGAAGTTTTCTGACAACGTGACCATCGACATCATCTTTCGGAATGTCGACGTCAAGAGAGTCGGCTGGGCCGAGTGCCCGATGCCATGCGCCAAAAAGAAGCGTAAGCTCCCTCGTTAGGAGCGCGGCGCCGGCGAGAGCGAACGCGCGAGTGCGACCCACGCCTCGAACGGGATGTTCTCGGGACGCGCGCCGGCCTCGACGCCGGCCGCGGCGAACGCGGCCTCCACCTCGGCGCGCGGACGGCCGAGCGACTTCGACAGGACGCTCGCCGCCATCTTGCGCCGCTGAGTGAACGCGGTCTTGGCCAGGCGCCAGAAGTTCTTCTCGTGCTCGGGCTCGATCCTCGGCTTCGCGAGCCGCCGCAGGACCACGACCGCCGAGTCCACCTGCGGCCGCGGGCGGAACATGGACGGCGGCAGCTCGAGCGCGAGCTCGGCGTCGGCGCGCAGGCGCACCGACAGCGCGAGGAGCCCGTAGTCCGGGCCGCCGGTCCCGGACACGATGCGCTCGGCCACTTCCTTCTGGAACATCAAGGTCGCCGTCGTCCAGTTCTCCCACAAGAGGATCTTCTGCAGGATGGCGGTGCCGACCGCGTACGGCAGGTTGGCGACGACGAGCCACGGGCCCTTCCCGAGCGAGCCCAGGTCGAAGCGCAGGAAGTCGTCGTTGTGCACGACGAGGTTCGGCGACTTCAGCAGCCCGGGCAGCGCGGCCGCGAGCGCGTCGTCGGCCTCGACCGCGGTGACCTTCGCGCCAGCGGCGAGCAACGGCTTGGTCAGCGCGCCGCGGCCCGGGCCGATCTCGAGCGCGAGGTCCCCCGGCCCGACGCCGGAGGCGCGCACGATGTCCTCGAGCGCGCCCTGGTCCGTCAGGAAGTGCTGGCCGAGCTTCGCCATCAGATCGGCGTCGCCGAGCCGCCGCGGCGGCGCCGCAGGAGGTCCTCGCCGGCCTTCCAGACGTCGCCCGCGCCGAGCGTCAGCACCACGTCGCCGGGCTTGAGCTGCTTGGACAGCTCGAGCGCGCCGGGGAACGCCGCCGCGGCGACGCCGGCTTTCTTCATCGCGTCGAG
>DATNGC010000148.1:0-5915 GCA_035606075.1 Elusimicrobiota bacterium
CCCGTCGTCCAGCGGCAGTGGCCGCTTCTGCGCCGCTACTTCTACGAGGAGGGCATGGACCTGCCGACCGAGGTCTCCTTCCTGTGGCCCGACAAGCGCGGCGGCGTCCAGCGCTTCAACTGGCACGAGAAGGGTCGCGACGTCTTTCGCGGCAAGGTCGAGGCCTGCGGATCGTGCAGCCTGGACGGCTACTGCATGGGCGTGTACCGCTCCTATCTCGAGCTGTACGGCGCCGCGGAGTTCTCCGCCGTGCCCGCCGAGGCCCTCGCGCCGGCCCTCGGGGCGGCGGCGCCCGCCATTGCGGCGGTCAAAAAAGGTACAAATACCGGGCTCGCGGCGCGCGCGCGAGCGGAGGATCGAGAGTGACCCAGAAAGCCGCCGCCGAACTCAAATTCTCGCTCGACACGCGGATCTATCCTTTGGAGGCGATCCAAGCGGCCGCCTACGCCTTCACCGACCGCGCCTTCGTGCGCATCGCCCCCGAGGCGGACGCGTCGGTCGCGGTCCGCTTCAAGGCCAAGAAGTCCGCGAAGGACGTCGAGGCGCTTTCGGACGCTTTCCACAACGAGCTGCTTCACGAGTCGCTGCGCCTGAGGATCTCCGCGGCGAACCAGAAGCTGCGGGAGTACGTCGTGACGAAGGCCTTGGTCTCGGCGCAGGAGGACTCGAACACCCTGCCCGGCGTCCAAGCCGACGCGCCCGCCCCGCCCGAGGCCGAGCCGTCCGCGCCGCTCGTGGACGCGGCGCTCGAGCGGGAGATCGAGGCTCTGCTGGCCGAGATCGAGAAGGCGGAGCCGGGAGCCGGGGACCCGCTGGGCGTCTCCGTCCCCTGGCAGGTCAAGCACGAGGGCAAGAGCGCGGGCGGCGCGCCGCCCGCCAAGAAAGAGCCATGAGCGAGAGCGCGGTCGCCGTCGAGCCGTCGAGCTTCGATCCCGTCCGGACGGGGTTCTTCCGCTTTCGGCGGTTGGGCGATCGGTACCTCATCACCAACGACTTCGGCCGCTACCGCGTCCTGACGGACGCGGAGTTCCGCGCCTACGTCGGCGGCGCGCTCGACCGGTCGGCGCCGCTGTACGGGACGCTCGCCAAGGACGGCTTCATCCGCGACCAGCTCGACTTCGAAGGACTGGCGGCGGCTTGGAGGGCGCGGCACCGGTTCTTGTGGAGCGGCCCGAGCCTGCACTCGATCGCGCCGTCGGGCCCGGGGCGCGCCGGCATGAGCCTCGAGACGGCGGCCGCCGTCGCGGACCGGGTCTTCGAGAGCCCCAGCCCGGCGCTCTCGATCGAGTTCGTCGGCCGGCCGCTCGCGAACTGGCCGGCGGTCAGGCTCATACTCGACCGCGCCCGCGCCAAGGCGGCCTCGTCGGGCAAGGAGCTGACGCTCGGCCTCGCGGACGATCCGAGCCGCCTCGGCGACGCCGAGCTCGCGGCCCTGCTGTCGGCCGGCGCCGAATTCCGCGCGGTGCTCCCGGCGGCCGGCGCCTCCCGCGCGAAGTCCCTGCGGCGGCTGAAGGCCATCGCCGCGAAGCTCAGGAAGGCCGCCGCGGGCTTCACGGTCGAGGCCGTCGTCTCGCGCGGGGCGCGGGCCGGGCTCGAGGCGCTCGTCGACGAGTGCGCGGCGCTCGGCGCCCGCGGGATCCTGCTGAAGGACCTTTCTCCGCTGGAGCGCGCGAGCCCCGCGGGCCGCAAGGCCGCCTGCTCGCCCGAGGAGTTCCTCGCGACCTACCGCGCCGCTCTGGAGCGCGTCTTGCGCCTGAACTCCCGCCGCGCGTTCGCCGAGGAGACCGCGCGCGCCTTCCTGGGCGCGATCCTGAACGAGGGCGGAGCGGATTCGGCGAGCCTGCGTTCCCCGGGCGGCGAGGGGCTCGGCGAGCTCGCCTACGACCGCGACGGCGCGATCTACTCGTCCGTCGAGGCGCTCGAGCTCGGCCGCTGCGGCGACGACTCCTTCCGCCTCGCGGACTCGTCCGCGGGAGGCTACCGGGCGGCCGTCTCGAGCCCGTCGGTCCGCGCGCTGGCCGTCGCCTCGTGCCTCGACAACCAGCCGGCGTGCGCGAGCTGCGCCTACGCGGCCTACCACGGCGTCTCCCCGGTCCAGAGCTACGTCGAGCAGGGGGACATCCTGGGGCGCATGCCGACGAACACGCGCTGCGCGATCCACAAGGGCATCCTCGACCTCCTTTTCGAGAAGCTGCAGGACGAGAAGAACGAGATGATCTTCCGCGGTTGGCTCAGGCAGAAGGGGACGGGTCGTCCGTATCCGAGGCCGTGAAATCTGGGCGCGAAAGAGGGCCACTTGAATAAGAAAAAGAAGGGCGGCGTTCCGAAGTCGAAGAAAGGCCTGGTCCCCAAGATGAAGAAGGGCCTGGAGCGGTTCTTGACCAGCGAGGAAGGCAAGATCTTGAAGAAGGACGTCGTCAAGGCGGCGACCGTCCTCGGGATCCTCGGCGCCGGGCTCATGCAGGCCGACGACCTCCTGGCCCAGACGTCGCACACGAACGCGCTTCACAACAGCGGCGGCGCGACGCCCACGCACACCAGCCATAGCTCCCACGCCAGCCACGCCTCGCACGGCTCCCATGGAAGCCACGGCTCCCACGGCAGCCATGGTTCTCACGGCAGCCACGGCTCCCACGGCAGCCACGGCTCCCACGGCAGCCACGGCTCGCACGGCTCCTACTAGCCGGCCGGCCGCGCCGGGACGAGGCATGGACAGGAGAGCGGGGCATGACCGCGATCGGCTTCTATAGCCTCTTCCTGTTCCTCGGCGCCGTCGTCTCCTACGAGGACTGGCGGGAGAAGAAGATCCGCAACCGCTGGATCGTCCTCGGCGCTCTGGCCTGCGGGGCCGGGCTGGCGTGGTTCCTCGGCAACAGCGTTCTCGGCGCGCGGCACCGGACGCTCCTCGGCTTGGGGACCTACTACCTTCCATGGCCTTTTTACCTCCGGGTGGCTCTTCACCTGTCTCTGAGCCTCGCCGCCGCGCTGACGCTCTGGTGGATGTCGATCTGGCCCGCGGGCGACGCCAAGTTCTTCACGCTGCTGTCCTTATTCGCCGTCCTCGTCGATCCGAACCTCCCGGGGTTCCCTCAAGTCCTGTTCCTGCTGCTGCTCGTCAACATCTTCGTTCCGGCCGGGCTCATCTTCGCGGGAGAGACGCTCGTGAAGGTCGCCGGGCGGATCCCGGACCTTTGGAATCGCGCCAGCTCCGAGCGGGCGCTGGCCGAGGTGGACCGCCTCGGGGTGCGCTGCCGGGAGCTGTGGCCTTACCGCTTCGACTACGCGATGGTGACGGTGAACCTGTTCGCGCTGTT
This sequence comes from Elusimicrobiota bacterium, assembly GCA_035606075.1. GTDB lineage: Bacteria > Elusimicrobiota > Elusimicrobia > UBA1565 > UBA9628 > GWA2-66-18. The sequence continues at coordinate 3,315 of DATNGC010000148.1, forward strand.
TCTCCTGATCCAGAGCGCCATGCCGAGCGCCTCGCGGTTCGTGACGGGGCCGCTCGCCACGCTCGTGCTCTACGCTCTGGTCAGCGTCGCCTGGCGCGGGATCAGCGCCGTCCTGAGAAAGAAGGCCGTCGGCGTCGCCGCCCTCGTCGGGCTGTCGGCCTGGGCGCTCTCGGGCGCGCTCCTCTGGCACTGGGACGTCGGCGCCCGCGTCGCGGCGGCGGTCAAGCTGACGCTGAACTTCTGGGTCTTCCTGTCCTTCGGGCGAGGCCTCTTCACCTGGTTCATCGAGCGCGAGAGCCTGCGCGACGCCGCGCCGGCCCACCTGCGGCACGGCGTCGTGCTCTCCGACGACTCCTGGCGCCGGATCGTCTCCGAGGGGGAGATCTCCGAGGAGATGGGCGAGCGCTACAGCGACGGCATCTCGGAGGACGAGGCCGTCACGCTGCGCGGCTGGCTCGAGAGCAAGGGGATCGCGAACCTCACCGTCTACCACACGATCCCGTTCGCGCTGTGGATCTTTTTCGGCACTTTGCTGACGGTGTCGCGCGGCTGCAACGTCGTCGCCGTGCTCGTCCACCGTTTCGGTTGGGCGCGGGACCTGCTCCATGCCGCCCTGCTGAAGGGGGCGTCGTGACGGACCCGCGCAGCCTCGCGCTCGACCACGCGCAGTCCGAGCGCGTCTTCGCGGGTTCCGGCCGCGGGGAGGTCCGCCGCGTCGAGATCCATCTCGGCACTCTCTGCAACAACCTCTGTCCTTTCTGCATGAGCGGCTTCTCGCGCGACAAGAAGGATCCGTGGGCGTCTTTCGAGCGCGTCCAGCGGGAGCTCCGGCATTTCCGCGAGAAGGGCTGCCGCGGGGTCGGCTTCCTGGGCGGCGAGCCGACCGTGTACCCGCGCATCGTCGACGCCGTCGCGTACGCCAAGAGCCTCGGCTACACGATGATCTCCGTCTGCACGAACGGCACGCGCCTCTCGAACCCGGAGTTCTGCCGCGCCCTCGTGGAGGCGGGCCTGACCCGCGTGACGCTTTCGGTGCACAGCCACATCCCCGAGGTCGAGGATCTGATCATCACGCGCGTCCCGGGCAACCTGTCGCGGAAGATCGCGGCGCTCAAGAACCTCGCCGCTTTGCGCGAGAAGGGCGCGCTGGCGGGCGGCATCTCCGTCAACCCCGTCCTGTGCCGGCCGAACCTGGGCGGGATGGAGGGCTTCATCCGCTTTTTCGACGGCCTCGGCGCGGACGACGTCCGCTTCAACTACATCTGGCCCGAGGGCGGGACCCGCGACGACCGCGCCTGGATCCCCTCGTTCCGCGAGGCGATGCCCGAGATCCTGCGCATCCTGCTGCTCAACGAGAAGCGCCTCAAGAAGCACCTGACCTTCGGCGCCGTGCCGCGGTGCGCGCTGGCCCTGACCGGCGTCTCGGACGAGCTCCTGGAGTACCTGTCCGCCAAGTACCTCGACGAATCGCGCTTCGACACGGGAAACGACGTGAGCCTCGCGACGCACGAGTCGGACGATTCCCGCTTCGTCTGGCAGGAAAACAAGCGCGACGTCCTGAAGACGAAGTTTCCGGACTGCGCCGGCTGCGCGCACGAGGCCGGCTGCGAAGGCGCCTGGAAAAGCTACGTCAGGATATACGGTATTGACGAATTCCGGCCTCTGAAAGCCGCGCCCTCAGAGGGAAAAAAGCCTTGAAAACGGCCTCCCCAGGGGCTATGCTGTCGACAGCCCCCATGCGAACCATTTTCCTGGGCTTCGCCTGCAACAATCACTGCGCGTTCTGCTCGCAGGGGGAACAGGGCGCCGCGCCGCCGGGTCCCGCGCCGCAGCGGGAAGGGAGCTTCGCCCGGGGCGAGGACGTCGCCTTCGTCGGCGGCGAGCCGACGCTGTCGGAGCGCCTGCTGAGCGCCGCCGCGGACGCCAAGAAGGCGGGCGCCCGCTGGGTCCTGGTTCAGACCAACGCCCGGCGCCTGTGCTACCCGGATTACGCGCGGGCGCTGCGCGCGGCGGGCGTGGACGCGCTGGACGTCTCCCTGCAGGGGTCCACGCCGGCCATGCACGACTATCACACCGAGGTCCCCGGCAGCATGGCGCAGACCGTCGCGGGGGTCCGGCGGGCCCGCGAGGCCGGCCTGCGCTTCGGGGTCTCGACCGTGGTGACCCGCTCCAATTTCCGGCACCTGGTCGAGATCGCGCGCCTGGCTCGCTCGCTGGGCGCCGAAGCGCTCTCCCTCGCGGAGGCCGCTCCCTACGGCCGCGCCGCGCGGTCCCGCGACCGCGTGATCCCGGCTCCGGAGCTCGTCGCCGACGTGATCCCGGCGGTGAGCCGGGAGTCCGCCCGCCTCGGGCTGGGGCTGCGCCTTTTCGGGAGATCCGCCTCTCCGGCGGCGGACCGCTTCTTCGCCGGCCTCGGCGAGCGCAACGAGACTCCCGCGCTTCCCGCCGCCCCGGCGCCCTCCCGTGCGACGGACGAGGAGCGCGCGCCCAAGCCCAACCCGGGGCTCGGCGAGCGCCGCGTGCGGGAGAAGATCAGCGGCCCGGCCTTGGCCGCGATCTTCCCGAAGCTGTTCGCTCCCGAGGGGACGGAGACCAATGGCT
>DATNGC010000149.1:0-4159 GCA_035606075.1 Elusimicrobiota bacterium
TTGGACTTGGCCTCGAAGACCTCGACCTCCAGCTTGTCGCCGGGCGCGGCGTGCGGGATGAACACCACGCGCGAGGAGCCCTCGGAGCGGGCGACTCCGTCTCCCGCGGGAGCCATCGAATCGACCTTCACGGTGAGCAGCTCTCCGGCGGGCATGACGGTATCGTACCAATTTTATAGAATCGAAAGGATGCGCCTCCTTCCCGCCGCCTTGTTGGCCCTCGCGCTCGCCTCGTGCATCCCCTACCCGGCGGACCAGCTGCCCGACGACGCGGGCGGCAACTCCCGGTACGGCATCGTCGAGGGCGCGTATCCCGGGCTCGACGCCGGCGCCGGCTCCCAGGACAGCCTGCACTTCAAGGTGAAGGCCTACGGCAGCACGGTCGTCCAGGACACCTCGAACCTCAGCGAGCAGTCGTACTCCACGGTCATGACCGACACCGGGCTGAACTCGTTCATGCCGCAGGGGCTGTACGAGATCGTGGTCTACGGCTCCCAGGACGAGTACCGCAAGAAGACCGGCCAGCCCGATTGGTCGGCGGGCGTCACGGTCGGCAACTCGATCTACACCTGGTACTCGCCGGTGCTCAACGGCATCCTGGCCCATGAGATGACGCACCTGATCTGGTTCGAGTACATGAACGGGCGCTTGAGCGACCAGCAGCGCTGGATCAACGAGGGCTTGGCGGTCTACGAGGAGTCGAAGGCGCGCAACCACGGCTACGAGCTGTTCGGAGCGCTCCTGCCGACGCTGCGCACCGCTCCGATCCCGATCGACCAGCTCATGAACATGGCGCCCAACACGGAGCGCGCCTACGACGCGAGCTTATGGTACGCGGAGTCCGAGAGCTTGGTGCGCTACATGATCGAGAAGGGCGGGCGCATCGGCTTCGGGCAGTTCCTCGCCGCCGTCCGCCAGGGCGAGCAGTTCGACGCCGCGGTCTACGACGCCTTCCCGGGCCAGTGGCACTCGCTCAACGACCTCTTCAACGACTGGAAGCGGAGCCTGCAGTGAGCGCGCGCGCCCCGGCCGGGGGCGCCGCGAAGCGCGTCGTCCTGCCCGTGCGCGGCATGCACTGCGCGGCCTGCGTGCTCAAGCTCGAGACCGCGCTGAAGGCGCTCGACGGCGTGCGCGAGGTCGGCGTCGACCTGCCCTCGCGCACGGTCGCCGTGACCTTCGTCCCTTCGCCGGGGCGCCTCGAGGTCAAGCACCTGCGCCGCGCCGTCGAGAAGGCCGGCTACGACGTCCTCGGCGAGAGCGAGAGCCGCGCGCAGGCCGAGGCCATCAGCCTGCTCTCCCAGCAGAAGGAGCAGAGCGAGCTGCTGACCAGGCTCGAGGGCTCCGTCGTGCTCTCGGTGCCGCTCATGCTGGCGCATTGGCTGAACCTTTCCCCTTATACGGCCCTGCTGATCGCGATCCCGCTCCAGGCGTGGGGCGGCCTGCACTTCCACAAGGGGCTCTCGCGCGCGCTGCTGCGCCGGCGGGCGGACATGGACTCGCTCGTGTCCGTTTCCACCTGGGCCGCGTTCTTTTACAGCGCCTACGTCGTCCTCTTCCCCGAGACCTTGCCGCCGGCCGCGCGCATGACGCAGTGGGACGCGGTGAGCGGGCTGATCGTGTTCGTGACCTTGGGCCGCTTCCTGGAGGCCAAGACGCGCGGCAAGACCAACGAGGCCGTGGTCAAGCTCATGCGCCTGGCCCCGAAGACGGCGCGCGTCGTGCGCGACGGGGAGGAGAAGACGATCCCGCTGCGCGAGGTCGCCGTCGGCGAGACCGTGCGCGTGCGCCCCGGGGAGCAGATCGGCACCGACGGCGAGGTGACCTCCGGCCGCTCGACGGTCGACGAGGCGATGCTGACCGGGGAGAGCATGCCCGTCGAGAAGGCGCCGGGCTCGCGCGTCTGGGGCGGCACCCTGAACAAGAACGGCTCGCTCGAGGTCCGCGTCGCGCGCCCGGGCGAGGAGTCGGCGCTGTCGCGGCTCGTCGAGTCGGTGCGCGAGAGCCAGGCCACCAAGCCCAAGATCCAGCGCACCGTGGACAAGCTGGCCTCCTGGTTCGTGCCCGCCGCGTTCGCGTTCGCCTGCCTGACCGCGGCCGCCTGGCTGCGCTGGGGGCCGGAGCCGCGCGTGCTGCTCGCGATGACCTGCTTCGTCTCCGTGCTGGCGTCCGCCTGCCCCTGCGCGCTGGGCCTCGCCACGCCGCTCGCGATCGTCGCGGGCATGGGCCGCGCCGCCGGCATGGGCGTCTTCATCCGCAACGCGGAGATCCTCGAGGAGGTCGGCAAGCTCGACGTCGTCCTCTTCGACAAGACGGGCACGCTCACGCTGGGCCGCCCGCAGGTCGCGGGCGTCATCCTCGTGAAGGGGACCGAGGACGAGATGCTCGCGTGGGCGTTCGCCTGCGAGGAGCGCTCCGAGCACCCGTTCGCGGCCGCGATCCTCTCGCTCGCGCGCGAGCGCCGCGTGAAGGCGCCGCCGGTGGACTCCTTCGAGGCCCTTCCCGGCCGCGGCGTCAGCATCCGCTCCGGCGCGCGCCTCGTGCGCGCGGGCAGCCTCCCGTGGCTGCGCGAGGAAGGCGTCGCGATCCCGCAGGACGACGCGACGCGCTTCTCCGAGGCGGGATCGCTGCTCGGCGTCGCCGTCGACGGCGAGCTCCTGGGCGCGTACCGCATGGAGGACGCGCTGCGGCCTTCGGCCGCGGCGGCCGTGCAGGCGCTCAAGGCCCGGGGACTGGAGGTCTGCCTGGTCTCCGGCGACCGCAACGCGGCCGCCTACCGCGTCGCCGAGCAGGTCGGCATCGGCAAGGTCTTCTCCGAGGTCCGTCCCGAGGAGAAGGCCGACATCGTCCGCCGCTTCCAGGCGGAGGGGAAGAAGGTCGCCATGGTGGGCGAGGGCTTCAACGACGCGCCGGCGCTGTCGCACGCGGACGTCGGCATCGCGCTCGCCGCCGGCACGGACGTCGCCATCGAGGCGGCGGACCTGGCGCTGATGAACCCCGACCTGACCTCGCTCGGGAAGGCGATGGAGCTGAGCCAGCGCATCCGCGCGGTGATCCGCCAGAACCTGGCGTGGGCCTTCGTTTATAACATCGTGCTCTTGCCGATCGCCGCGGGAGCTCTCTACCCGCATTGGGGTCTCCTGCTGCGCCCCGAGTACGCGGGCGCCGCGATGGCGCTCAGCTCCGTCTCGGTGGCTCTCAACTCCCTGCGCTTGAGACGGGCTTGAGGCGGGCCGTCCCCGCGGCGCTGACGGCGCTCGGCGCCGTCCTGCTGCTCTGGAACCTCGGACGGCCCGCGCTGTGGCAGGACGAGGCCGAGACCGCGCTCCGGGCCGAATCGATCCTGCAGACCGGCCTGCCGCGCACGACCCTGGGCGGCGTGCTCGTCACCACCCAGCCGACGCTGTCCCCGTATGAAGGCAACGCCGCGGGCGTCTGGACGTGGAACACCTGGCTGCCGGCTTACCTGGTCGCGGCGTCGTTCGCGCTGCTCGGCCGCACGCCGCTCGCGGCGCGCCTGCCTTTCGCCTTGGCCGGGATCCTGACGCTGTGGCTCGGCTGGGGGCTGTTCGCCGACGGCGAACGCGACGAGCTGGCCGAGAAGCGGCCTTGGGCGCCGGAGGCGGCCCTCGCCTTGCTGGCGCTGTCTCCCGCGTTCCTGCTGTTCTGCCGGCAGTCGCGGTACTACGCGCTCGTGGCGCTGGGCACCGTCCTCGTCCTGCGCTCGTGGCGCCGTCTCCTGGAGAAGCGGCCTTGGGGGGCGCTCGCCACGGCGCTGTCGCTCCAGTTCCTCCTGCACGCGTGCTTCGCCTTCTTCGCGGCGGCGTGCGCGGCGCTGGCGCTCGACGCCGCCCTGCGACTCGACGAGTGCCCCCGCGCGCTCCGCTTCTGGACCGCGGCCTTCCTGACGCTCGCGCTCGCCGCGCCGGCGGCGTGGTATTTCCGCGTCTGGACGCGTCCCGGCAACCACGCCTACGGTTTCGCCGAGTCGCTCGAATTCCTGAAGACCTTCCTCTTGTGGCTCGCGGCGTTCAGCGTCCCGCTCGCCCTGGTCGCGGCGGCGTTCGCTCGGCGCTGGGTCCTCGTCGCGCTCGGCTTCGTCCTGCTGTGCGGGCTCGTCGCGGAGGGGCCGTGGTCGCTCATCTGCGCCGTGCTGGCCTGG
>DATNGC010000150.1:0-6655 GCA_035606075.1 Elusimicrobiota bacterium
CCGCCGGCGTCGCGGTCCTGCTCGAAGCAGAGAGACTTCTTCGGGCCGATCTTGATCTGCTCGGTCGCCAGGCGCGCCGTCGCGCTCGAGGCCAGCGAGGAGAACGGCTCCGGGGACCGGTTGAAGCCCAGGACCGCGGCCCGCGCGTTCGCGTCGCGGACGAAGTCCACGAAGGCGCTCTTCTTGCCGACGTTCTGGATCTCGATCAGGAAGTCGATCGGCGCGCCGGGCGCGTACGCCGGCTGCAGGGGCCGCGCGCGCGCGCGCAGCCCGCCGCGCGTCTTGCCCCACGGCGGCGCGGGCGGAAGGTCGGTCCGGTCGCACGCCGACGAGCGCTTGAGCGGGTCCGCGGCGCGCGGCTTCAGAAGCGAGTCGAGATCGAGCGCGACGAGGGAGTAGGGGTCGACGCGCGCCTCGTGGAACTTCAGCGCCCAGTGCAGGTGCGGACCGGTGACGCGACCCGTCGCGCCGACCTTGCCGATGAGCCGGCCCTTCTTCACCATGTCGCCGCGCTTGACGAGCATCTTCGAGAGGTGCGCGTACAGCGTCGTGATCCCGAGTCCGTGGTCGAGGATGATCGTGTTGCCCGAGAAGTACAGCGAGCCCGCCAGCACGACCTTGCCCGCCGCCGGCGCGCGCACCGGGACGCCCTTCTTCGCCTTGAGGTCCATCCCGGAATGAGGGGAGCGCGGCTGGCCGTTGAACACGCGCCGCTCGCCGAAGCGGGCCGTGGCCGCTCCCGGGATCGGCGGGTCGAAGCGGCCCTCGAACAGGCGCTTCTCCTCGCCGTGCGCGTACAGCTCGTGGACCTTGACGGACTCGCTCTCCGCGCGCTCCGCGTCCGATTTGGCCGGCGTCACGAACTTCTGCTCGACCTTGAGCTCCTGGACGGGGAACTTGCCGGGGCCGACGTCCAGCGTCTCGGTCTTGCGCACGGCCTTGCCGGAAGGATCGTGCAGGACGGCTTTCAGCGGCGCGGGACCGGTCGGAGCGTCGAGGTCGAGCCCGATGAAGGCGAGCCATGTGCCCGTCGAGGCCGCCGGGAAGAACTCGAGCGCCTTGCCCTGGAACTCCGCCGTCGGCGGCTTTTTGGCGGCCTCGCCCTCGACGATGACGAGCAGAAGCTCGCCGCGCTGGACCGCGCGCGACTGGACCGCCAGCGTCGGCTCCGCCGACGCGGGGACGCAGAGCGCGAGCGCCAGGAGCAGGGCCTTCATGCGCCCAGGGCCTCCACGACCTCGTCCTGGCGGCGGAACATGCGGGCTTTCGCTTTCGGCGAGTGGTCGTCGTGGCCGAGCAGGTGCAGGGCGCCGTGCGCGGCGAGCGTGAGCGTCTCGCGCAGCGCGGAGTGGCCGAGCTCCTGGGCCGACTTTCCCGCCATCCAGGCGGAGATGAAGATGTCGCCGACGGGCTGCTCCGCCGCCGGGACGCCGGGGAACGGCTCGTGCTCGAACGTGATCACGTCCGTGTCGGTGTCGTGGCCGAGGTACTGGCGGTTGAGCGAGCGCATCTCGGCGCGGGAGACGAAGATCACGCCGATGTCGCCCCGGCGCCGCGAGCCCTCGAGCGCGAAGGCGCGCCGGACCGCCGCCGCGATCAGCGCGCGCTTGCGCGCCGCCCGGGGCAGCAGGGGCAGGCCCGAGACGCGGACCGTCAGGCTTTCGCGTCCCATTGGTCGTAAGCCCGGATGATGCTCTTCACCAGAGGATGGCGCACGACGTCGGTCTCCGTGAGAGCGACCGTCGCGATGCCCTCGACGCCCTTGAGGACCTTGATCACGCGCTGAAGCCCCGATTCCGTGCGCAGGGGCAGGTCGTTCTGCGTGAGGTCGCCCGTCACGACGGCCTTGGAGCCGCTGCCCATGCGGGTCAGGAACATCTTGATCTGCTCGGGCGTCGTGTTCTGCGCCTCGTCGAGGATCATGAACGCGTCCTCGAACGTCCGGCCGCGCATGTACGCGAGCGGGACGATCTCGACCACGTCGTTGTCGCGCCAGGTGCGGAAGCGCTCGGGCCCGAGCATCGTGAGGAAGGCGTCGTACAGCGGGCGCAGATACGGGTTCACCTTCTCCATGAGGTCGCCGGGCAGGAAGCCGAGGCGCTCTCCGGCCTCGACGACCGGGCGGCTCAGGATCACCTTCTCGACCTTGCGCGACTCGAGCGCGCGCAGCGCGCACGCCACCGCGAGATAGGTCTTGCCGGTTCCCGCCGGGCCCACTCCGAAGGTCAGGTCGTGCGCGTCGATCGCTCGGGCGTACTTCTCCTGGTTGGGCGTGCGCGGGCGCACGACGCGCCCGTGGTGCGTGCGATAGAGGCCGTCGACGGGCAGGGCGGGGGAGTCGAGGTTGATCGGCTCGAAGCCGCGCGGATCGGCGGGCGCGGCGCGGCGGCGCAGGGCGTCGAGCTCCTCGCGCAGGCGGCGCACGGCCTTCTCGACGCGAGCGGCCGAGCCGCGCACGTTCAGGTGCAGCTCGCCGTCGGTCGCGTCCTGGCGCACGACGATCTCGACGCCGAAGTCGCGCTGCAGCTCGCGCAGGCGCGAGTCCTGCTCGCCGAGCAGGCGCACCGTCTCCTGCGGGTCATGCAGCTTGATCTGCTTGGTCACCATGGGGAGTTCTCCAGGAGGGTCCCGGCCAGGCCCAGGCGCTCGCCGAGCGCGCGGCAGGCGTCCTTCTCGGCCGTCGCGCCGGCGGACTCGAGCTTCTCGGACCAGCGGCGCTGGAAGTCGCGCAGGCGCCACGTTCCGGTCAGCAAGCCGGCGTCCCACGTCGCGTCGAGCCAGCGCAGGGCGCGCGACACCTTGTCGGCGCCGCCGCTCGCGAGCGCTTCCTCGAAGCGAGCCAGCAGCTCGTCCTCGAGATGAGACGACCACGGCAGCTCGGGTCCCGCGAAGCCGGCGTCGCGCGCCGTCCGCAGCAGGTCCAGCACGCCGTCGTCGTCGCGTCCGCCGCGGCGCGCGGCCATGACGGCCGCCGTCCAGCGCTTCAGGAACTCGGCGCGCCGGGGGCCGAGCCCGCCCTCGGGCGCGAGCGCCTTGGCGAGCTCGGCGCGCTCGTCGGCGAACACGGCGTCGAGGCCGTGCCCCGCGGGGCCGTATCGGGCGTCCATCTTCTCGCGGAAATGGTCGTCGCCGAGGGCGAGGAACTCCGCGCCGAGCGCGCCGGCGTCGAAGGACGCGTTGAGCGGCGCGAGCCAGCAGGCGAAGTCGAGGCGGTCGGCGCGGTGCACGACGACGTGCCATTTCGCGTCCTCGCGCGTGTCCGTCCGCGCGGCGGTCACGGGCCGGGCCGACAGCGTGCGGTCTCGCCCCGCCAGGCCCATCTTCTCGGCGCGGAACGCCGGGCCGAGCTCGACGCGGAAGGCGTCGGGCCAGCGCGGCGGGACGAGGTCGAGGTGGTCGAGGATCGCGGCGTGCGCCGCGGCGCGGCCGAGGTCGACGCGCGTCGGGGCCACGAGCTTGCGGTACACCCCGGCCGCGTCGCCGAAGGCCGGGAGGTTCGACTTCGCCTCCGCCGCGCGCTCGAGGAAGGCGCCCTCGGCGTCCTCGCCGAGCAGGCGCGCGAGGTCGAGGGCGCGCGCGGCGCGCTGGAGGATCTGGACGGCTTCGACGCCGGAGACGTCGTCGAAGAACCAGCCGCAGCTCGTGAACATGGCCAGGCGCTCGCGCTGCAGCATGAGCAGGCGCAGGGCGCGGGTTCCCTCGTCGTCCGACAACGGGCGCTTGGCGCGCTCGGCCAGGAATCGCGAAGCCGCGTCGGGGCGGCGGTCGAGCCACAGCGACGCGGAGGCGTCGCGGACGGCCCACGGATCGTCGAAAAACCGCGAGGCGTCGTCCTCGAAGAAGGCGTCGAGCCGCTTGGCGAGCCGGTCGAGCGCCGCGCGCAGCGGCCCGCGCCACGCCTGGCTCCACTCCGGCAGGTGGGCCGAGCGGCAGCCGCAGTCGCGCTCCCAGCGGCCGAGGCCGTGCGCGCAGCTCCACGCGGTGTTGGGCCGCACGCGGACCTCGTGCGGCGGCGGGAAGAGCTTGAGGAAGCGCGAGTGATTGACGGGCGCGACGCCCTCGTCGGCGAGCACGTCGAGCGCCAGGGCCAGCACGCGCTCGCCGCCGGGGTGATGGTGGCCGTAGAACTCGCCGTCGGAGGCGACGTGCACCATCTGCGCGGCGTCGCCGGGCATCAGTCGCACGCGGACGGCCTGCGCGAAGCCCTCGGCGCTGGAGATCGTCTCGCCGGAGACGACGCCGCGCGAGAGGCGGTCGTGGTAGAAGAAGATCGCCAGAGAGCGCGCGGGATTCATCGGCGAGACCCAGCGGTACGGGGTCTTGGGGTCGAGGGTCTCGACGGTCTCGTCCCGCCACTCGCCGCCGACGGGGCGCGACGCGGCCGCCTGGGACGGCGCGAGGATCGTGAATTCGACGCCTTCGGCGGCCAGCACGTCGAGCGTCTCGTCGTCGACGCCGGTCTCCGGCAGCCACAGGCCCAGAGGCTTCCTCGAAAACCGCGCTTTGAAGTCGGCGATGCCCCAGCGCACGAGCGTCTCCTTGTCGCGCCGCGAGGCGAGAGGCAGGATGACGTGAAAGAACGGCTGGGCGATCGCGTTGCCCAGGCCGTCGGGCGAGGCGCTGAGCAGGTCGGCCTTGATCACGCGGCGGTACAGCGACGGGCGCTTACGCTCGAGCCACGACAGCAGCGTCGGCCCGAAGTTGAACGACAGGCGCCGGAGAAGGTCGTCATAGGCGATCGCGCGGCCGTCCGAGCCGCCGCGCACGCCGAGCGTCATCGGGCCGTAGCACTCCTCGGCGATACGGTCGTTCCAGTCGTGGAAGGGGTAGGCGGAACCCTCGCGTTCGATCTCGCCGAGCCAGGGATTCTCGCGCGGGGGCTGATAGAAATGCCCGTGGACGCAGACGTGCCGGTGGCTCACGGCTTCATTGTAGATTTTTACTCGGACGGATTCTTGATCTCGCGCCACTCCAGAAACGATTGGACGAGCGCCACCAGCCCGAAGCCGACCGCGGGCGCCACGCCGCCCGTCGCGACGCTGGCCGCGAGGCCGGCGGCGCCCAGGCCCGCGTAGCCGGCGTGGGAGAGGTGCTTGACCCAGGAGGGATCGCCTTGAAGGTCGCGCGGGTCGCCGGGGACCCAGTTGTACGCCGGCCGAGTGGGGCCTTCGACGCCGGGACGCTCGAGCCGGGGCGTCGAGGCGTAGATGTCCAGGTCGAGTTTCCCCGCGCGCGCCGCGGTCGACAGGAGCAGGACGAGGCTAAGCGTCCGTCCCTTCATAACGCCTCCGCGAGAACGCCTTGAACGCGCCGACTTGAAGCAGGATCAGCGCGAGCAGGATCGGAAAGGAGGCGGGCGGGAGCACGTACCCCTTGGCGTCGGAGCTCGCGGATCGGAACGCGTTCAAATGGTCGGCGGAGCTGAACTTGAGACCGACCGAGAGCGTCCCATGATGCTCGCCTTTCGGGACCGATGGATTCCAAATGAGCTGGACCGTCGTCAGAGACAGCACAAGAAGGACGACTTGGAATGAGAGACTCAGCAAGAGAGTCGTTTTCGCCGCGTCTCCGGTGACCGCGCGCTCGCGCTCGTCGCCCTCGCGCGCCCCGACGAGCCGCGCCATCGCGCGCTCGCGGCGCTCCTTGTCGGCGACGAGGGTGATCAGCGCGGTGGCGGCGCACAGCACGTAGGCGAAGCCGGCGTCGTTGAGGACGTGCCGCCAGAGCGTCGTCGGGTCGCCCAACCACGCGTCGAGGCCGGCGTCCAGCAGCACGACAGGCCAGCCCCAGAGCGCGTACGCGAGAACGGCCTTGTGGATGCGGGTCAGAAGGGATTTCATGCGTCCTCCAGAACGAAGATGGCCTCGACCGGCTTCTTGAAAAATCGGGCGAGCGCGAGCGCGAGCTCGATGCTGGGCGAATAGACGCCGCGCTCCAGGCAGTTGATGGTCACGCGCGTGACGCCCACCTTGTCGGCGAGCTCCTCCTGCGTCAGCGCGGCCGCGGTGCGCAGGTCGCGCACGCGATTGGTGATCTTGAGGGCGGGTGGCTTGGGAGTCATGTGTATAGTATGCCATACATAGTAAAGCATGCTTTACACGAAGTCAAGAGTTATCTTTTCCGCTGATTGAAGTGCGATTGCGTTTCCGTTGATTTCACTGGTTCCGGGACGAGTGAAATAGCGTTTCAGTGAATTTCACTTCCCGCGCGCGATGTGAAATGATCGGAAATGCAATCAGGCGGGCCCGGCTCCTCGGCCGCGTCCGCGCTTCCAATCGATCCAAGCGTCGTCGAGATGAGCTTGCTGCCAATCGAGATCGTAAAGCCCGCCGGCAGGAAGCGTCAAAAGGCGGCAGTCGAGCGCCGCGTAAAGCTTGCGGAGCGTGCTCAGGCGCACGTCGGCGCCTTTTTCCGCGCGGCCGATCAGCGATGCGGAGACCCCGGCCTTCGCGGCCAGCTGCTTGCGATTGAGATGGAAGCGCAGGCGAAGCCGGCGCAGGCACTCGTGCGGCGGCCACGAGGCGAATTCGGCGGGGGCGGATTCTCCGTAGACGAGGGCGTCGCGGACCGGGTCGCCGAAATCGAGAAGCTCCTCCATGCTCCCATCCATACGAACGACCCCGCCGTTTTGTTCCCGTTGATCAGCGGAGAAACA
>DATNGC010000151.1:0-4975 GCA_035606075.1 Elusimicrobiota bacterium
CCTGTTCGTCATGAACAAGCCCAGCGGCCTGCTCATGCACCCGCTCGGCGAGTCCTGGCTGACCAACCCCGAGGCGGCGCGCGCGGAGTCGGTCGAGAACCTCGCGGCCTTGATCCAGGTGCACCGCCCCGCCGTCCTCAAGGCGGGAACGCCGCGCTGCGGCATCGTCCACCGCCTCGACCGGCTCACCAGCGGCGTTCTGGTCGTGGCCAAGGACCCCGAGACGTACGCGGCGCTGACCGCCGCCTTCAAGGCGCGCGAGATGGACAAGACCTATCGCGCCATCGCGCGCGGCGCGATGAAAGGCTCTTCGCGCGTGCAGGCGCCCATCGGCCGCGAGCCGGGCCACCGGCGCATCGTCGTGACCGGCCTGGGCAAGACCGCCGAGACCGGCTTCAAGATCCTCTCCAAGAAGAAGACCGCGACGCTCGTCGAGGCCAAGCCCCTCACCGGCCGCACGCACCAGATCCGCGCGCACCTGGCCTACCTGGGCCATCCCGTCGCCGGCGACCCCGAGTTCGACAAGCGCGCCGAGGGCGTCCTCACGCCCTCGCGCATGATGCTGCACGCCTACCGGCTCCTGTTCGAGCACCCGGCCAGCGGCCGTCCCGCCTGCTTCGACGCCGAGCCGCCCAAGGACTTCGCCAAGTTCTGGAAGGAGCTGAAATGAGCCCCGAGTTCTGGATCAGCGCCGGCGCCGCCGGCATGTTCCTGGCCGTCGCGCTCGGAGCGTTCGCCGCGCACGGCCTGAAGACGCGGCTTTCGCCCGAGATGCTGACCATCTGGGAGACCGGCGTGCGCTACCACGTCTATCACGCGCTGGCCTTGCTCGCGCTGGGCGCCTCCCGCGGCCCGGATCGCGCGGGCTGGTGCTTCCTCGGCGGAATCGTTCTTTTCTCCGGCAGCTTGTATCTGCTGGCGCTGACGGGGGAGAAGCGGCTGGGCGCGATCACCCCGATCGGCGGCCTGCTGTTCCTCGCCGGTTGGCTGCTGTTCGCGCTCAAGCCGCGCGGCTGATCGAGTTGTCCGCCGACTTGGTCCGGGCCAAGTTTGTGGATAACTATCGCGAGCATGGACTCACCCTCGATTTGTTCCACTCCGCCTCAAGAATGTTAGAATCGCGCCGATGAGAGCTCTCACCTTCCTGGCGAAACGATTCGTGGCCGGAGACGCGATCGACGACGCGATCGAGGCGGTCCGCGTCCTCAACGAGACGGGCATCAAGGCGACCCTCGACAACCTCGGCGAGGACAGCCACGACCGCGAGCACGCGCTCGCCGCGCGCGACGAGAACCTGGTGATGCTCAAGCGCATCGCCGCGGCCGGCGTGGACGCGAACATCTCGCTCAAGCTGACCCAGCTCGGCATGGGCTTCGACGACGGCCTCGCGCGCGAGAGCCTGATCCAGATCGTGGAGGAAGCGGCGAAGCGGAGCAACTTCGTGCGCATCGACATGGAGAGCTCGGCCTACACGCAGAAGACGCTCGACATCTTCTACGGCCTCCACGATAAATACCCGAACGTGGGCATCGTCCTGCAGGCCTACCTGCGCCGCACCGAGCAGGACTGCCGCGACGCGGTCGCGCGCAAGGTGCGCGTGCGCCTGTGCAAAGGCGCCTACAAGGAGGCGGCCGACGTCGCCTTCCCGTCGAAGGAGGAGGTCAACGCGAACTACGACAAGTGCGCGGCCATCCTCGCCAAGGCCCCGATCCCGGCCATCGCGACGCACGACGACGCGCGCATCGAGGCCGCGCTCGAGGCCTTCGACGCCGCCGGCCTGGTCAAGACCGACTACGAGCTGCAGATGCTCTACGGCCTGCGCGCCAAGCGCTGGCGCGAGCTGCGCGAGGCCGGCCAGACCGTGCGCATCTACGTGCCCTACGGCACGCACTGGTTCCCGTACTTCTACCGGCGCATCCGCGAGCGCAAGGAGAACCTGCTGTTCGTCGCGAGGAATTTCTTCGAATGAACGCCCTTTTCAAGAAGGCCCCCGGCCCCGGCGCCGCGTTCCAGCCCGTCGCCGACCTCAAGATCCGCCCCGACGAGGTGCTGGTCAAGGTCCACCGCGCCTCCATCTGCGGTTCGGACATGCCCATCTACAACTGGTACTCCTGGGCGCCCGAGCGCTTCAAGACGCCCAGCACCTTCGGCCACGAGTTCTGCGGCACCGTCGTCGAGATCGGCGCGAACGCCCGCGACTTCAAGAAGGGCGACTTCGTCTCCGTCGAGAGCCACATCTTCTGCGGCCTGTGCTACCAGTGCCAGAACGGCCAGCGCCACGTCTGCCGCGAGATGAAGATCATCGGCATCGACGGCCCCGGCGGCTTCGGCGAGTACGCCGCGGTGCCCGCGCGCTGCGCGTGGAAGCACACGGACGACACTTTGAAGGACATGGGCTCGCTGTTCGAGCCTTTCGGCAACGCCGTTTACTCCGTGCTGGTCGAGCCCGTCGCCGCCAAGACCGTCCTCGTGATGGGCGCCGGACCGCAGGGGCTTTTCTGCGTCGCGGTGGCGAAGGCCTCCGGGGCGGACCGCGTCGTCGTCGTCGAAGGCAGCAAGTACCGAGCCGACCTGGCGATCAAGATGGGCGCGAACACCGTGCTGACGCCGGAGGAGGACGCGCTCAAGGTCGTCAAGGACGGCTACGACGTCGTCTGCGAGATGTCGGGCGCCCAGCCCGCGATCACGGCGGCCTTCAAGTACGTGCGCAGCGGCGGGCGCATCACCGCCTTCGGCATCCCGTCGAAGAAGATCGAGCTCGACTGGGCCAACGACCTGATCTTCAAGGGCGTGCGCGTGCACGGCATCGTCGGCCGCGAGATCTTCGAGACCTGGTACAAGGCCGACCGGCTGCTGCGCTCCGGCGCGGTCGACCTCAAGCCGGTCGTGACCCATACCTTCCCGCTCAAGGACTACGAGGCGGGCTTCGCCGCGATGACCTCTCCCGACAAGAAGTGCGGGAAAGTCGTCTTCGTGCCCTAGTCAGGGAAGCTCCCGCCGCGGAACAGATCGGTCCCCAAAACATGTCTGGAATTCCAGACATGTTTTGATAGGATGCCCCTATGATCTACCAGCACGGGCACCTCGCGAGGCCGCTCGATGCGGCCCTCAGCAATTCGAGCCGGGTCGCCGTCCTACGAGTCCTTCATGACGACGACGACTTGGGATGGAGCGGCCGGAAGATCGCCCGTCTGGCGGGGATCAATCACCAGGCGGCCGCGCAGGCGCTCGCGGAGCTCTCGAGGCTCGGGCTGGTCGAGCGTCGCGACGAAGGCTCCAGGACCGTGTGGCGTCTCGACCGGAGGCATTACGTCGGCGAGGCCCTGTCCGCCCTGTTCAAGGCGGAGAAGCGGCACGCGCAGGAGATCGCGGCCGCGATCAAGTCGCGTCTGAAGGGCAAGGCGGACGCCGTCGTGATCGTCGGCGACGCGGCGAAGGGTGAGCTTCAGGCGGGAAAGCCGCTCGATCTGACCGCCGTATGCGAGACGGGCAAGCGTCGGCCGCTCATCGAGGCGATCCGGTCCCTGGAACACGAGATGAGCGAGCGCTTCGGCCTGGCGCTGAACGTCTCGATGCTGACGAAGAGAGAGGCGTCCCTTTCCCTTGACATCGCGCTCGACGGCTGGCAGCTCCTGCCGGCCGAGGGACGCCCGTCTACTTAGACGCCGGCGCGACCGACCAGCGGTAGTACGGGGGCTCCGGACAGTCCGGGCACTGGTCGGCGTCGAAGGCCTTGGCCGGGTCGCACGGCAGCGGGCCGGTCGTCTCGCGGTGGAAGTTCAGCGGGATGGCGGTGAAGCTCCGCTCCTGGTGGTCGACTCCGCAGGCGCCCGACGCGTCGAAGGCGGCGAACAGCGCCTCCTTGCGCGCGAAGTCCTTGGAGTTCTCCATGTGCCAGCCGATCTTGAAGGACAAGGGCCGCCGGTCGCCGGGCGAGGCGAGCTCGTGCCAGAAGATCCCTTGCGTCGACGCGATCGCGATCAGCGCGAAGAGCGCGGCGCCCTTCTTGTCGGAACGCGCCAGGCGCGCCAGAGCCGAAGGCAGCGACGCGGCGCACAGGACGTAGACGGGCAAGTAGTAGCGCAAGGACGACGTGTTGCGAAACGCGATGAAGATCGCGGCGTAGGCCGCGGGCCAAAGCGCCAACGTGCGCTCATGAGGGGTCATCGTCTCGTGACCCGCCCAGGCGCGCGCGGCGCGCCAGACGAGCAGGGCGAGCAGGAACCACGCCCACGCGCCCAGCGGCACGGCCAGCCACCACGGCGCGGACCAGGAGAAGATCCTCTTCCAGACCACGGCCTCGGCGAAGATCTGCCACAGGGGCCGGGCGTGCCAGATGAAGAAGGCGGCGAGGCCGAGGGCCAAGGCGCGCCCGCACCAGCGCCGCGCCGCCGGGCGGGCGAGCCAGGAGACCAGGGGGCGCTCCCATTCGCCGAGGAACGCGGACGCGGCGGCGAGCGGGGCCAGGGCGAGGAACAGCGGCACGGCCCAGACGCGCTCTCGCGGCCAGCCGGCGTCGCTGAGGCGCGGCTTGACCAGGAACACGATCGCGCCCATGATCAGCGCGGCCAGCGACAGGCGCAGCCACGGGCGAACCTCCTCCTCTCCGCGCCAGGCGGCGCGGGCGCCGTACAGCACGCACAGGGAGACCGGGATCGAGAGGTAGATGAAGTGGTTCTGGACGCCGAACAACGTGAGCGCGGTGAAGATCAGCGCGCGGATGGGATTGACCGGCTCGTCCACGAGCGACAAGGTGCTGCAGAGCAGGAAGGGCTGGACGGCGTAGCACTCCCAGGCCAGGCGGGACTTGAGCAGGAGGTAGGCGGAGCCGGCCAGGAACGCGGCGCCCCAGGCGGCCGTCTCGGCGCTCACGCGGCGGCGCAGGCCGGCGACGACGATCAGGAACGCGAGGGCGTTGGCGCCGGCGCCGAAGGTCCGCAGCGACTCGACCGAGACGCCCTTCGCGGCGAACACC
>DATNGC010000152.1:0-10917 GCA_035606075.1 Elusimicrobiota bacterium
CGGCGCCTTTCGGCGCGCCGGTGCTGCCGGAGGTGAAGAGAACGGCGGCGGGCGCGTCCGAGGTGAGGGCGGCCGGGGTGAAGCTCTCGTGCGCGCCGATGCCGCGCAGCTCGCGGGTGTTCCACAGCCCCGGGATCTTCCCGTCGGCGACGATCGAGCACTTGGCTTCGGACGCCCAGCGGCCTATGAAACGCGCGAGGTGGGCCTTCGGCGACCCGATGAACGCCGCGGGCTTGGCCTCCTCGAGACAGCGGCCCATGTTTCTCAGGCCGATGCCGGGATCGATCAGGACCGGGACGGCGCCGAGGCGGAACAGGGCGAAGGTGCAGGCGAAAAAGTCGCGGGAGGGCGGCACCAGCAGGGCCGCGCGGTCGCCGGGCTTGAGGCCGGCGCGGCGCAGGCCGGCGGCGAGGCGGTCGACGTCGCGGGCGAGGGTGCGGAAGCTCACCACGTCATGACCCTTGGGCGGGATCAGCGCGAGGGCGTCGGCGCGCCGGCGGGCGGTCTCGAGAAAGCGCGAGGCGACGTCGCGGCCGGAGGCGCTCATGCGGACACCGCGGGCGCCGCGAACTCGCGGATCAGGGGCACGAGCTCCTCGGGCGCGTCCTCGAGGAGAAAGTGGCCGCAGTCCGGGAACGGCCGGACGGCGGCCTTCGGGAAGCGGGCGCGCCAGCCGTTCAGGAAGGACTCGTCGAAGACCCAATCCTTGAGGCCCCACGGCAGGAGCATAGGCGTGTCCTTGAACGCGCCGAGCTTGGACTCGATGTCGACGACGACGTCCCAGGCCGGATCGCCGGGCGCGAGCGGGATGTCCTGGACGAAGCGGTGGACGGCGAGGCTCTCCTTCCAGCCGTCGCAAACGGAGAGATAAGCGTCTTGAGCCGCGGGCGAGAGCTTGCGCTTGTTGGTGCACGTGGAGAGCACGAAGCGACGGGCGAGACGCGTGGCGCGGATGGGCACGCCGCTGAGCGACCCGCGCATGATGCGAAGCAGACCTGGGAAATTTTTCTCCGGCGGGAGGCGGAAGCAGGCGGTGTTGAAGGCGACGATGGCCTTCACGCGCTCGGGGTGGCGCACGGCCCAGCCCATGCCGATCATGCCGCCCCAGTCATGCAGGACGAGGGTGACCGGACCCGACGGAGCGACTCTCGCCATCAGCGCGTCGAGGTCGTCGATGCGGGACCTCAATGTGTAGCGATAAGAGTCTTCGCTCGGACGATCGGACAGGCCCATGCCGATGTGATCGGGGACGACGCAGCGGCGGGTCGTGCGGAGAGTCTTCACGAGCTCGCGGAAATAGAACGACCAGCTGGGGTTGCCGTGGACCATCAACACCGTCTCGCCCTGGCCTTCGTCCAGATAGTGCATCCGGTGACCGCCGAGGTCGAGGTGCCGGCCGACGAATGGATACTCGGAGCGCCAGAGCTCGTTCATGCGGCTACCATTCCCAACCAAGCATCAGGCAGTTGAGTCCTGATCCTATTCCCAAGAATCCGACCTTGTCCCTTTTTTCGAGAAATCCTCTTTCATCGGCCAAAGCGGCCGTCAACGGGAGGCTCACGGTCCCGATATTGCCCAAGTGTTCGTACGTCGAATAATCCTTCTCTTCGTTCACGCCGAAGGCCTTGAGCACCGCGGCGCGATGAGGCCCGCCGACCTGGTGACAGATGGTCTTATCGATCGACTCCGCCGCCCAGCCCAGCTCCTCCGTGAAGCGGCGGAACGTCCCGCGCGCGAGCTCGACGCCGTTCTTCAGGACGGCGGTGGCGTCGGTGCGCATGAAGTCGCGCTCCCACCGGCACAAATCCCAATGTTCGGCGGCGCTTTGCGCCGTCCCCCCAAGAAGTTTGTGGCCTTCCGTCCCGAAGGAACCGTCGGTGAGCAGCACGGCGATCGCTCCCGAGCCGCCGGTGAGCGTCGCGATCGAAAGCTTGAAGTGCTCCATGGTCGGCGTCTTGATCATGGATTCGATCATGCTTTCATTGATCTCCCGCGCCGACTCGCAGGAGACCACGAGGCCCGCTTTGATCTGCCCCAGCTCGATGCGGTTGGCCACGTCGACGATTCCCGATAAGACGCCGAGGCAGGCGTTCGAGATGTCGTAAACCGCGCAGTCTCTCCCGACGCCGAGAGCGGCCGCGACCGCGCAGGCCGTCGCCGGCTCCGAGCCGTCGCGGCAGACGCCGGCGTACACGAGCGCGCCGAGCTCGGCCGTCTTCACGCCGGACTGAGCAAGGGCCTTTTTTCCCGCGCGCGTCGCGCCGTCACTGAGCCTAAAGCCTGAATCCCACCAGCGTCGTTCACGAATTCCTGTTAACGCTTCTAGCTGCCCAAGAGGGAATCGTAGACCGCGGTAAACTGGCTCGACCCGCCGCTCGAGCTCAGCCGAAGAAATGACATTAGGTGCGAGTTCATAACCCAGCCCGTTAAGTCTAACGTGAGAATATTTCATTACTCAAATTCGGAGCTCAATGATTGCCAAGGACCGTGGTGACATTTATGTTCCCGGGCACAAAGTTCTGCTGGACGATGCCACCCAACATGTAGTTGTACTGGCGCTCTTCATCGAGCAAACTCGCAATCGTCTTCCCCTTCGACAGAATTTCATATGCCCAACGGATCTTCTCTTGAGCGCTCATGTCTGGATAGGTTATGAGGCCAGCAAGACCACTCTCATGCGCGGACTTATATTGGGTGGCGATCTCGTCTTGCAACTTCTTATCGAGCACGGCAGGCTTCAATTCATCTAGTGATATCTTCTCCCGCCAAACAAAATCCTTGAGAAAATTCACCCAAGCCACCGTAGGGGTCTTTCCGATAACCTCCTTGATGAACGTGGTATATTCCGCGTCGGACACGACTTTGCTACGCGCCTGAAGCGAAGCGTCCCGAATTTCGAGCTTCACTTCTCCGACCTGCTTCAAAATCTCCGCAATTCTCTGACTATGCTCCGCAATGCTCTTGAGCGCGTCCTCGTTCAGCTTTCGCTCATTCTTGAGTTTTCGCAGCTCGTTGATGATAAACAACGCGATGGTCACGAATGCCATCGTCACCACGGCCGCGAACAAGGCTACCGCCGTGGCAACGGCGGAAAGGACCGGGGTAATCGTTCGGACAAGATTCATGTCATGCTCGGCATTAGCGACCTTCAGTTCATTCAGAGCATCATCCGACCGGCGAGCAGTTGACAACGATCCTTGCGGCGCCAGGGCGGCTCCAGCGCTGGCCTGTTGAGCGTTAATTGTCTGAATTACTCCCAGGCCGATCATCATGCATAAGAATAGTTTCATGTTTAACTCGCTACCGCCATCTTACTGTGCAGCCTGCAGCAGCTCGATAGCCGCATCAATCCCCGCCAAAAACTGTGCATAATGGCCCCGAAGAATTTCAGGTTGAGAATCTCTCACAAGCCGAGCCTCTTCCAATTGATCTCTATTGTCGAGATAACGAAGATGGTCAATGAAGTACCGAGCCCGAGAGGATTCTCTATGTAGGACCTTGTTTCGAACCGGTGCGATCTCAGTCAGGAACTCGGCTTTGATATAGGCCGAAAGCTTAGCTATCTGCACCTGCGGAACGTCACTCCGGGTTGCAAGCTTCGAAATGTACGTCGGATATACCCGTTCTGCAGACCCTGGCACCCAAAATAGCGCGAGAATGTTCGCTAAGACATTCCATGCGCTGTATAGATTTGAATAGCTATCGTCGACGTAATAGAAAAAAAGACGATCAATTCTGCTGGGAAAATATCGACTTGGACCTTCGTTAAGATGCTGGAATTCGCTCAATCCCTCTGCCAAGCAAGCGTAAGATACTGCAATAGAATACCCGCACCTCTGAAGCTGATACCCCAGGTCATTTACGGCGAAATCGAATGCGCCGTCCACGTTAATTCTTGCAAGGTGCTTCGTTCTGAATGCGCCGAGCCGATTAAGCATTTGCATCGATTTTTCAAAACCAAATTCCGGAGACAACTCCGCATGACGCTTATGAACCTCATTGAGGTCGAAACCGAGTGTGTCACTCAAGGCAAAACTCAATTTAGCCTCAATGTGAAATCGCGCATCTCGTAGACCGTGAGGCCGTCGCGCGTCAGGAAGCCGTCGGCGGTGATCGTCCTGGCCGCGTCGTCGACGCCGGTGATCGCGCAGTCGATGACGATCTCCTTGTTGACCTGCGTGTACTGGCCGCGGTACAGCCAGCGGTGCGGCTTGCCGAGGATCATGCTCTCGAAGCGTCCCGCGCCGGGCCAGCGGTCGCGCGCGTAGCACTTCATGAGCTGGATGAAGGACTCGAGGCCGAGAGAGCCGGGGCAGACGGGATCCTGATAGAAGTGCGCGGCGAAGAACCACTCGTCGGGGTTCACCTTGCGCGTGCCGCGGAGCATGCCGAGGTTCTTCGCGCCGCCCGGGAACAGCTCGACCTTGTCGAGCATGAGCAGCATCGGGCCGGGCAAAGCGGGCAGGCCGCCGGAAAGCGGAAGGTTCCTCGCGCCCGAGCCGTATTCGGGGCGCTTCGCGCCGCGGAGGCCGAGCTGGTTCGAGAGAGCTTCCTTCGTGAAGAAGCCGAATTCCGTCGTCCCTTTGTAGACCAGACGACCGGAAGAATCGCGCATCTCCATGTCGTAGCCCTGGATGATCATCCCCCCGGACTGCGAGACTTTCGTGAGCCTGACCTTCGTGATGAGCGTGCCCGTCTCGGGCGTGACCTCGATGAACTGCGTCGCGACGCCGCCGAGGTTGCGGAACGAAAGGTCGATGGGGCTCGTCAGCGCCGAGCCGCAGTAGGCCGCGAGCCAGCCGCAGGGCTGGAGCGCGACCTCGAGGAGGACGGCGAACGGCATCGTGGGCTGGGAGTTCTCCTTGAAGTACCACTCGGACGGCGGGATGTCGTATTCGGCGACGGCCGAGGCGCCCGGCTTGAGAACCCACGGCGCGCCCTCGAGCTCGACGATGCGATCGAGGAACTGGTACGGCGGTCCCGGGAGTCTCGCCAAGATGCGCTCGCTGTCGAACGGCTTGTAGCGATCGCCGAACGCCTCCGACGGGTTTCCGTTCGAGTAGGCTCGGATCTTTTCGGGACCGTAGATCGCCTTGCGGCGAACGGAAGGGGAGCTCGGCGCGGGCACGGCGCGCGCTGACCAGAGCGATTCCATCTCACCACGGGATGTACCAGTCAAACGAACCGTCATGTCCGTGATCTGGACGATGTTTTTATCGTCCGAATACATGAAAGCATCGGCGATGCAGTAAGGCTCCGGCCTATAGCCGAGTTCTTTGATGTGAAGCTCGTAGCGCGCTTTCTTCGTCGAAGCCAGGACCTGGCCGCGGCACTTGAGCTGGCTCGCGACGCCCGGCACCGGCTCGTGCCAGACCTTCCCCTTCTCGCCGATCCAGCCCATGCGCATCAGATGCGTGCGCAGAGTGTGCAGGCAGCATTCGTACATGAGCGTGCCCGGCATCACGTTGTCGTCCTTGAAGTGGCAGACCAGGTGCCAGTCGTCGGGATGGATGTCCATCTCGCCGATCGCCAGGCCTAATCCATATCGCCCGCCTTTGGGCTCGAGCGACAGGATCCGGTCCACGAGCTTCATCTTGCCCGGCGGCAAGGTCTCGGGATTCCCGATCGGGAGATTCGCGAAAGCCGGGCCGAAGGCGGTCTTGAGATCTCCGGCGCGCAGGGCCGAGAACTGCGCGTCGGAGAGCTTCACCGTCTCTTCGAAAGGAGCCAGCGCCTTCCAGTCGGCCGGCTTCTTGCCGGGGACGGGAGCCTTCTCGGCGTCCGTGAGCACGATGCCGCGGCCCTTGGCGAGCTCGGCCTGCGTGAAGAAGCCCGCGCAGCCCTTGCGCATGCTCATGAGCGGGCGGCCGTTGACCGTCGCGTCAAAGCGGAAGAAAAAGAGCCAGATGTCGTCGTGCTGCCCGAAGCCGTCGATCGAGATGTCGTAGGAGATCGTCTCTCCCACGACCGGCAGATGGTCGTGGAACGTGACGATCGCGTCGAGCAGTCGATAGACGGCCAAACCTTTGGTTTGGCTGTCGATGCCGAGATAGCCCGACAGGAACAGGTCGGCCTGTCCGGCCTCGACCGCGACGCACGTCGGGATGCGCCCGGCGTCCAGGTACCACGCGCCGGCCTTCACGTCGTGCTCGGTCACGCAGTTGCCGGATTTCATCGAGTTCGGCTCGCCCTGCACGGAGACGATCCGGTCCACGAGCATCAAAGGCTCGTCGGGCAGGCGCACGCGCGTCGGGTAGGCGTCCACGTGCGCGAACTTCTCCCCCAGCACCGCTCCGATCTTGCCCACCGCGAACTCGAGGCAAGCCGCGCGGTCCATGAAGACCTTCCGCCCGGGTTGAGCGGGCGCCGCGGGCGCCGGCGTGACGATCGCGGGAGCGGTCCCGGAGACGAGCAGCGGCTGCGGCGCGCCCTGTCCCGTCGCGAGGCGGATCTGCTCGGAGAGGTTGCGGACCTGATAGGCGTTGAAGTTTTCGGACAAGCGCAGGAAAGCTTCGTGCGCGCGCACCGTGAGCTCGGCGGCGGAACCCGCCGGCGCCGTCGAGGGAATCGAAGGAGCCGGTCGCGGCGACACGGGCAGCGCGCGAACTCGCTCCGGAGCGACTTGAGGCGCGGGCGCGACGAGACCGTCGCCGGGCAGCGAAGGCTGAGGGATGCGCACGCTCGGCGCCACAACAGGACGCGGAGCCGGAGCAGGCGAGGACGGCGCCGGCGACCAGGTCACCTTCTTCGGCACGCCGCCGAGCGGCAGGCACACCGCGTTCGGCGGCGGAGGCGGCGGCGCGGTGTGGCCCACGCAGAACGTGCGCGTGCCGTACAGAGCCTTGAGATCCACCGGGCGGCGCTCGGCGAGCAGGAAGGCCAGCAGCTTGAGCACGCCCGACACCTCGTCCTGGCCGCGCACGTCGATCGGCCGCGCCGAGTAAGGGGCGGGACCCAGGATCTTGCCGATCATGCGCGTGCACGAGCCCTGCGGACCGAGCTCGACGAACGTCCGCACCCCGTCCTCGTGCGCTTTCTTCACCAGCGCGGC
Source organism: Elusimicrobiota bacterium (assembly GCA_035606075.1). GTDB lineage: Bacteria > Elusimicrobiota > Elusimicrobia > UBA1565 > UBA9628 > GWA2-66-18. The sequence goes on from DATNGC010000152.1 coordinate 7,052, forward strand.
GAAGTCCACGCTGCGGATCGCCTGCGTCGTGATCGACTCGGCCGCGCTCTCGCGCGTCGGCTCGTAGGCCTTGCCGAAGGCGCCCGAGTAGTAGCGGATGTCCTTCGGCGCCTTCGTCGGGAAGAGGTGGAGCTCGCGGTACTTCTTCTCGACGAGCTTGGCCGCCGGGAAATGCACCGTGCTCACGCCCTGCAGCGGAAGGAAAACGCAGCCCAGGCCCTCGACGAGCTTCTCGACGGCGGAGCGGTAGCCGCCGACCACGCACTCCACGGGGGCGTTGACGATCAAGAGGGCCGCGCGCTCCGCGCCCTTGAGCGCCATGTGCACCGCGTCGGCCGGGCGGTCCACCACGCCGAGCACCCAGTCCACCTTCTCGTTCTTGGGCAGGTTCCAGAACTGCCGCGCCGCGTCGCAGGGCCCGGCCAGCTCGCTCGTGAACAGGCTCGAGGACTTCATGCGGCGCAGCATCTCGTCGCGCGCCGTCCAGGCGCGCGTCGCGAACAGCCCGGCCGTCTCGCCGAGGCTGTAGCCGATGACCGCCGAAGGCTCCACCCCAAGAGAGCGGACGAGGTCGCTCGTGAACGTCCCGTGAGCGACCGAGCCGAAGATCAGCGCGTGGTAGTCCTCGTTGAGCGAGCGCTCGGCCGCGGCCTCCCAGCCCGGCGTCCAGCTCAGGCTCCACGGCGCGATGCGCTGCGGCACCATCTGGTCGCGCAGGTAGCCGTTCTCCGCGTCCTGGCGGCGCAGGATCTCCGGCCACTGCGCGCCGAGCCCCGCCGTCATGCCCAGGTACTGGTTGCCCGAGCCCGGGAACACGAACGCCAGGTCCCCGCCCAGCGGCGGCCGGTACGTCAGGAAGATCCGGTCCGACGCGACCGGCCGCTCCGCGTTCACGCGGATCGAGTCCTCGGCGGTCCGCGCCAGCGCCAGCGCCTCCTTCCAGTCGCGCGCGACGAGAGCGCAGGCGAGCTTGCGCTCCGGCGCCGAGCCGCGCTTGAGCCACCAGCGCCGCGCCAGCGCCTCGATCCCGTCGGAGGCGTCCTGGCCCGACAGCCAGGCGCGCAGGTCGGCGAGGCCCAGCAGCAGCTCCTCGGTCCGATCCGCCTCCACCGCGAACAGCGCCTCCGCGCGCGCGCCCAGAGGCTGCCGGCGCTCGTCGTCGACGCGCGCCTCGCCGGGGTCGCGCTCGAACTGCTGGAGCACCGCGTGCACCGCGCCGCCGTCGACGCCGAGGGAGGTCACGCCCGCGCGGCGCGGCCCCATCGCGCGGTTGCGCAGCCAGTACTCGGCGCGGCGCGGGCTGTGGAACCGGGCGCGAGCCTTGGCGAGCGGCGCGATCGGAGACGCGATCTCGGGCCCGGGCGGAAGGATCTCTTGATAGAGCGCGAGCGCGGCCTTCACAAGGCCCGCGAGGCCCGCCGCGGCGCCCGCGTGGCCGACGATCGTCTTGACCGACGACAGCGCGAGCGGCCGCTCGGCCTCCGCGACGCCGAACACGTCGGCGAGCGCCTGCGCCTCGGACGCGTCCTCCCTCGCGTCGCCCGAGCCGTGGCACTCGAGCAGGCCCACGCGGCTCGGGTCCACGCGCGCGTCCTCGTAGGCGCGGCGCAGGGCCTCGGCGCAGGCCGCGGACGTCGGCACCGCGTCGTCGCAGCCGCCGCCGGAGGCCGCGCCCATGCCCTTGATCACCGCGTAGACGCGGTCGCCGTCGCGCAGCGCGTCCTCCAGGCGCTTGAGGATCACCGCCGCCGCGCCCTCGCCGGGCGTCGCGCCGTCGGCGGCGGCGTCGAACGGACGCGCGCGGCCCGAGGGCGACCACGGCTTGAGCGCGTGAGCGCCGGCGAGCGCGCGCACGTCGCCGGCCGCGTCGGCGGCCACCGCCACGGCCGCGTCGATCTCGCCGCGCTGCAGCGCGCGGACCGCGGCCTCGACGGCCTTGAGGCCGGAGTTCTCCTCGGCGGAGACCGTGAAGCTCGGTCCGCCCAGGCGGAACTCGCGCGCGACGCGGCTCGCGGCCACCGAGGCGAGGCCGCCCATCACGCGGTTGGCCGTCAGCGCGGGGCCGGAGGCCTCGCGCAGGGACGAGAGCCACGAGGAGCGCGCGGCGGGGTCCATGGACCAGCCCTTCGCTTGGGCCCAGGCGTCCGCGTTCGCCTCGAGCGTCCACCGGAAGTCGTACTGGGTGACCCCCATGTCGAAGGCCGCGCCGAGGAACACGCCGGCGCGGTCTCGGCCGGCCTCCGGCAGGCTCGCGTCGGCGATCGCGGCGGCGGCGCTCTGCAGGGCGAGCAGCTGCTGCGGCAGCATCTCCGATAGTTCTTTAGGAGGGATGCGGAAGGCCGAGGCGTCGGCGGTGAGCTCGCGGAGGAACTTACCCTTGAAGGCCGCGCCCGAGGAGGACTCCGCTCCCCACCAGCGGTCGCCTGCGTCGACGGCGACTGAGACCGCGTCATTGAAAACGGCCTCCTGGAAGGCCCGCAGACCCGTCAGCGCGCCGAAGCGCGCGTCCATGCCCACGATCGCGACCGGCACGTGCGCGGCCTCGGGGCGCTTGGGCGCCGCCTTCCGCGGGGCCGGACGGCTCTCGGGGGCGCTCTCGATCAATAGATGAGCGTTGATGCCGCCGAAGCCGAAGCCCGACAGCGCGGCGCGGCGCGGCGTCTTCGCGTCGCGGCGGGCCCACGGGACGGCCTGGGTCGGGACGGCGAACGGCGCTCCCTCGAGGGCCGCGGCCGGGTTCGGGTTCGCGAAGTTGGCGTTCGGCGGGATCGTTTCGCGCTCGAAGGCGAGCAGGACCTTCATCAGGCCGGCCGCGCCGGCGGCGGTGAGCATGTGCCCGACGTTGGACTTCACCGAGCCGATCGCGCACTGCCCCGGGGTCCAGCCGCGCTCGCCCCACAGCGCCTTGAGGCTCGCGACCTCGACGGGATCGCCCGTCGGCGTGCCGGTCGCGTGGCACTCGATGAAGTCGATCTGCGACGGCGACAGCGCGGCTTCTTTGTAGGCGGCGCGCATCGCGCGCAATTGCCCCACGGTGTTCGGTGCCAGCAGGCTGCCCCCGACGTCGTTGGACAGCCCGCCCGCGACGAGCACCCCGCGGACGCGGTCGCCGTCGCGCTGGGCGTCGGACAGGCGCTTGAGCACGAACATCCCGGCGCCTTCTCCGACGACGAGTCCGTCAGCGGCCGCGTCGAAGGGCGACGGCAGGCCCGACGGCGACAGCGCGCGCAGCTGGGAGAAGCCCATTTGGGTATAGAGACTCTCGGGCCGGGACACGCCGCCGGCGAGCATCACGTCGGCGCGGCCCGCGCGCAGCTCCTCCATCGCGAACTTGAGCGCGTACAGAGACGAGGCGCAGGCCGCGTCGAGCGTCCAGGAGCCGCCGCCGAAGCCGAAGGCCTTCGCGAGCACGCCGCCCGGCAGTCCCGCGACGAAGCGGTCGGCGGGATGGACTCGTCCGGCGGCGGGCGAGGGCGTCAGGCCGAGCGCGCCGCGCTCGAAGCCGGGCCGAAGCAGCTCTCGCGCCCACGCCGACGCGCCGTCGGTGGGCAAGGCCAGCTGTCCGATCACGACGCCCGCGCGCTCGCGATCGCCGGCGGCGAGCTTCGCGTCCAGCACGGCCGAGCGCGCCGCGTGGAGGGCGAAGTGGAACGCCGGGTCCAGCGACAGCGCCCAGCCCTTGTCGAGAGCCAAACCGGAGGGGTCGAAGACGAAGTCTTCGACCCAACAGGCCTTGAGCGAGTAGACCTTGTCGGCCGCGCCCTTTTCCGGCGAGTAGGCCTTCGCCGGGTCCAGCGGCCAGCGGCCCGCCGGGACCTCCTTGGCGGCGCAGCGGCGCGCCGTCAGGTTCTCCCAGAACCGTTCCG
>DATNGC010000153.1:0-2603 GCA_035606075.1 Elusimicrobiota bacterium
TGGCGAGGCCGTCGGCTAGGATCCGGCAGGCGAGGCGGCGGTCGGGATTGCCCTCGTTGTAGGCGACCGGGAGCAGGAAGCCGGCGTTCCAGAGCTCCCCCCCGCGCGCCGCGCGCAGAGCCTTCGCGGATTCCTCAAGCGAGAACGGGACCCCGCGCTGGTCGGCGGTCGCGTGACTGGGCGTCATGTAGCCCAGCCCGGCCGGGATCGGGCCGCGCGCGCGCGTCGCGGCGCCTTGGAAGCCGTCGCGGATGTAGCCGTCGTAGTCGAAGGCGAACGCGAAGCCGCGGCGCACGTCGAGGTCGGCGAAGAGGTCGGGCGGGACGCCCTGGCCGTCGAGCTTGCCGGAGCCGATCCACGGGTTGTCCTTGGGCTCGATGCTGAAGTTGAAGAAGATCACGCTGTTGGTCTCGAGCTGGGGCAGGCCGGTGTCGACGACGGCGCCGGGCACGGCCTGGAAATAGGGCAGTGAGCGCGGGTCCACCTGCGCGACGTCGGCGTCCCCGGTCTCGAGCATGCGCCGGCGCGCGCGCGGCTCCTCGACGGTGACGAGCGTGGCGCGCAGCAGCGGCGCGGGGCTGCGCCAGTACGCGTCGCTGCGCGCGAGCACGAGGCGCTTGAGACCGCGGTCCCAGGCGGCGAGCTTGAACGGCCCGGTGCCGGCGTCGCCGGCGTACAGGGCGGCCTTCTCCTTCGGCACGTTCCAGTGGTCCGCCCACGTCTCGGCGCGCCCGTCCCAGCCGCCGCGCGCGGCGACCGCGGCCTTGGAGACGACGGGCGCGAAGCCGGCGAGCACGGACAAGAGCGGAGCGAACGGGCGCTTGAGCCGCAGGACGATGGCGCCGCCCTCGATGGCGACGGCCTTGTCGGCGAGCGCGTAGGCCTCGGGATCGGGCCGGCCGTCGGGGCCCGCGACGGTCCGGCGGCCGATCAGGGGCTCGAGCAGCAGCGACGACGGTCCGCCGTCGCGGTCGGTGAGCAGGAAGCGCATCAGCGAGTACTTGACGTCCTGCGCGGTCATCGTCGAGCCGTCGTGGAACTTCACGCCGCCGCGCAGCGGGAAGGCGTACGTCATGCCGTCGGCGGACAGGAAGCCGTTGGCGCGGGTCGGCACGACGGAGGCCATCAGCGGGACGAAGCTGTCGACGGCGGGGCCGTCGAAGCCGACGAGGCCCTCGTACATCTGCTGGATCGCGAACAGGGACGTGGCGTCGTAGGCCCAGTCCGGGTCGAGGGTGTCGAAGTCCGTGGACAGCGCGTAGGTCAGCGTCCGCGGGTCCTCGTCGGCGCGGGCCGGCGCGGGCAGGAGGAGGAGCAGGCCGAGGAACGCCGCCGGGACCAAGGTCATCGAGTCCAGATTATATCGGATATGACGCGGTCGTCAGCGCTTTTTCGCGAGTGAGTCGAGCAGGGCTTGGGTGCGCCGCTCGTCCCCCCGGGCCTCGAAGGAGTCGCGCAGGGGCTCGGCGGGCCGCGCGCGGATCAGCGCGAGCTCTTCGCGCAGGGCGGCCGCCGCCTCCTCGCGCCGGCCGAGGCGGAGCAGCGCGACGGCCATGTTGTAGCGCGCGACCGGGTGCTCCGGGTGAAGGGCGATGGCGGCGCGGAACTGCTCCAGCGCCTGCTCCGGCTTGCCCTCGTCGACGAGGAGGCTGCCGAGGTCGTTGCGCGCGCCGCCGAGAGACGGATCGACGGCGAGCGCCTCGAGCAGCAGCGCCTCGGCGTCGCGAGCGCGGCCCTCCTTGATCCGGCGCAGGGCGAGATCGACCCGCGCGGCCGCGTTGTCCGGGTCGGTCTCGACCATCGCGCTCCAGAAGCGGTCGGCGTCGAGATAGTCGCCTTGGCGGCGCCAGGTCAGTCCGGCGAGGAGCGCCAGCGCGGCGAGCGCGGCGGCGGCGGCGAGCCGGCGAGCCCTCGGCGGGACCCGCCGCAGGCCCTCGCCCGCGAGCCCGGCGAAGCCCAGCGCGGGCAGATATGTATAGCGGTCAGCGGTCAGCTGGGAGCCGACCTTGAAGAAGCCGGCGGTCGGCGCCATGAGCAGCAGATAGGCGGCCCACGCGCCGGCCGCGGCCGGCGCCTTCTTGCGCAGGCGCCACGCCGCCTCGGTGAGCGCGACGAAAGCGAGCGAGGCGAGCAGGAAGCGCGGCGAGGACGGGTCGAACGGCTTCGGGACCGGATAGAGGCCTTCGAGACCCGAGGGCCATACGGTCTTGGCGGCTCCGTGCGTGTAGCTGAAGAGACCGATGGCGACTCGCTGAAGGAGGCCGAAATGGCCGACGTCCGCCGCCGCCCCGGCCCCGCGCTGGAGCGAGACGTTGAGCAGGCCGTCGGCGGCCGAGAGCGCGAGCATGGCGGCCAAGGCCGTCCCGGCCTTGCGGCCGCGCGGGCGGTCCCGCCCCGCCACGCCGAGGGCGTCCAGCGCGGCGAGGGCCAGGGGCACGGCGACGTTGGTGCCTTTCGAGGCGAGCCCCAGCGCGTGCAGGAGCACGGCGCGTCCCGGACTGCCGGAGATCCAGGCGAGCGCGGTGCCGAGGGCGAAGGCGGCGCACAGCACGTCGCTGCGCTCGGAGGCCCAGGTGACGGACTCGACGCGCAGGGGATGCAGG
>DATNGC010000154.1:0-10016 GCA_035606075.1 Elusimicrobiota bacterium
AACGCCCCCTCTCCCCCGCGCGCCTTGGTGACCCAATGCGCGGCCGCCTTGACCTCGGGCCGCGCGTTCGCGGGCGCCACGGCCAGGCCCGCGAGCCTCATCACGGCGAGGTCGGGGATATCGTCGCCGACGTACAGCGTCTGGTCGGGCTTCAAGCCTTCCGCCTGGAGGATCTCCGCGTACACGTTGGCCTTGTCGAGGCGGTGCTGGTAGATGTGCTTGACCTTCAGGATTCTGAGCCGCGCGTCCGTTCCCTTGGACACGCGCCCGCTGATCACGCCCGTGACGAGCCCGGACTCCGCCAGCCAGGCCAGCGCGATCGAGTCCTGGGCGTGGATGCCCTTGAACTCCACGAGCTCGCCGGCCGTGTCGACGAAGTGGTAGATCGTGCCGCCGGTCAGCACGCCGTCGATGTCGGTGATGACGAGCCGGATCTTCTTGAGACGCGCCTCAAGCGCCTTCGCCGTCAAGGCGGCCTTCAACGCGCGGCCGCCTTGACGTCCTGCAGGGCGTTGGCCAGCGCTCGCAAGGACTCCGCCGGCGCGTCGCCGAGCTCGAGCCGGAGGACTCGGCGTCCCGTCGCGAGCGTCGCCGAGGCGTCGCCGCGGGCCTGCGCCCGGACCAAGGTGCCGAACGTGAACTTGCGGCCCGGGATCGGCAGCGCCGTCTTGGCCGAGTCGGACAGGAACAGGAACACGCCCTTTCCCGAGCCTCCCTTGTAGAGCTGTCCCGTCGAGTGCAGGTAGCGCGGCCCCCACGACGCCGTGACGGGCGCCGTCGAGCGCGCGCGCGCGAGGCGCTTGACGTCCTCGAGGAGGCGGCGCGTCTCGTCGGTCTCGGCGAGATAGGCGAGGACGCAGACGTAGTCCCCGGGCGCGACGCGCGAGAGGTGGGCGTCGAGGACCTCGCGCAGGGGCCGGTCCTGGCCGGCGTCCGCCTTGAGCGCGGACTTCAGGCCCGCGTCGCTGAACGCCGCGAGGCCGCCGGCGCGGAAGTCGGCCTTCTCGGCGGGGAGCGCCCCGCCGGACAGATGATCGAGGATCTCCACCGTGCTGGTCTTGGCGGACTGCACGTTGGGCTGGTCGAACGGGTCGACCCCGAGGAAGTAGCCCGCCGCCGCGGTGGCGACCTCCCAGACGAAGAACTGCGCGCCGAGGTCGAGCTCGTCGGCGAGCTCCAGCCGCACGACGGGATGGCCCGCCAGCTCCAGCGCGGCGAGCTTCTTGTCCAGCGACGCGTCCGTGCGGCCCTTCAAGGCGACGCGCACGAAGAGGCGGTCCTTGCCGTACTCCGACGGCGCGCCGAGCGGCTCGCCGACGACGGGGAGGATCCCCTTCCCCTCCTTGCCGGTGGACTCGGCGATCAGCTGCTCGATCCAGAGGCCGAGCGCTTCCAGGCGCGGATCGAGGACGAGCGTGAGCTTGTCGCGGCCGTCGCGCGCGTGGCGGCCCAGCGCGGCGCCCAGGCGCAGGCCCGGGTTGTCGCGCGTCGCCGTCTGCGGCGAGCAGGCCTTCGCGGCCGCGCGCGCCCGCTCGAGCAGCCCGGCGGCGTCGGCGCCGCCGAGCACGGCCGGGACCATGCCGAACAGGGTCAGCGCCGAGAAGCGCCCGCCCACGTCGCTCGGGTTCAGGAACGTCTTGCGGAAGCCGCGCTCGCGCGAGAGCTTCTCGAGCGACGAGCCCGGGTCGGTGATCGCGACGAAGTGCCGGCCGGCCTTCGCCCCGGCCCGGGGGCTCATCACGCCCCAGAAGTAGTCGAACATCACGTTCGGCTCGATCGTCGAGCCCGACTTGCTCGCGACGATGAAAAGAGTGCGGTCCAAGTCGAGCTCTTTTTCGAGGGCTTGGACCGCGTCGGGATGCGTGCTGTCGAGGACGTGCAAGCGCGGCTTGCCCGCGGCGAGCGGCAAGGTGCGGCTCATGGTCTCGACGCACAGGCTCGAGCCGCCCATGCCCAGCACGGCGACGTGGCGGAAGCCGTCCTTGGCGAGCTCGTCCGAGAGCGCCCGGACGGCCCCGAGGCTCAGGGCCGTCGTCTCCGGCGCGGTGAGCCAGCCGAGGGCGTGCTTGATGAGTTTCTGGTGGTCCGCGTCGTCCTTCCAGACGCTCGCGTCCTTGGCCCAGAGGCGCTCGGCGAAGCGCTTCTTCTCGAGCTCGCCCAGCCCCGCGTCGGCCGGCGCGTTCTCCGCCTCGAGCACGGCGCGCTTGGCGGTGAGCTTGCCCATCAGCGTCTCGAACGAGGCGGAGAAAGACTTGAGTCCGTCCTCGGTGAGCTTGTGCATGATCGCCGGAATATCGACGCCGTTGCGCGGCAGCGCCGCCCACTGCTCCTTGGCGGCGAGCACGTCCTCCTCCAGGCTCGGGCGGCCGGCGCCGTGGTCGCGGTACGCGTCGACGGTGGCGGGCGGCATCGTGTTGACCGTGTCGAGGCCGATGAGCTCCTCGACGTAGAGCACGTCGCGGTACAGCTTGTTCTTGGTGCCGGTCGAGGCCCAGAGCAGGCGCTGGGTCTTGGCGCCCTTGGCCGCGAGCGCGGCGAAGCGCGGCGACGAGAACAGAGCCTTGTAGTGCTGGTAGGCCATCTTGGCGTTGGCGATGGCGGCCTTGCCGAGCAACGCCTTCGCCTCGGCCTCCGGACGTTTCTCAAGAATCGCGTCGATCGCGGTATCGACGCGGCTCACGAAAAAGCTCGCCACCGACGCGATGCGGGAGACGTCCTTGCCGGCGGCGAGGCGGCGCTCGAGGCCCTTCACGTAGGCCTCGGCGATCTCTTTGTAGCGCTCCTGCGAGAACAGCAGAGTCACGTTGATCGACAGGCCCGCCGCGGTCAGGTCCTCGAAGGCGCGCACGCCCTCGGCGGTGCCGGGGACCTTGATCATCACGTTGGGGCGCGCGACCAGGTCGTGCAGGCGCTTGGCCTCGGCGACGGTGCGCTCGACGTCCTTGGCGAGCGAGGGCTCGACCTCGAGCGAGACGAACCCGTCGCCGCCGCGCGACTCGTCGAACAACGGCCTGAAGACGTCGCACGCCGCTTGGATGTCCTCGATCGCGAGGAGCTCGAAGAGCTGCAGCGGCGTCTGGCCCGGCTTGGCGTGCTTGCGGATCGACGCGTCGTAGTCGGCGGAGCCGCCGATGGCCTTCTCGAAGATGGTCGGGTTGGAGGTCAGGCCGCGGATGCCGTCCTCCTCGATGAGGCGCTTGAGCTCGCCCGAGGAGATCAGCGCGCGGCTGACGTTGTCGTACCACACGGAGACGCCGAAGCGGTGCAGGTCCTTCAGGGGGTTCTTGTGGGTCACGGGTCAGGCCTCCTTCGAATAGGCGCGCTCGATGGCGAGCACTTTGTTCTTGCGGCGCAGGTGCCGCTCCAGCCCTGAGAACTTCGCGTTCAGGAACGCGTGAACGACCTCGAACGCCAGCTCGGCGCCGATCACGCGGCCGCCGAGGCAGAGCACGTTGAGATCGTCGTCCTCGACGCCCTGGCGCGCGGAGAAGGTGTCGTGGCACATGCACGCCAGCGCGCCGGGGACCTTGTTGGCCGCGACGCAGGCGCCGACGCCGGAGCCGCAGACGACGAGGCCCCGCTCCGCCTTCTTTGATGACACGGCCTCGGCGACGGCCTTCGCGTAGTCGGGATAATCGGCGGGCACCGCGTCGGTGTCGACGCCCAGGTTCAGGACCTGGTGGCCCTTCTTCTCGAGCCAGGCGTGGAGGATCTTCTTGAGAGGGTAGCCGGCGTGGTCGCAGCCGAGGGCGATGATCATGCCCGGATTCTACTATAAGCGGCGCGGCGCGTTGTGCCGGCGCGGTGACTACAGGCCGGCGGCCGCGCGCTCGGCGCTCACGCGCGGCGCGACCGCGCGCCAGCCGGGTCCGAGGCGGCGCAGGACGGAGCGGCGCAGGGCTTCGTTCTTGTACAGGCTGCCGTGGAGCGCCACCGGCGCGGGCACGGGCAGGCCGAGCCCGCCGGCGGCCTCGCGCGCGATCGCGGCCAGGTGCGCCGCGGCCGCCTCGCGCAGGCTCTTGGAGCCGCGCAGGACGCGCGGCGCCAGCGCGGCCGTCGCGCGCACGGGATCTTCGTCGTGCGCCAAGTCGAGCGGGTGGGGCAGGCGCAGGGCGCGCCGGAGCTTCTCGTCGCGCGCGGCCTCGCGGCCGAGCCAGAAGCCCGAGCCTTCGTCGCCGAGGAGCGGACCGTAGCCGCCGGCGCGCCGGGCTCGGCCCCGCGGCCCGCGCGCGAACGCCGCCGAGCCGGTGCTCGCGACGAGGACGACGCCGGGCCCGTCTCCGAACGCGGCCAGATGGGCGATCTCGTAGTCGGGCAGCACGCGGACCTCGCGGGCCAGAGGCCGCAGGGCCTTGGCCAGGATCGCGCGACCCTCCTCGCCGCCGAGGCGCGTGCTGCCCACGGTCAAGGCGTCCGGACGCCGCAGGCCGCGCGCGCGGAAGAAGCGGGGCAGGAAGCGCGGCAGCTCGCGCCAATCGACGGCGGGGACGCGCGCGCTCCAGAGCTCGCGCCCGTCCTCGGCCAGGCAGGCGCGCAGCCACGTGGCGCCGAGGTCGACTCCGAGGGAGGTCACGGGGCGGGCGTGTACAGCGGGCGGTGGTCGTCCTCGGCCAGGATGTCGATCAGCGAGTTCTGCAGGCCGCGGCTCCACGAGATCGCGCTCTCGCGCGTGTCGAGCGGGCGGGTCGGGTCCATCATCTCGCGGATCGTGTCCTGGATGACCTTGCGCCGCGCCATGACGCTGTCGTCGAGGCGCACGCGGACCTCGGGCGGGCGGCCCGGAAGGGCGGGCATGACGCGCGCCTCGATGATGCCGAGGGCGAGGATCTTCGACGGCTTGATCGTGTAGGAGTCGAGGCGCTGGATGTCGCGCGGGAACGGCAGGCGGTAGCGCCGGCCCTCGATGTCCACCGTCATCGTCGGCTGGTAGAAGCCGAAGATCGAGCGCGTCGGCGCGAACCGGTAGCTGCCCGGCTCGATCAGATACAGGAAGTTCTCCCCCGCCTTGACGGGCAATCGGTAGACCTCGGCGCGGCTGCCGCCGTCGGTCTCGAAGTTGACGGCGGTGGTCCCGTCGCGCGTCTCGCCGCTGGGCAGGATCATGCGCGCGCCGATGACGATGGCGGAGATGGCCTGCTCCGGAGGCGCGTCGCGCTCCGGCACGGTGCCGCGGCAGGCCGCGAGCGCGAGGACGGCGGCGAGCGGGAGCGCTCTGTTCACCCTTGAAGAATAGCCGAAACTCATTGCGGAAACAAGACGGGGCGGCTCACGGGCGCGCGGCGGCGTAGTCGAGGTTGGACAGCTCGACTCCGGCGAAGTAGGCCTTCACGATGGTCTCGTAGTCCTGCCCCGCCTCGGCGCGCCCCATCGCCCCGGACTGGCACAGCCCGACGGCGTGACCCCAGCCTCCGCCTCGGAAAACGAAGGTCTCCGGCGCGAGAACAGGCGGAGCCGGCTTGGACTTCTTCCTCTTTCCCTTGACCGGCGGCGGATTGGAAACGCGGTACTCGGTGTCCATGACGAACAAGGTGGAGCGGAGCGAGCCGACGCCGAGCAGGCCGCGGATGTCGAACTCGTCCTTGAGCTTCACGCTGCGCCGCGAGCCGAGGATCAGGATGGCCTCGACGTTGCCGGTCGGCGCGCGGCGCAGGACGCGCAGGCCCTTGAGCTTGCCGATCCGGAACTTGCGGTTGACGCGCGCCTCGAGCTCTCCGGCGGACACGACGCGCGCCCAGCGCGAGTGCGACGGGTGCACGGAGGCGGACGGCTTGCAGTACGTGTCCGGCCACGTCGAGAGGTAGCGCCTCAGCTCGGAGGGCGAGGCGGGCGGGGCGACGGGCGCGGGCGTGTCGCTCGCCCGCGCCCAGTAGGGCACGTGCCCCCAGCCGATGTCGTCGCCGCTTTGGCTGGAGCCGCCGCAGTTGGACGAGTAGATGGTGTGCGCGAGCGCTCCTTTATACACGATGACCCGGCCTCGAGTGGCCGCCACGGCCGCGCGCGTGCGCTCGTTCTCCGCGCGCAGGCCCGCGTAGACCTGGCAGTGCTGGCCGTCGCACAGGTCGTAGCCGTCCTTATGATGGCGCTTGCTGACGGTCTTGATGAACAAGGCGTGGGTGCGGGCGATCGCGGCCTGCGCCTTGAGCGCCTCGAGCGGCGAGCTCGACGGCATCTCCGCGCCGACGATGCCCTCGGTGTAGTCCTCGAGGTTCAGGATGTTCACGAGGCGCAGGGAGCGGCGCCGGTTGAACAGGGCGACCTCGATGGAGCCGCGCATGGAGCGTCCCAGGGCGAAGGGACCGGCCTTGTTCGGATCGTCCTCGAGCAGGAGCGCGCCGTGCACCGGGTCTTGCGGCTCCAGGCGCACGAGCTCGTTGGGGACCGCGACGATTTGTCCGTCCGGTCCGCGCAGCTCCAGGCGCGCGGGCAAGGTCCTCTTCTTCTTCCCCTTGGCTTTGACTCTCCGCGGCGGCACGATGCGCACGGTCCAAGACTCCTGCGCTCCGCACGTCGCGAGCTCGCGTCCGCTCTTGGGATCGAAGGCGTGCCAGGGACCGGAGCCGCGCACGGTCACGGACACGCGCGGCCGCGGATTGCCCAGCGCGGTGGTGCCGAGACCGACTCGTATAAAAGGAATCCCCCCCTTCGTCTCGGAGTCGGTCGCCGGCGCCTGGACGGGCGGCCGTCCCGCCGTGACCGGGCGCGGCTCGGCCGACGACGTCAGCAAAGGCTTGACCTTGCTCATCAGGGCGCGCGTCAGGCGCCCGCTGGGCTCCGCCTCGGCCAGGCGCGTGAGCTGGCGCCAGGCGTCGTTGAAGCGCTTCTGGCGGATGTAGGCGCGCGTGAGCGGATCGCGTCCCTCGTGGAAATAGGCGTCCGACGACACCGCGCGGCGGTAGGCCTCCGTGGCGGCGGCGAGGTCCCCGGCCTGCTCCTCGGCCCGGCCGAGGTAGTAGTCGGCCAAGGTCTGCTGCATGGCGAAGGCCTCGGCGCGCTTGAGCAGGGGCACGGCGTCCTTGGGCCGGCCGAGCGCCAGCTTGGCCCGTCCCGCGCCGAGCAGGGCCCAGCCGGCGTCGGGCTCGCGCTCGAGGATTTTTCCGAACACGGCGTCCGCCTCCGTCGCCTGGCCCGCGCGGAGCAAGGTCCAGCCGAGCGCGGCGCGCGTGCCCGAGCCGGAGTCCAGCGCCGCGGCGCGGCGCGCGTACTTGATCGCCTGGTCGGGCCGGCCGGCCTCGGCCCACGCGAAGGAGCCGTCGAGCCACGCGGAGGCGTCGGTGGACGACGTCTTGACCGCCGCCTCGAACGCGTTCGCGGCGGTCAGCACGTCGCCGGAGAAGTAGAGCGCGCGGGCCTTCGCGAGCGCGGGCGTGTTCTTCCCGTGAGGCGGCGCGGGCTCGAGCGAGGGCGCGGGCGCCGCCGCCGACGAAAGCGCGACGGCCGTGGACACCGCGACGGCGGAGGAGACGGCGACGGGAGGGGCTTCAGGCGAGAGCGGCGCGGCGCGGGACGGCGAGACCGCCGCGAGGAAAAGAAAAGCCGCTCGGATCACGAGTCGATTGTATCACTTGGCGCGGCGCGCGTCCGAACGGCGGAGTTATCCACCGATTCGTCGCGCGGCCTAGGCGCCCTCTCGCCGCTCACCGCGCGAGCGCGTCCTTGATATCGGCTCGCACCGCGCGGACGTTCAGGATCCCGGCGTAGCGGCGCAGGACCGTCCCGTCCCGCCCCACGAGATACGCCGTCGGCAGGTCCGGAACGCTCCAGCCCTCGGGCGCCGGAGGGCCCGGTTTGACCACGATGGGGTAGTTGATGCCGGCCTCGCTCGCGAATCGCCCCGCGACGGCGGGATCCTGGTCGACGGAGACGCCGAGGATCGTGAAATCGGAGGACTTCCACCTCTGGAGATCGATCAAGTCGGGAAGTTCTTTCCGGCAAGGAGAGCACCACGTCGCCCAGAAGGCGACGAGAACCACCTGTCCGGCGTAGTCCGAGAGCGCGACATGGCGTCCGTCCGGAGCGGGACCGGCCAGCGCCGCGGCGCGGCCGAGGTTCTCGAGCGGCTCATGGGGCGGAGCCGTGAGCGCCCAATAGCCGCCGCACAGGACCGCGGCGAAGACGGAGGCGCGGACGATCCCCGAGTCCCAGACCCGCACTACCAGCGGGCCCCGACCGTGAAGCGGTGGGTGCTGCCGAGCTCGCCCATCGGCACCGCGGCGTAGTCGATGGTCCAGCGCTCGGCGCGGAAGCCCACGCCCAGCGTGAGGCCGCGCGCCGCGTCGAAGCTCGAGCCGCCCGAGATCGCGGTCTGCGTCGTGTACCCCGCGCGCAGGAAGACGTTCTTGATCCCTTGGAACTCGCCGCCGAAGCCGACGTCCGTCCCCCCGGCGCGCGGGGCGTCGGTGAGCTCGGCCGTGAGCGCGTGGCCGCCCTCGAACTTGTACGCCGCTCCGAAGGCCAATCGCGTCGGCAGATCGTTTCTTTCCGTCTCGAACTTCATCCCCGGCCCGAGGTTGCGCAAGGCCGCTCCGAGAACGACGCTCCCGATCCGTTTGCGAGCCCCGAGATCGATCGCGAACGTCGTCGCCTGCGCCGAGCCGATGTGCGACTGGATGAACTTGAGCGTCCCCCCCGCGTCCACGAGGTCCGTCTTGCGGCCGTAGCCCACGGCGACGCCGGCGTCCGCCGCGTTGAAGCCGCCGATCGCGTGACCGTTGGCGTCGCGCCCCTCGATCGTGCTCTGGCTCAGGTAGGCGCCGCCGACGGCGAACGTGCCGAGCTTCGTCGGCTGGGCGTAGCCCGCGTAGTCGAGCCGCGTGTCCGTCTGGAGCTCCATGTCGCTGACCGTGAACTCGCGCTTGGCGTCGCCGAGCCCCGCCGCGTTCCAGTACAGAGCGTTCGCGTCGTCCGACAGCGCCGTGCCCGCGCCGCCCATCGCCAGGTAGCGCGCGCCGACGCCGAGGTTGAGGAACGCGGCCGTCTCGGCGGCGCGCAGAGGCGCCGCCGAGATCAATAGGGCGATCAAAGAAAGGATCTTCATTTGATCACCCCGATCTTGCCGGTCTTATGGATGTCGGCCTGGCCGGCTTTGCGCGCCGTGATCACGAAGGTGTAGACCCCCGAGCCGATCCCGGAGATGTCCCAGACGTTGTCGTACGTGAGCTGCGCGCCGAGGCCGTTGCCGTCGTCGAGGCCCGTCAGCCCGCCGTTGAGCGCGAAGGCCGAGGAGCCGTACACCTTCCGCCCGGTCACGTCGTAGACGTGGACCTCGACGCTGTCGGCCAGTCCCGGCTGGATGCGGATCGTGACCAGCCGCGTGCCGCGCACCGGGTTCGGGAACGCGTAGGCCGCCTTGAGCCCGAACGTCGTGTCGGCGCCGGCCAGGACCGTGAAGGCCGGGATCAGCGGCTGGTACAGCGAGAAATGGCTCACCTGCGCGCTGACCGCGTGGTTGACGGGGTCCACCGTCGTCAGCAGCGGCGTCCAGGTCTTCGCGAGAGGATCGTAGTACGCGACGGTGACGGCCGCCGCCTGGCCCGGCGGCACCAGCGCGGGATCGTAAGGCAGCGTGATCGTCGCCGGCGTCGCGAAGGTCGTGCCCTCGGGGCCGAAGGCGATCGGCTGGCCCGCGGAGGCCTGACCGCCGGCGCCAAGCGTCGCCGCGCGGTCCGCCGCGAACAAGCTCGCGCCCGGGTTGAGCGTGATCTCCGTGTCCTGCGCGAGCGCTCCGGCCGGCACGCTCACCGCGGCCAGCGACGGCGTCTGGATGCTGCCGCCCTCGTCGGAGGGCAAGGTCACGTCGCCCTGGAAGTACCAGTCGGGATGCGCGGCCAGCGGCACGGGCGCCGCCGCGCCGACGGGGGCGAGCGCGTTGAAGGAAGCGTATCCTGTCCACCTGAGGTGCGACGTTTGTTGACGTGCTGATCTGTTGACACTTTCCCACCGGAATTGGCGTTAGACTACCGGAGGGTAAGATGAGGCAGAAAAGACGGACGTTTACGGTGGATGAGCGGTTGGAAGCC
>DATNGC010000155.1:0-26933 GCA_035606075.1 Elusimicrobiota bacterium
CCCTTGCTCGCGCGCGAGACGACGTCCTACGCCCTGTCCTACGGGACCGAGTACCTTTACGCGTCCACCGCGGCCGCGCGCTCCGGCATCTGGCGCGGGACGCTGGCCTCGCGCCCGGTCGAGATCGTCGTCTCCACCGGAAATCCCGAAAGCCGCTGAACTTCCGGGCGGCTGGGCCGTAATATCATCGCGGCCGTCCGCGCGAGGCCGAATTCACTCAGGGGGATCCAATGACCAAGATTCTGATCGCCGCTCTGGCGCTGCTGCTCTCGTCGGCCGCCTTCGCGGGCAATCCGGGCAATCCGAACGGCGGCAAGTTCGCCAAGAAGCACCCGCGCCGCAACGAAGTCAACAATCGCGTCAAGAACCAGCGCTCGCGCATCAACAAGGACGAGAAGAGCGGCAAGATCACGAAGGCCGAGGCGCACCAGCTCAAGGCCAACGACCGCGCCATCAAGCAGCAGGAGCACGCCGACGTCAAGGCGAACGGCGGCCGCCTCACCAAGACCGAGCAGAAGCAGATCAACCAGGAAGAGAACGCCAACAGCAAGATGATCCACGACGAGGCGCACCCCGCCGGCCAGTAGGCCGCCGCCGCGAGGCCTCTTCGGAGCCCGCCTCCCCCCGGAGGCGGGCTCCTCTTTTATAAAATGACGGGAGCATGAGCGACGAGAACACTTCCTCCGGTCTCGCCGGCGTCCTGACGATCGCGGTCCTGCTCGCGGCCGCCGCGCTGGGCGGCTGGTACTTCCTCTCCCAGCGCGGCGCGTCGACGGTCGACTCGGGAGGCTTCGACGTGGGCGCGGCGGCGACGTCGCGGCCCCCGGCCCCTGCCGCCGCGCCGGAGGCTCCGGCGCGCTCCGGACTCGACATGATGAGGGTCGACGAGGAGCTCCGCGCCGCGCCCCCGCGCTCCGAGCAGAAGGCCGCCGCGGAGGCTCCGGCGCCCGTACGCGCGCTGAAAGACGCGCGTCTCGACTTCATCATGGAAGCGCGGCGCAACGAGGACCTGGTCCGCCGCTACGCGGAGCGGATGACGGCCCGGTCGCCGGTCATCCTCCAGTACGGCAAGGACTGGATGAGCCACCCTGACCTCAAGAAGCTCAACGACGACTACATGCGCGACCACGATCCGATCGCCTTCCTGGCCGGTCTTTCGCAAGCGCCGAGCTTCCCGATCCTCCTGAAGCAGTACGCGGGCAAGCAGGAGATCCTGGGCTTCATCGTCCAAGGCCTGACGAAGGAAGCGCCGCGCAGCCTCGTGACCTCGGGCCTCGCCCTCATGCGCGAGGATGCCTCGCTCAAGCCGGTCATCACCGAAGTCGAGACCGCGGCCGGCATGACGCCCGCGATGGCGGACCAGCTCACCGGCGGATCGAAGCAGCTCCCCGCGAAGTAGCCTGTTGCGCCGGACGCGCTGGGCCCCGATCTCCCTCTTCAGCGCCGCCTCCGCGATGGAAGACGAGCAGTACCTATGGGCTTGACGCGTCTTGGTTCTTGGTATAAACTTGGTTATACCAAAGTATGAAAACGATCAAGACCGCCGTCAGCCTTCCGGCCGAGACCTATCATAAGGCGGAAAAACTGAGGAAAAAATTGGGGAAGTCGAGAAGTGAAATGGTCGCCGACGCGCTGGCTAAAATCGTGAAAGAGGCTGAGGCTCGCGAAGCCGACGAGAGGGTCATCGCCTCCTACAAGAAATATCCGGAGACGGACGAGGAAGTCGCACAAGCGCAGGCCGCGACCGAAAAGGCGTGGAACGAACTCTTCGATGACGACTGGACCGAGGAGTACAATGCAACGCGGTGAAATCTGGTGGGGCTTCATGGGAACGAAACCCCGCCCGGTCGTGCTCGTGTCCCGCGACTCCGAGATTCAAGTCCGGCGTCTCATTCTCGCCGCACCCGTGACTTCGCGGATTCGCCGGCTCGACTCCGAAGTGCTTCTCGGCCAGGAGGATGGGCTGCACAAGAGTTGCGTCGCCAATACGTCGAACGTCGGCCTCGTCTCGAAAGCGCGGCTCATCCGCCGAATCTCCACGCTTTCTTCCTCAAAGCGCGACGCGCTCGACGCCGCCCTGCTCTTCTCGCTCGGCCTCGACTGACCCGCCGTCGGGAAAAGCTATAATTGTTCCCGTGAAGATCGAGCACATCCCTTTCGCCGAGATCGACAAGAAGTGGCAGGACCGGTGGGAGGCCGAAGGCGTCTTTAACGCCCCCAAGACGCCGCGCGCGGGCAAGAAGTTCTACTGCCTGGACATGTTCCCCTATCCGTCGGCCGCCGGCCTCCACGTCGGCCACCCCGAGGGCTACACCGCCACCGACATCCTCTGCCGCTACCGCCGCATGCGCGGCGACGACGTGCTCCATCCCATGGGCTGGGACGCCTTCGGCCTGCCCGCGGAGAACTTCGCGATCGCGACCGGCAAGCATCCGGCGGACGTCACCAAGGACAACGTCGACAACTTCCGCCGACAGATCAAGTCGCTGGGCTTCTCCTACGACTGGACGCGCGAGATCGACACGACCGACCCCGGCTACTACAAGTGGACGCAGTGGATCTTCCTCCAGCTTTTCAAGAAAGGACTGGCGTTCGAGTCCACCGCCCCGATCAACTGGTGCCCCAAGGACATGACCGGGCTGGCCAACGAGGAGGTCTTCAACGGCGCCTGCGAGCGCTGCGGCACGAAGGTGGAGCGCAAATCGCTGCGCCAGTGGGTCCTCAAGATCACCGCCTACGCCGACCGCTTGGCCGACGACCTGGCCGGCCTCGACTGGCCCGAGTCCACGCTCGCGATGCAGCGCCACTGGATCGGCCGCTCCGAGGGCGCCGAGGTCTCCTTCAAGTCGGAGGGCGGCGACGAGATCAAGGTGTTCACGACTCGCCCCGACACTTTGTTCGGCGCGACTTATATGGTTCTCGCGCCGGAGCACCCCCTCGTCAAGGAACTGACGTCGCCGGCGCAAAAGGCCGCCGTGGAGGCCTACGTCGCCGCGGCTCAAAACAAATCCGACCTCGAGCGCACGGAGCTCCAGAAGGAGAAGACCGGCGTGGCGACGGGCGGGTTCGCGATCAATCCCGTCAACGGCAAGAAGATCCCGGTCTACATCGCGGATTATGTCCTGGCCAGCTACGGGACGGGCGCGATCATGGCGGTGCCCGCTCACGACGCGAGAGACCACGAGTTTGCGACGAAGCACGCGATACCTATCGTGAAAGTCGTGGATGCGTTGGGGTCCGATGGGCTCATTCAAGACGTCAAGAAAGAGGCGTTCACCGGCGAAGGCATCGCGGAGAACTCGGACTTCCTGAACGGCCTATCGACTCCGGAAGCGAAGAAGAAGATCATCTCCTGGCTCGAGGAAAAGAAGCTCGGCCGCAAGCAGATCAACTACAAGCTTCGCGACTGGCTGTTCTCACGCCAGCGCTACTGGGGCGAGCCGATTCCGCTGGTCCACTGCCCGAAGGACGGGATCGTCCCGGTTCCCGAGGATCAACTGCCCGTGCGCCTGCCCGAGGTCGCCGACTACAAGCCCACGGGCACGGGCGAGTCGCCTCTCGCGAACGTGGCCGACTGGGTCAACACCAAATGCCCCAAGTGCGCCGGCCCCGCCAAGCGCGAGACCAACACCATGCCGCAGTGGGCCGGCTCGTGCTGGTACTACCTGCGCTTCATCGATCCCAAGAACGACAAGGCCGCGTGGGATAAGGAGCTCGAGAAAGCGTGGGGGCCCGTCGACTGCTACGTCGGCGGCGCCGAGCACGCCGTCCTGCACTTGCTGTATGCACGATTCTGGCATAAGGTTCTCTTCGATCTTGGTCATGTCCACACCAAGGAACCTTTCATGAAGCTGCGCCACCAGGGCATGATCCTCTCGTACTCGCACCGCGATAAGATGGGCAACTATCATCCCTACGAAGTCGTCGAGTACGACGAAAAGGGGAACGCCGTTCACGCTCAGACCGGGGAAGTTCTCGCTTCCCAGATCGAGAAGATGTCTAAGGCGAAGAAGAACGTCGTTAATCCAGATGTTGTGTTAACCAAGTACGGCGCCGACACGTTCCGCCTGTACGAGATGTTCATGGGCGCCTTCGAGCAGGCCAAGCCCTGGGACATGCGCAGCATCGAGGGCTCGTCGCGGTTCCTGCGCCGCGTGTGGAACTTGCTTCCCGAATCGGGCGCCGCCGCGGCCCCCGGCGACGGCCTCGTCTCGGCGCGCCATCGCGCGATCAAGAAGGTCAGCGAGGACTTGGAAGCTTTCGGCTTCAACACCTGCATCTCGACCTTGATGACCTACTGCAACGAGATCCAGAAGGAAGCCGTGCCGGCCAAGGTCGATCTCGAGACCCTGCTCATCCTCCTGAACCCGTTCGCTCCGCACGTCACGGAGGAGCTGTGGTCCATGCTCGGCCGCAAGGACCTCCTGTGCCGCCAGGCATGGCCGGCCTGGGACGCCAAGTTCCTGGTCGAGTCGGTGATCGAATACGCCGTTCAAGTCAACGGCAAGCTGCGCTCGACGTTCTCCATCGCGGCCGAGGCCGCCGAAGCCGCGATCCTCGAGGCCGCCTTGGCCGACGCGAAGGTCAAGGTCGCCGTCGACAACAAGACGATCGTCAAGAAGATCGTCGTGCCCAAGAAGCTCGTCAACCTGGTGGTGAAATAGCGATGCGCCGGATCGTCCTCCTCGCCGCCGCCGCCTTGGCCGCCTGCGCGGCGCCGGCGGCGCGCCGGGGGCCGCCCCTGCCGGCGAACATCCATAAGCTGGCGATCCTGCCCATCGTCAACAAGACCCAGCAGCCCGGGATGGAGGATCAGCTCACCACCGCGGTGCGCGACGAGTTCCTGCGCGACGCCCGCCACCCTCTGGTGCCGCACGATGAGTCGGACGGCGACGTCCTCATCACGATCACCCGCTACATCCTGACGCCGCTCCAGTACGACGCGAACCTCAACCCGATGACGTACCGCCTGCACGTCAGCCTCGACGTCCAGCTCGTCGATCGCGCCGCGGCCAAGCCCCTCTGGGACGAGAAGGGCCTCGAGGCTTCCATCTCCTACCCGTACGTCACGTTCACCGGCGGCCTCTCCGAGGACGCCGCGCGCCAGAACCTTTGGGCCATCCTCGCCCCGATGGTCGTCAGCCGCGTCGTCGACGGCTTCGGAGCCACCGATGCGGCGGGCTCCGGCGGCAGCCCGAGCGCGCCGAGCACGCCATGAGAGACCGCCTCCGCCGCCTCGCCCTGCCTCTCGCCGCCGCCGCGCTGGCCGCCTGCGGGTCCGGCCCCGACGTGTCCTATCGCCCCACGCCGCAGCTCCTGCCCAGCAACATCCAGAGGCTCGCGCTCCACCCCATCGAGAACAAGACGCAGCAGTTCGGCGTGGAGGACAAGCTGTCGCTGGCGGTCCGCGACGCGTTCGAGGCGGACGCGCGTTATCCGCTCGTTCCGGAGTCCGACGCGAACGGCATCGTCTGGATCACGCTCTCGCGCTATATCCTGACCCCGCTGCAGTATGACGCGACGCTCGCGCCGACGTCCTATAAGCTGCGCATCCTCCTCAACGTCACGCTCATCGACCGGAGCACGAACCAGGCCATCTGGGAGGAGCGGAACATCGAGGGCTCGCTCACCTACGCCAACCAGACGCTGGCCAACGGCCTGACCGAGGAGCAGGCGCGCGAGCAGATCTGGGCCCAGCTCGCGCCGAAGATCGTCACGCGCGTCGTGGACGGCTTCGGGGCCATCACCGGGACCTCGGAGCGCCGCATCACCGGGGACGCTCCCTCGACCGCTCCGCCGGCCGCGCCCGAGAAGCCGATCACGCCCGTCGTCCCGGCGCCCTACTGAGCCGGCCATGGAGCTGCGCCCCCACGAGCTCCTGAAGGAATGGCAGGCCGGAAAGTTCCGGCCCGTGTACTATCTGTTCGGCGAGGAGTCCGCCGCGAAAGCCGACGCGGTCCTGAAGCTCAAGGAGCTGTTCAAGGCCGACGACTTCAACCTCTGCGAGTTCTCGGGCGAGCCCGCGTCGGAGGCGCCTTTGGCCGTCGCCGAGGCGCTGACGCTCCCCGTGTTCGCCGACCGGCGCCTGGTCATCGTCCGCAGTCCCAAGCTCCCGGCCGACGCGCGCGCCGCGTACGCCGAGTACCTCAAGTCGCCGTCGGCGACGACGACCCTCGTCCTGCTCTCCGAGGACAAGCGTCCCGACAAGAAGGACGCGCTCGCGGGCGCCGCGGCCGCCGCCGGCGCCAACTGCGTCTTCTCGCCGCTCACCGAGGAGGAGGCCGCCTCGCGCCTGATCGCGGAGGCCAAGAAGGCGGGCAAGACGCTGGCGCCCGAGGCGGCCGAGACGCTCGTCGGCGAGGCCGGCACCGATTGGGGCATCCTCGCCGGGGAGCTCGAGAAGCTCATCCTCTATTCCGGCGAGGGCTCCGTCCTCGAGGCCTCCGCCGCGCTCGCCTGCCTGGGCTACCGCAAGTCGGCGGATCCGTGGGCGTTCGAGAAGCTGGTCCAAGGCCGCGACCTCAAGGCCTGCCTCGGCTACCTGCGCGGGGCCTTCGCCGACGCCAAGCCGGAGGAGGTCGTCTTCCGCTCCCTCGCCCAGATCCGCAACGGCTACCTCAAGCAGCTGAAGGCCAAGCGCCTGCTGAAGGCGGGGATGCCGCAGCGCGAGATCGAGACGCGCCTCAGGATTTTTTATGACACGGCCTTTTTCACGCGGGCTTCGCGCGTGACCGAGGAGCGCCTGCGCCGCGACCTGCGCCGCTGCCTCGAGGTCGAGACCGACCTCAAGTCGAAGACCTGGCTCGATCCCAAGCTCGAGCTCGAGCGCCTCGTCGTCGAGCTCTGCGCCCGCACCCTCTCCCCCGCCTAATCGCAGGACAAAAGGGGTCAGGCTTTGACTTATTGACTTATAGTCCGGGCGGCCGTCTGACCGAAGAAGTCAATAAGTCAAAGCCTGACCCCCTTCGTGCGAAAAAAGAAGCGCCCGCCCTCTCGGGCGGGCGCTGTCTCGCGATGGACGGACGCTACTTCGCGGCGGCGGCGGCGGAGCCGGAGATCAGCTTCTGGGCGGCGAGAGCCATGCGCGACTTCTTGCGCGCGGCGGCCTTCCAGTGGATCGTGCCGGTCTTCGCGGCCTTGTCGAGCGTCGACGAGGCCTTCGCGGTGAGCTCCGCGATCTTCTTGACGTCCTTCGCCTTGGCGGCGTCGATGACGGCGCGGACGGCGACGCGGACGTCCTTCTTGATCGCGCGGTTGTGGAGAGTGTGCCTTTCGGCCTGACGCTGGGCCTTGAGGGCCGATTTGTGCCGGGTCTGCTTCTTCTTTGCCATGGTCAGCAATTATGCCTTTTGGGCGGCTTCCCCGTCAATCGAGCCCCCGGGAGCGCTCAACGCAGGCGCGCCACCAGCTCGAACCCCGGCGCCCACGACCGCCATTGGACCTTGTAGTCCGCGCCGGGATTCTTGGCTTGGAACTGCGCCGACGTGGTCCAGGTCTCGTCGCGCAGGGCGATCGACGGCCCCAGCGACAGCCACGGCCGGGCGTGCCAGAGACCCGCGAGGTACCACCACTTCTCCCGGATCGCGGTCTCCCCGTAGTTGAGCGGAAACACGCCTTCGAAGCGGAGGAACAGCGTGGCCCGCGGCGTCAGCCCGTCCATCCAGAACCAAGCCAGCTCCGGCGCGAACAGCAGCGACGATTGCCCGTTGAAGAGGTTGTGCTCCCCGCGGAGCTTCAGGGAGCCCACCCAATGACCGCCCGGCAGGAACGAAAGCTCCGTCCGCGGCGTGGCGTCGAGGATCAGCACGCTCTCGGGCCGGTCCGTCGTGTCCCGCCAGCTCCAGCGGCCCGGGGCGTCGTTCTTCCAGTCGTCGTCGTGGCGCGCGCCGTACTGAAGCCGGTAGAACGCGCCGAGCTTCAAGCGCTTCTGGACGCGGGCATAGGAACCGAGCGTGAGCTCCTTGTAAGGATGGAGACCGTCGTATTGCCAGCGCTCGGCGGCGCGCGCCATCGGCTCGAGCGCGTCGAGACGGCCGAAGAGAGCCTGCGAGGACTCGTACTCGACGGGACGGCCGCTCGGCGCCTCCGGCGACGGCGCGGCCGCGGCGAGAGAGGCGGCCGCGCAGGCGAGCGAGCACAGCGCGGCCCGCGCCGCGCGCTCAGCGGTAGTCCTGGTCAATGAGCTCCGTGTACGCGCTCTCGAGGTCGGTCCGGTCCTCGACGCCGCCGGTCTTCGCGTCCATGTTCCAGTTGAGGAGCTTGGTCCAATCGTAGGCCTGAGGCTGGGTCAGCTCGGTCCCGGCTTTGACGAGCACGCCCTTGCCGGCGGGCACGAGGAGGCCCTCCTTGGCGCCGTCGGTCTTGACGTCGACAGCCCCTTCGTTGACGCAGACCCACAAGTCCTTGGTCTTGCCGGCGTCGCGGCCGTAGGCGGTGAAGAACTGCGTCCCGCGGACCGCGGCGACCGCCGTCTGCGTGCGCACGCGGAACTGCTCGCCGAGCCGGCGCTTCGTGACCTTGGCGAAGACGCCTCCCCACGACAGCTCGACCTCGGTCTCGGGCCGGCGGACCGCCGGGAGGTTCAGGACCAGGCGGCTGGACTCTCTCAGCTTGAGGCGGGAGCCGTCGGCCGTCTCGACGATCGCCGTCGCCCCTGGGCCCGTCACCACCGCCTCGCCGTCGGCGAGCGCCGCGCCGGTCCTCCCGAGGCGGCCGCCGTCCTTGGACTGGATCGTCACGTCGCCGTCAGCGTACGCCAGGCGCGCGGGCGGGGCCGCCGCGGCGGCGGCCGCGGGCGGCGCGGACAAGGACGCGAGCAGGGCCAGGCAAGCGAGGCTCATCCCTTGAGTGTAATAGGCGGACGCCGTCCTGTCCATGCGACTTTGGATTCGGAAGGGTTATACTGGGGAGATGACCCCCGACGAAGCCGGCGAAGACGAGTCCGGCCGGACGCTCGACCGGCGCCACCTCCCGCACAAGACGGGCGTCTACATCATGCGCGACGCCGGCGGGGACATCCTGTACATCGGCAAGGCCAACGATCTGGCCCAGCGCGTCGCCCAGTACTTCAACCCGAAGAACGACAACGTCAAGAACCAGGCCCTCGCTCCCCTCATCCGCCGGATCGACTATGTCCTGTGCGAGTCGGAGCGCGAGGCCCTGCTCATCGAGCAGCGCCTGATCAAGGAGAACCAGCCGTTCTTCAACGCGGTGTGGAAGGACGACAAGAGCTATCCGTATCTCAAGATCACGATGGGCGAGGACTTTCCGCGCATGTTCCTCACGCGGCGCCGGCTCCGCGACGGCGGCGTCTACTTCGGACCGTACCCGAAGGTCGCGCCGGTGAAGAGTCTCCTGCGCTATCTCTGGAAGCAGCACATACTCCCGCTGCGGCCCTGCCGCTGGGACTTCTCCGAGACCAAGCCTCTCGACCGGCGCAAGATCAACTCCTGCATCTACTACCACACGAAGGAATGCCCCGCGCCCTGCGCCGCGCGCGTCTCCAAGGACAACTACCGGAGCATTGCCGAGCGCGCGGTGATGTTCTTCAAGGGCAAGTACAAGGACCTGCAGGAGGAGTTCGAGCGGGAGATGAAGACCGCGTCGGAGAATCTCGAGTTCGAGAAGGCCGCGCTGATGCGCGACAACATGCACGCGCTCGGGCTCATGGGCGAGCGCATCCGCGTCCGCGCCGTGAACGCCGACGAAGTCGGCGGCCACTTGGCCGCTTCGCGGTCGGTGACCGCCCTGCAGGCCGCCTTGGGGCTCGCCGTCCCGCCCGTGCACGTCGAGTGCTTCGACATCTCGCACTTCCAAGGGCACCAGACCGTCGCCTCGATGGTCTGCTTCGTGGGCGGGCGCCCCCACCGCGACCACTACCGCAAGTTCAAGATCCGCGACGTCGCGGGCATCGACGACTTCAAGTCCATGCACGAGGTCGTCTACCGCCGCTACAAGCGGCTGCAGGCCGAGAAGGCGGCCCTGCCGGACCTCGTGCTCATCGACGGCGGCAAGGGCCAGCTCGGCGCGGCCCAGGCGGCGCTCGCCGAGCTCAAGCTCAAGCTGCCGATCGCCTCGCTGGCCAAGCGGATCGAGGAGGTCTTCGTTCCCGGGCGCCCCGAGTCGATCCTGCTGCCGGTCGGCAGCCCGGAGCTGAGCCTGCTCCAGCGCCTGCGCGACGAGGCGCACCGCTTCGGCATCACCTACCACCGCACCCTGCGCGAGAAGAACCTCTTCGAGGGCTAAACGTTGGGGTCAGGCTTTGACTTATTGACTTATGCGACCATAAGTCAATAAGTCAAAGCCTGACCCCGTTTTAAATCAGCCCTGCTTGCTGGCCAGCTCGCCGAGGCCGAACATCGGCATGAACATCGCGACGACGATCGTGCCGATGACGACGCCCATGACGACGATGACGATGGGCTCGATCAAGGAGGTCAGGCCCTTCACGGCGGTGTCGACCTCCTGGTCGTAGAAGTCCGCGATCTTGGACAGCATGACGTCGAGCGCGCCGGTCTCCTCGCCGACGGAGATCATCGAGGTGACCATGTTGGGGAAGATGCCCGACTTCTTCAGCGGGTCCGACAGGTGGCCGCCCTCCCGGATCGACTCGCGCGTCGCGAGGACGGCGTCGGCGATGACGACGTTGCCGGCCGTCTGCGCGACGGTCTCGAGCGCCTGCATGATCGGCACGCCGGACTTGATCAGCGTGCCGAGCGTGCGCGTGAAGCGCGCGACCGCGACTTTCTTCAGGATGATGCCGAAGATCGGAGCGCGCAGGGTGTAGCCGTCGACGAGCTTCTGTCCCTTCGGCGTCTTGTAGAAGGCGATGAAGCCCTGGTAGACGCCGTACGGCGTCGCGACCAGCAGGTACCAGTAGTGCTTCATCGCGTCCGAGATGTTGATCAGGATCTGCGTGGGCAGCGGCAGCTCGGCGCCGAAGCTCGCGAAGATGTTCTTGAAGGTCGGGATGACGAACACCATCAGGAAGCAGGTGACGATGGCGCAGATCGACAAGACGATGGCCGGGTACATCATCGCCGACTTGACCTTGGCCTTGAGGGCCTCGGAGCTCTCCATGTAGACGGTCAGACGCTCGAGGATGGTGTCCAGGATCCCGCCGAGCTCGCCGGCCTTGATCATCGACGTGTAGAGGTCGGGAAACGCGTCCGGGTGCTTCTTCAGCGCGTCCGAGATCGAAAGGCCGGCCTCGATGTCGGCCTTCACTCCGGCCAGGACTTCCTTGAAAGCCGGGTTCTCCGCCTGCGTCTCGAGGATGCCGAGGCTCTGCACGATCGGCACGCCCGCGCCGACCAGGGTGGAAAGCTGGCGCGAGAAGAGCACCAGGTCCTTGGACGTGACCTTGCCCTTGCTGCCCGCCGCGATCAGCGCCTTGATCTTGTCGAGCGGCCCGGCGGTCTTCTCGGCGATCTCGAGCACGACGAGCTTCTGGGAGCGGAGCTTGTCGACCGCCCCCTTCTGCTCGTCGGCGTCGATGACGCCCTGCATCACGAGACCGGCGGACGTCTTCGCTTTATAGGCGTATGCGGGCATGTTCTCTCTCCTACTTCGGCGCCTGCGCCGTCATCTGGCGCTGCATGAGCCGCCGCAGGTCCTCGGGGTCCAGCGAGTGCGCCATCGCTTCCTGGAAAGTGATCTTCTGCTTGAAGTAGAGCTCGGCGAGGCCTTGGTTCATCGTCTGCATGCCCACCTTGCCGCCGGTCTGGATCGCGACCTGGATCTGCTCGACCTTCTGCTCGCGGATCAGGTTGCGGATGGCCGCGTTGACGATCAAGGTCTCGCAGGCGAGCACGCGGCCCGCGCCCGAGGCGTGTCCCAGCAGCTGCTGGCACAGCACCGCCTGCAGGACGAACGAGAGCTGGACGCGGACCTGCTCGAGCTGGTGCTGCGGGAACACGTCGATGATGCGGTTGATCGTCTGCGCGCAGTCCGTCGTGTGCAGCGTCGCGAGCACGAGGTGGCCCGTCTCCGCGATGTTCAGCGCGGCTTGGATCGTCTCGAGGTCGCGCAGCTCGCCGATGAGGATCACGTTGGGGTCCTGGCGCAGGACGTGGCGCAGCGCCGATTCGAAGTTCGTCGTGTCTTGGCCGACCTCGCGCTGGTTGACGATCGACTTCTTGTGGGTGTGGACGAACTCGATGGGGTCCTCGACGGTCATGATGTGCGCGGCGCGGCTCTCGTTGATGAAGTCGATCATGCTCGCGATCGTGGTCGACTTGCCCGAGCCCGTCGGACCGGTGACCAGCACGAGGCCCTTGGGCAGCTTGATGATCTCCAGGATCGAGCGCGGCAGGCCGATCTCGTCGAACGTCTTGAAGGAGCTCGGGATCGAGCGCACCGCGGCCCCGACGCTGCCGGTCTGGCGGTAGACGTTCATGCGCATGCGGCCGATGCCGCGCAGGTTGAAGGCCAGGTCGAGCTCGTTCTGCGCCTCGAAGCGCTGGCGCTGCTGGTCGTTGAGCAGCGAGTACACGAGGGTCTGCGTCGCGTCGGAGTTGAGCTTCTCGAACGGGCTCGGGACGAGCTGGCCGTCCACGCGCAGGATCGGAGGCGCGCCGACGGTCAAGTGGAGGTCCGACGCGCCGCGCTCGTGCATCAGCAGGAAAAGCTCGCCCATTGAAACCATAGTTCGTTTTCCTCTAGTCGGCCTGAGTCACGCGCAGCATCTCCTCGACGGTGGTGGCGCCGGAGAGGAGCTTGCGCACGGCGCACATGCGCAAGGTCAGCATGCCTTGCTTCATCGATTGAGTCTTGATCTCTTTGGCGGATGCCCTGTCCAAAACGAGCTGCCGGATGGCATCGGTCATGTCCATGACCTCGTAGAGGCCGGCGCGGCCGCGGTAGCCGGTCATCGCGCAGTTCTCGCAGCCCTTCCCCTTGTAGAGGACGACCTTGCCCTTGTCGGTCAGCTGGATCTGGACCTCGGGCACGCCGAGCTTGAGCAGGAGGTCCTTCTCGACCTCGTAGGGCTCCTTGCACTTCGGGCAGATCGCGCGCAGCAGCCGCTGGGCCTCGACCATGAGCATCGCGGCGCTGACGAGGAACGGCTCGACGCCCATCATGCCCAGGCGCGTGATCGTCTGCGAGGTGTCGTTGGTGTGCAGCGTCGAGAAGACCAAGTGGCCGGTCAGCGCCGCGTTGATCGCGATGGTCGCCGTCTCCTGGTCGCGGATCTCGCCGACCATGATGACGTCCGGGTCCTGGCGCAGGAAGGAGCGCAGGGCCGCGGCGAAGGTGAGGCCGACCTGGTTGTGGATCTGGACCTGGTTGATGCCCTTGAGCTGGTACTCGACCGGGTCCTCGGCGGTCATGATGTTCGTGTCCGGCGTGTTGAGGTTGGCGAGCGCGGAGTAGAGCGTGGTCGACTTGCCCGAGCCCGTCGGGCCGGTGACGAGGGCGACGCCGTAGGGCGACTCCATCGCCTTCTTGAACACGGCCATCGCCTCGGGCTCGAAGCCGAGCTGGGTCATGTTGACCTTGAGGCCGCTCGAGTCCAGGATGCGCATGACGACCTTCTCGCCGGGCGCGCAAGGGAGCACGGACACGCGCATGTCCACCGCCTTGCCTTCGATCTTGAGCTTCAGGCGGCCGTCCTGGGGCACGCGCTTCTCGGCGATGTTCAAGTTCGACATGATCTTGATGCGGGCGCAGATCGCGTTGTGGAACTTCTTCGGCGGAGAGGGCTGCTCGTGCAGGACGCCGTCGATGCGGTAGCGGATGCGCAGCTCCTTCTCGTAGGCCTCGACGTGGATGTCCGAGGCATGGGCTTTCACCGCGCCGGCCATGATCAGGTTCACCATCTTGATCACCGGCGCGTCCTCGGCCTCCTTCTCGAGAGAGGCCTCGTTGGCCTTATCGTCCTTCTCCGCGACGTGCTCGATGGCGTCGGCCGCGGCCTCGTCGGCCGCCGTCTTGGCGACGATGTCGTCGAGGACCTCCTGCGAGGTGGCCTGCTTGTAGTACTTATCGTGGGCGGCGGCGATCTCGCTCTCGGCGGCGAGGCAGCCGACGACCTCGCAGCCGGTCAGCATCTTGAGGTCGTCGAGAACCATCACGTCCAAGGGGTCTGCGATGGCGACGGTCAAGCGGTCCTTGGTCTTGTTGAACGGCATCAGCATCTTCTGCCGGGCGATCGCCTCGGGGACCGCGGCGACGGCGTCCTCGGAGATCTCGCCGAACTCCGCCAGGGAAACGAAGGAGATCCCGGTCCTTTCCGCGAGGAACTGAAGGAGCTTGTCCTCGGGAACGAGGCCCATGTCGATGAGCAAGGTCCCCAGCTTCTCGCTGCCGCCCTTCTGGGCCTCCAGGGCTTGCTGGAGCTGGGCCGCGGTGAGAAGCTTCTCCTCGACGAGAAGATCGGCCAATCGTCGAGAAAGGCCGATCGAGATTCGATGCTGTACGTTCGCCATTATTCCTATAGGTTAGGGTTCGCGCCGGACTTTGTCAAGGCTGCGGCATGGGGGCGTCGCATTAATAAGAAGTGAACGAAAGACGCGTTATAACCCGGAATTGACCGTGTCGGAGTTGAACGCGCCGTCGTCCTCCGCCGGCGGCCGCAGCGCCCCTTCGTCGGGCAGCGGCAGCAGCGGCACTTCCTTGGGCGTCGCCGACTCGGCGGGCCGCCGCGCGGCCTTCTTATGGGCGGGCTTGCGCGCCTTGGGCTTGGCCTTGGCCTTCGGCTTCTCCGCGGCGGCGCGCGGGCCTCCGGCCAGGACGCTCTTGGCGTCGAGATTCTTTCCGATCACGAAGCCGCGGTCCATGTCGACCTCGAACAGGTAATGCACCTCGTCGCCGCCGCGGGCCGGCGCGAAGCGGTACTCGACCAGGTACGTCTTGTCCGCCGTCTCGCTCGCGCTCCAGGTCTCCTTGCCGGCGTCCGGGCTCGCCGAGTACGAGAATTGCAGCCATTGCGCCACGGTGCCGCGTTCGCCGTCGAGAGGGAAGTCCTTCACGGCCGCCACGGCCGCGTCGAGCTTCGCCTGCGAGGCCGCGCGCGCGGTCTCCGCGGCGTCCGGCGCGAGCGGAGCGAGCGTCGCGGGCGCCGCGGGCGCGATCGGCGCCGACGAATCGGCGGGCGGCGCGGCCATCTTCGGCTTGACCAGCGGGGGACGCATCGCGTCGTCGGCGGGCGGCTCGGCGCCCAGACGCGCGCGCCCGTCGTCGAGCTCCGTCATCTGCTTGAGGTCCTTCGGATGGCGCAGGAAGACCACGCCGATGACCGTCATCACGACGACGAGGAGGCCCGCTCCGATCACGAACGGCTTGTTGCTGCGCGGCGGCCGCGGGGCCTTAGTGGGCGGCGCGGGCGCAGGCTTGGCGAGGCGCGCGAGCGCCTCCTCGGTGGACGGCGCGCCCGACATGTCGTTGCCCAGCGGGCTGGAGAACGAGGGCATCACGGCGGCCGGCTCCGCCGTCGCGGGGGCGCCGAAGGAGAGAGTCGCGGGCGGCATGGGCGCCGGCGTCGGCGCCGGAGACGCCATCGGGTTCAAAATGGACGACGGAACGACTTCCGTCGGCGCGTCGAACACCGGGATGGGCGGCGCGGAAAGAGGCGCGGCCGGGATGAAGGTCGCCGGCGCGGGCGCCGCCGTCAGGGTCGGAGGAGGCGGCGCCGAGAGCGGAGCGATCGCCGAGAGCGGAGCGATCGCGGCGGGAAGGGGCTCGAGCGTGATCGGCGCGGGAGCGGGAGCCGGGGCGACCGCGGGCATCTCGGGAGCCGGAGGCAGCCGCGGCGCGGCGGCCGACGGCGCGCTCGTCGCGGGCTCGTCCGGCCCGACGACGCGGAACGACTTCACCGTCGGCACGATCTTGAACGTCTTCTTCTCGAAGCGAGCCTTTTTCGGCTCGGAGGGCGCCGGCGCGGGCGCCGCGGCCGGCGGCGCCGCGGGGACGGCGGAGGCGGACGGCAACGGCGCCAGGGGCGGGATCGGCGGGGCCGGCGGAGCGAGCCCAACGGGAGGGGCAAGGGACGAGGCGGGCAG
This sequence comes from Elusimicrobiota bacterium, assembly GCA_035606075.1. GTDB lineage: Bacteria > Elusimicrobiota > Elusimicrobia > UBA1565 > UBA9628 > GWA2-66-18. The sequence continues at coordinate 16,002 of DATNGC010000155.1, forward strand.
CGGCGGCCCCGCGGCGTCGACGGGCGAGAGCGGAGCGGGCGTCGCGAACGGGGCGGGCGGCGCGAGCGGGACGGGCGGGAGCGGCACCGGCGCAACCGCAGGAGCGCCGATGGACGGGAAGCTCGGGAACGCTCCTCCCGCGGCGGGCGGAGCCCAATCCGCCGGCGGCGGCGCGGTCGTCGGCGGCTGAGGCGCCGGAGGCGCGAAAGCGGCGGGGGCGGCGGATGAAGGAGCGGCGGTCGCGGGCGCCGCGGGCGCGGGAGCGGGCTCCGGCGCGTAGGCCGGGCCGAGCTTGGAGCGCAGCTGCAGCTCCTTCTCGGCGAGGCGATGCACGAGGCTCGTCTGTCCGGCCTCGAGCTCCGCGACGCGCTTGTACAGCAGCTCGAGCTGGACCGTCAGCTCGGACGCGCGGTCCTTGGCGCGGCGCAGCTCGGCCTCGTCGACGGTCGGCCGCGGGTCGAGCAGGCCGCCGAACCCCGCCTTCATGACGGGGTCCTGGAACAGCTCCTCGGCGGCGCCGGGGAACTCGTCGTCGCCGATCAGCCCGGCCGTCTCCAGCTGGAGCTTGTCCAATAGGCCGTAGGTCGAGGACATGTCGTCGACGGGCCACGCCGGACCGCGGTCGAGCGGCAAAGCCGCTAGATCCGTGATGTCGCCGGCGGGGCGCCAATCGCCCTCTCCGGCCGCCGCGGATTCGCCGACGGAGACCAAGGTGGACGCGTCGACCCCCGGCAGACCCGCGACCGAGTCCTTGTCGAAGGGGCCGAGGATCCGCGAGTCTTTATAGACCCAATACTTCACCGGTTCCAGGATACCCCTCGTCCTGTTACGTTTTCAAGGCGGAAAAAGGGTAAATTGGAGCCATGCAGATCCGCCCGTTCTACCTCGCCTGCCTCGCGCACGCCTCCTATCTCCTCGCCGACGAGCGCACCGGGACCGCCGTCGTCGTCGATCCCCAGCGCGACGTCGACCTCTACATCGAGGAAGCGCGCCGTCTCGGCGCGCGGATCAAGCACGTGATGCTCACCCATTTCCACGCGGACTTCGTCGCCGGGCACCTGGAGCTGCGCGATCGCTGCGGCGCGACGGTCCACCTCGGCGCGCGCGCCTCCGCCGACTACGCCTTCTCCCCCCTGCGCGACGGCGACCGGCTCGAGTGGGGCTCGCTCGGCCTCGGCGTGCTGGAGACGCCGGGCCACACGCCCGAGGGCGTGACCTTGCTCGTCTACGACCTGGACGCCGATCCGAAGACGCCCAAAGCCGCGCTGACCGGAGACACGCTGTTCATCGGCGACGTGGGACGCCCCGATCTGATGGCCTCGGCCGGCTTCAGCTCCGACGCCCTCGCCGGCATGCTGTACGAGTCCCTGACGCGCAAGCTCATGGCCCTGCCCGACGACACGCTCGTGTATCCGGCCCACGGCGCCGGCTCGGCGTGCGGCAAGTCGCTGTCCAACGAGCGCGTGTCGACGATCGGGGAGCAGAAGCGCTACAACTACGCGCTGAAGGCCAAGAGCCGCGAGGAGTTCGTCCGGCTGGTGACGGCCGACCAGGTCGAGGCCCCCGCCTACTTCGCCCACGACGCGGACATGAACCGCCGCGAGCGCGCGACGCTCGACGCGGCGAGGGCCCGCGCGCTGCCCGCCGCCGAGGCGGAGGCCGCGGCGCGCGCCGGCGCCCAGCTGCTCGACGTGCGCGACCCCGCCGACTTCGCGGGCGCTCATTGGCGCGGCGCGCTCAACGTCGGGCTGGACGGCAAGTTCGCGACGTGGGCGGGGAGCGTGCTCGACCGCGAACGGCCCATCGTCCTCATCGCCGACGCGGGCCGGGAGCGCGAGGCGGTCACCCGGCTCGCGCGCGTCGGCTTCGACCGCGTGACCGGCGCGCTCGCGGGCGGCATGGAAGCGCTCGCCCGCCGGCCGGATCTTCTGGAGGAGACGCCGCGCCTGACGGCGCGAGCGCTCGACGAGCGCCTCGCCTCGAAGGAGCCGCCGCTGGTCGTGGACGTGCGGAGCGACGCGGAGCGCGCCGAGGGCTTCATCGCGGGCAGCGTGCACGCGCCTCTCTCGAAATGGCCGGGCGGGATCCCCGACCTGCCGGCCGGACGGGCCGTGGCGGTCTACTGCGCGGGAGGCTACCGGTCGTCGATCGCGGCGAGCCTGCTGCGCGCGAGCGGACGGAGGGACGTCGCGGACCTGGTGGGCGGCTTCGCCGCCTGGCGCGAGGAAGGCCTGCCGGAAGCGAAGAGCGGCGCTTAGCCTTCGCCGCCGCCGCTGAACTCGCCGATCGTGCTGAAGTCCGGGCCCGGCTCGGCCTCGGTCTCCTTGTTCTCGATCTGGTTCTGGTACTCGATCGAGTAGCGGCAGTAAGGGATGGCCTCGAGGCGCTGGCGCCCGATCGGACGCTGCGTCGCCTCGCACAGGCCGTACGTGCCGTTGTCGACCTTGCGGATGGCGGCCTCGATCATGTCGAGGGTGCCGCGCTCGTTGTCGGAGAGCTCGAAAAGAAGCTCTTTTTCTATCGATTGGCTGGCCTGGTCGACGGAGTCGCCGTTGTCGACGCCCTCCTCGGCCTTCTGCTTTCCCACGGTCTTCAGGATGTCGTCGCGCATGCCGACGAGCTCGGAGCGGATCTCCTTCAGCTTGGCGGGCGTGAGCCACGCGCGCTCCTTCGCGAAATTGGCGGCCGACACGGCGGCCTTCTTGGACGCGGGCGCGGCCTTCACCGCGGTCGCCGCGGCCTTCTTCACGCTCTTCTTAGCCATAAAAACTCCTCCGTCGAAATCGAGAACGGCATAGTATATGAGAACGCCCGAAGGTTGCAAGACCCAGGGCGCCCCCGCCGGCCCGCGTCAGGCGGCCTTCGCGGCGGCGTCCTTGAGGCGGGCGAGGACCGTTTCCTTGCCCATGATCTCGAGCATCAGGAACAGCGTCGGCCCCTCGGTGCGCCCCGAGACGGCCGCGCGCAGCGGGTGGAAGACCTGCCCGGCCTTGAGGCCCTTCTCCTCGACGAACTGGCGGATTCTGGCCTCGAGCGCCTTGTCCTCGAACGGGGCGAAGTCCTTGAGAGCCTCGGCCAGGCCGGCGAGCGCGTCCCTGGCGCCCGGGCCGCTCAGGACCTTGGCGGCCTTCTCGGTGACCTCGACGGGCTTGTAGAAGAACTCGATCAAGGTCGGGATCTCCGAGAGGAGCTTGAACTTCTCCTTCTCGAGCGCGATGGTCTTCTCGAAGCTCGGCCCGGGCAGGCCGATCAAGCCGGCCTTCTCCAGGAAGGGCTTGGCCAGCTCGATGAGCTCCGGCAGCGGCGTCTGGCGGATGTACTCGCCGTTCATCCACTGCAGCTTTACGGTGTCGAACGTGGCCGGGCTCTTCTGGCAGCCCTCGAGGTCGAACTGGGCGATCAGGTCCTCGTCCGTGAACAGCTGCTGGGACTGAGCGTTCGACCAGCCGAGCAGGGCCAGGTAGTTGCGCATCGTGTGCGGCAGGTAGCCCTGGTCGCGGTACTCGAGCACGGACGTCGCGCCGTGGCGCTTCGAGAGCTTCGAGCCGTCCGGGCCCAGGATCATCGACAGGTGCGCGAACACCGGAGGCTGCCAGCCCAGCGCGTAGTAGATCTGGATCTGCGACGGCGTGTTGGACAGGTGCTCGTCGCCGCGGACCACGTGGGTCATGCCCATCAGATGGTCGTCGATGACGCAGCAGAAGTTGTACGTGGGGCCGTCGGTCGTCTTCCAGATGACGAGGTCCTGCAGCAGCTTGTTCTCGAAGCTGACCATGCCGCGGATCTTGTCGTCGACGACGGTGGCGCCCTCGACGGGCATCTTGAAGCGGATGGACCACTTCTTGCCCTGGGCCTCGCGCTCCTTGCGCCCAGCCTCGGACAAGGCGCGGCAGCGGCCGTCGTAGCGCGGCGGGCGCTTCTCGAGCTGCGCGAGGCGGCGCATCTCGTCGAGCTCCTCCTTGGTGCAGTAGCAGCGGTAGGCCTTGCCCTCGGCGAGCAGCTGGTCGAGGTACTTGCGGTAGATCTCGACGCGCTTCATCTGGAAGTACGGCGCGTGCGGGCCCTTGTCGGACTTGCCGTCGATCGGACCCTCGTCCCAGTTCAGGCCGAGCCACTTGATCGAGTCGAGGATGGCCGTGACGGACTCGTCGGTCGAGCGCACCTCGTCGGTGTCCTCGATGCGCAGGATGAAGTCGCCGCCGTGGCGGCGCGCGAACAGCCAGCTGTAGAGCGTGGTGCGGGCGCCGCCGATGTGCAGGAAGCCCGTGGGGGACGGCGCGAAGCGGGTGCGGACCTTGGTCGTCATGTGAGGGAGTTCTCCAGTAGTTCTTGGGCGTGTTTGCGGCTGGCGGCGGTGGCGGCGCGCCCGCCCAGCATCGAGGCCACCGTCTCGAGACGGCGTTCCCCGGTCAGCCGCTCCAGGCGCACGCGCGTGCGTCCCGAGACGACCTCCTTCGAGACGTGGAAGTGCGTCGCGGCGCGGCAGGCGACCTGCGGCAGATGCGTGACGCACAGGACTTGCCGGCCCTTGGCGAGCACGGCGAGCTTCTCGCCGACCGCGGTGGCGACCTCGCCGCCGATGCCCGAGTCGACCTCGTCGAAGACGAGCAGCGGCGTGCGGTCGGCCTTGGCGAAGGCGGTCTTGAGCGCGAGCATGACGCGGGACAGCTCGCCGCCGGAGGCGGCGGCCTTCACGGCGCGCAGCGGCTCGCCGGGATTGGCGGTGAGCAGGAACTCGACCGCGTCGGCGCCGGTGCGCGACCAGGCGCCCTCCTCCATCTCGACCGAGCAGGAAAAGCGCGAGTGCGGCATGCCCAGGACCTTGAGCTCCTTGAGAACCGACGCCTCGAGCTTCTTGGCGGCCTTGACGCGCAGGCCGTGCGCCTTGTCGCAGAGCGCGGAGAGCGCGGCCTCGGCGGCGGCGAGCTCGCGCTTGGTCTCCTCGATGCGCGCGTCGGAGTTCTCCAGCCCGTCGAGCTCGGACGCCAGGCGCGCGCGCGTGGCGATCACGTCGGCCAGCGTCGGTCCGTGCCGCTTCTTCAGGCGCGACAAGGCCTCCTGCCGCGACAACAGGCCGTCGAGCGCCGCGGGATCGGCGACGGTGCGGTCGCGATAATCCCCCACCTCGTGGGCGACCGCGTCGATGGCCAAGCGGGCGGCCTCGAGCTCGCCCTGGAGCCTGCCGGCCGCGCCGTCGATCTTGGCCAGCTCGCCGAGGGCGCGCTCGGCCTTCATGAGGCGGGCGAGCGCGGCGTCCTCCTCGGCATAGAGAAGTCCGTAGGCCTGGTCGGCGAAGCCGCGCAGGCGCTCGGCGTTCTTGAGGCGGGGAAGCCGCTCCTCGAGCTCCTCCTCCTCGCCGAGCCGGGGCTTGGCGGCGTCTATCTCCTCGAGCTGGAAGCGCAGCAGCTCCACGCGCCGGCGGCGCTCCTCGTCGGACATCGACGAGGCCGCCAGCCGCGCCGACAGCCCGCTCCATCTCGCGTGCGCGGCGGCGAGCGCCTCGAGCTCCGGCTCCAGGCCCGCGTAGCGGTCGAGCAGCTCGAGCTGCACCGCGGGGCGCATCAATGCCTGGTTCTCGTGCTGGCCGTGGAAGTCGGCGAACGCGTCGCCGAGGGCGGCGAGCGCGGCGACCGGCGCCGATTGGGCGTGGATCATGGCGCGCGTCTTACCCGCGGCGTCGAGCTCGCGGCGCGCGACGAACGCGGGGCCGGAGACCTTGTAGCGCTCGCGAAGCTCGGCCGGGAGATCGGCGGCGTCGAAGACGCCCTCGACCTCGAGGCGGTCGGCGCCCGTGCGCAGCCAGGACGACGAGCCGCGCGCGCCGAGCAGGAAGCCGAGGGCCTCGAGCAGGATGGACTTGCCCGCGCCGGTCTCCCCGGTGAAGGCGACGAAGCCGGCGGGCAGGTCGAGCTCGACGCGCTCGACCACCGCGAAATTGGCGACCTTGAGGCGCTTCAGCATGTCAGAGCTTGCCCCACTTGAGCTTGCGCCGCAGGACCTCGAAGAACGAGCGTCCCGGCGGCAGCAGCAGGCGCAGGGGCGTCTCGGCGCGGCGCACGCGGACCTCGTCGCCCACGCGGAGCTCGCAGCCCGGCCGGCCGTCCAGCGACACGAGCACGCGCGGCGAATCCTTGCGGGGGCTCAGGCGGATGGCCAGCGGCAGGTGAGCCGGCACGATCAGCGGGCGCTGGGTCAGCGTGTGCGGGCAGATCGGCGCCAGCAGAGTCACGTCCAAGGACGGGTCCACGATCGGACCCGACGCGGCGAGCGAGTAGGCCGTCGAGCCGGTCGGCGTCGCCACGATGAGGCCGTCGCCGAAGAAGTCGGCCACGAAGCGCTCGCCCGAGCGCGTCGCGAGCGTGATCGCGCGGGCCTGATCGCCGCAGCGGATCACGACCTCGTTCAAGGCGAGGTCCGGTCCGAAGACGCGGCGGCCGTCCCGGAGAGTCTCGGCGGTCAGCATCGAGCGTTCCTCGACGACGAAGCGGCCCGAAACCACGGCGTCCAAGCGCCGCTTCAGGTCGACCGCCTCCACTCCCGACAGGAAGCCGAGCGTCCCCAGGTTCACGCCCAAGAGCGGGATGCCGCGCGGGGCCACCTCGCGCGCGACGCGCAGCATCGTCCCGTCGCCGCCCAGCGCGATCGCGAAGTCCGCGCGGCGGATCGACTCGCTCGACGGGCGGCCGGCCGCGACCCAAGTCGCCACGCCGCGCTGCTTGAGCAGGGCGCGCAGGTGCGCGAGCGCCCGGACTGCGTCGGGCTTCGACTCGTTGTGGAAGATCAGAGCCGCGCCGAACGCTCGCCGGGAAGAGTGCTTGGACGTCGAGGAGGTCGCCATCGGTGGACGCCTCGAGCGCGCCGGCCCGAGGAGTCCCGATTATAGCAAAGTGTCCTCCGGCCCTCCGGGCGGAGGGACCGTCGATATCTCCTGCGAGAAGCGAGACTTTTCCGAGGCGCAGAAGCAGCGGGCGGCCCGCGCAGACGCGCTCGATCGGAGCGGCTCCGAGCGCCAGCGCGGCGCGGCGGACGGCGGCGTTCGGGGGCTTGGGACCGACGTACAGCGCGCGGCCGCCGGAGAAGCGCACGAGCGCGGCGCCCGGGACGCGCGCGAGGTAGACCACGGACACCGGCGGCGGCGGGAAGAAAAGAGGCGGCAGGATCCAGAGGGCAAGGGCGCTCGCGCAGAGCGCGGCCGAGAAACGGCGGCGGGGCCAGGCGAGCAGCGCGCCCAGGAAGAGAAGATAAGCGGCGATCTCCGCGGGGCGCCACGGACGAAGCTCGACGGCGGCCCACGGGAGCGCGGACGCCCGGATGCAGATCCTCTCGAACAGCGCCAAGCCGTGGTCCGCGACCCGCGCGACGAACGGGGCGATCGCCGGAGCCGCGCGATCGCTCGCCCACAGCGCCGAGCCCCATCCCATCAAGAAACCCGCGACGGGCACCAGCAGCAGGTTGGCGAGCGGCCCGATCAGCGAGGCGCGGCCGAACGTCGCGGCGAACAGGGGCCACAGCGCGGCGGCGATGGCAAGATTGATCCCGAGCAAGGTCCGCGCGTGGCGGGCGGCCGCCGGCCACGAGCGCGGGGCCGACGCGTCCAGGCGCCGCGCGACGCAAAGCACCGCGGCGGTCCCTCCCACGCTCATGAGCGCGCCGGCCGAGAGCGCGGAGGCGGGCGACGCCGCGAGCAGGACGGCGGCCGCGACGGTCAAGCCGGCCGACGGCGTCGTGGGGCGGTCGAGCAGGCGCGCGGCGGCCGCCGCGGCGAGCATGAGCCAGGCGCGCTCGCTGGGCGGGTCGCCGCCCGCCATCAGCGCGTAGAAGCCCGCGCCGGCGACCGCCAGGACCGCGCGCGGCCCGGGGCGCAAGCCGAGCAGCAGGCCCGCGGCCGCGGCGGCGGCCGCGGCGAAGCCGACCTTGAGGCCCGAGACAACGAGCAGGTGCGTGCCGCCCGAGTCGCGCACGGCGCGCGACAGCGCCAGGCTCATGCTCCCCGAGTCGCCGAAGACGACCGCCGACAGCAAGGCGGCGCGCGGCGGGGCGAGCCGGCGGCGAAACGCCGCCTCCGCCGACAGGCGCGCGCGCTGGGCCCAGCGGGGCAGGGCGGCGCCCGCCGAAGGCGGCGCGCTCGACAAGGCGACGCGGTCGGGGCGCAGGACCCAGGCGGCTCCGGCCGCCGAGACCCGCGCCGCCTCGTCGTCGTCGCCCGGATCGAGCGGCCGGCGCGGCCGGCGCAGGCGTCCGGCGGCCTCCAGCGCCCGCCCGGGCTCGAATTCGGCGGGATCGGCGCCCCTGGGCAGCCAAAGCTGGGCGCGCTGCGGGCCCGTCGCCGACGCGAAGTCCACGAGCGTCCTCCAGCCCTGGCGGCTGCGGCGGACGGGGCCCGCCAGGACGCCGTCGACCACGACGGCGCCTCGCGCCGCCTCCAGGCCCGGATCGCGGCGCGGGTCGAGCGCTCCCGCCCGCCTCGCCGCGAGGGCGGCGAGGGCGGCCGCCGCGGCCAGCCAGAACAACAAGCGCCGAAAAAGCATCCCTCTCGTTACGGAGCGACCCTCGGAAAAGTTCCCGGCTCGTCATTGACTCGGGGCCGCGGGAGCCGCTATGCTTCGGTCTGGACATGAACATCGTGCTCGCGGGCGGAACGGGCTTCATCGGCGGCGCTCTCGTCGAAGCGCTGATCGCGCGCGGCGACCGGCCGACTCTGCTCACGCGCGATCCCGAGGGAGCCCAAGGCCGCTGGGGCGTCAAGGCCGCCTACCACGCTTGGGACGGCAAGAACGACGGCGACTGGATCGAGACGCTCGACGGCGCCGACGCCGTCGTCAACCTCTCCGGCGCGAGCATCGCCGACGGCCGCTGGACGCCTCCCCGGAAGCTCGTCCTGATCAAGAGCCGCGTCGAATCGACGCGCGCGCTCGTGTCCGCCCTCTCCCGGGCGGCCAAGAGGCCCAAGGTCTTCGTCAACGCCTCGGCCGTCGGCTTCTACGGCGACGTCTCCGACGGGCCGGCGACCGAGACTTCCCCGCAGGGACGCGACTTCCTCGCGGCGCTGTGCGGCCAATGGGAGCGCGAGGCGCTCGCCGCCGAGCCGCTCGGCGCCCGCGTCGTGCTCGCGCGCTTCGGGGTCGTCCTGGGCCCGGGCGGCGGCGCGCTGCCCAAGATGGCGCTGCCCTTCAAGCTGTTCGCCGGAGGGCCGCTCGGCACCGGGCGCCAGCCCTTCCCGTGGATCCACCGAGACGACGTCGTCGGAGCTCTTCTGTTCGCGCTCGGCCGCGAGGACTTGTCCGGGGCGGTCAACGTCGTCGCGCCCGGAGCGCTCGACAACCGCGGCTTCTCCGCCGCCCTGGGCCGCGCGCTGGGCCGCCCGTCCTGGGCGCCGGTCCCGGCCTTCGCGCTCAAGCTCGCCCTCGGCGAGATGTCACGGATGCTGCTCACCGGGCAGAACGCGGTCCCCAAGAAGCTGCTCGCGGCCGGCTACTCGTTCAAGCACCCGACGGCCGACTCCGCCCTGGAAGCGATCTACCGCCGATGACGAACCGCTTGGCCGTCGGCCTGATGTCGGGGACCTCCGCCGACGGCGTCACCGCGGCCTTGGTCGAGCTGTCCGCGACGGGCGTCGAGGTCAAGCGCTGCGAGACATACCCTTACCATCCTCGCCTGAAACGGCGCGTGCTGGACGCGCCCTCGCTGCGCGCGCCGGAACTTTCGCTCCTCAATTTCGAGCTCGGTCGTTCCTTCGCCGACGCCGCGGCGAAGATCTCCCGCGGAAGCCGTCCGTCCGTCATCGGCTCGCATGGCCAGACCGTCTGGCACGGCCCTGGAGCCGCCGTGCCGAACACCCTGCAGATCGCGGAGCCCGCGATCATCGCCGAGCGCATGAGGCTCCCCGTCGTGGCCGACTTCCGCACGCGCGACATGGCGGCGGGCGGACAGGGCGCGCCGCTGGTGCCCGCGTTCGATCTCTTCCTGTTCGGCCGCGGGCCGCGGCGCGCCGTCGTCAACGTCGGCGGGATCTCCAACGTCTCGATCGTCGGCGAGGGCAGGCTGCACTCCGCCTTCGACACGGGCCCGGGCAACGCGCTGATGGACGAGGCGGTGCGGCGCGCCACTCTGGGCCGCTCCGAGATGGACCGCGGGGGGCGGCTCGCCGCGCGCGGGCGCGTCGACGCGGCGACGCTGACGCGCCTCCTTTCCCACCCGTTCCTGCAGAAGGCGCCGCCGAAGTCCCTGGACCGCACGACGTTCGGTCCCAAGCTGCTCGACGGCCGCTTTCCTCGCGTCGGCGCGAAGAACCTGCCGGACGTCCTCGCCACGCTCGCCGAGCTGACCGCCTGCTCGATCTGGACCGGCGTCGTCGAGCACGGCGGCAAGCCGGTCTCCGAGGTCGTCGTCTCGGGCGGCGGCGCGCTGAACGACCACCTGATGCGGCGCCTGTCGATGCTCTTCTTTCCCGTCGCCGTGACGACGACGGCCGCGCACGGCCTGCCCGTGATGGCCAAGGAAGCGGCGTGCTTCGCGTGGCTCGCCGCCCGAGCCGTCGACGGCCGGCCCAACAACTGCCCCGCCGCCACGGGCGCGCGCGGGGCGCGCATCTTGGGCAAGATCATCCCCGCTTAGGAAAAGCGGGAGCTATGGGACCGGCGTTCCTTGCCGGGCCGCGTAGACCTGCACGTCGGCGGCCTTCCCTTTGAGCTTCTGCAGGCCCATGTCCTCGAAGGCGTAGCCCGCGCCGGCGTGGCTCTTGATCTCCTCGCTGACCATGATCGGCCGCTGAAGCTCCTTGCACAGCGACTCGATTCGGAACGCGGCGTTGACGCAGTCCCCGATCGCCGTGAACTGGCGGCCCGCGGCGCCGCCCATGCTGCCGAACATCGCCTCGCCCATGTGGATGCCGCAGCCGACGGCGAAGGCCAGCTCCGGATGGCGCGCGCGCAG
>DATNGC010000156.1:0-6401 GCA_035606075.1 Elusimicrobiota bacterium
GGCCGTCCGGCCGGCGGCGTGATGGTCGGGCTTTTCGAGGTCTGGCGCACGACGCCGACCTCCTCGGGCCAGCGCCTGCTGTCGGGCTCGACGTTCCCCGACGACAGCGGCCGCTTCGCGTTCTCGGACCTCGGCCCGGGCGAGTACGAGCTCGCGCTGTTGGGACGTCCGGAAGACCTGCGCGGCCGCGTGAACGGGAGCCCGGGCCGCTTCGAGATCGGCTATGACCGCCCGTCGGCCGCGCTGCTACCCATCACGATCGACCGCGACGTCCTTCCCCCGCCGCAGGCCTTCTCGCCGAGCGGCCTGCCCGAGGCGGAGCAGCCCGAGACGCCGGAGCCGCCTCTGCTCTGGCAAAAGCGCTAGCTCCGATACGGTCGCAAATTTCGACCGCATGTTGATATCGCAATTTGCGATATCATCGATGAGCGCTCGGAACCCTGAGGCAACGTCGCTTTTTTTCGGATGAGGCCGCATTTTGCGACCTCATGCTATCCTGCCTTGTCGAGCAGGAATTCGACGGTCTGGAAGAGACGATCGATCTCCACGTCGTGATCATTGAGCTTCCTTCTGACAGCGCTCTCGAGTTCGGTGAACTTCTTCGAAAGAACGCCATGAGAGGCCAGCGATCTTCGAAGGCGAATGAACGCTCTTATGACCTCAACGCTCATGGCCACCGCTCGCTTCGACTTCAGGACGTTGGCGGCCATGACAGCCCCGTGTTCTGTGAATGCGGTCGGTGGTTTGCTCCAATTGCGCTTTTTCCGGGATGCTATCGCAATTTGCGATAGCATCCCCGCCGCTTCCGAACGTGTTAACCGAAAAGCGAAGTCCGGAGGAAAACGTTGCAGATTACGTTGAACTTGCTCGTTTAATCGCATCGTCGACGTCCCATATAGGCTCGCGAGGTCCGAATCGAGAATGACGCGTTGGTTGCGGACGGTCAGTATGAGCGGCAGTACCAGAGAGGCTTCGGAGTTCTTCCCTTTCATCTTATTCTTACGGAGAGGGGGTCGAAATAGTTCCAGCGGTCTCGCAAATCGCCCCCCGGAAATGAGAAAATGGCGCTGGGACGCCTTTTCGAGATCTCTTCGTACATGAATCTGGTGACAGGAGTTCCGTCACTGATGGCGTCGCCGGGGAGGCATGAGCCGTATGTATACGCAGGACCGCTGAGCGGGGTATTCGTCATTATCGGCGGTCTTGCGGGTGCGCTGATCGGGTCTCTCATCGGCAAAAAAATCTGTTCGGAACGTACGCCCAAATCCGACAAGGGTATGTCGTCGAACAAGGCGAATTAGAAAAGATTCGAGAATGAAGATGACTGCAGGAGATCTAGTGCGGGCCGCACGCATTGCCGTCTCGCGTCGAGACATTCGAGCGCTTGCTGGCGCCGCGCGGGATGCCGGCCCCGAGGCGCTCGTTCAGGCATGGCCGAAGCTGCGCCCCGTCGAGCGCGTCGCGGCGTTCCGCGCGCTGCCGCCGCGCGCCGCGGCGAAGGCGTTCGCGGCGCTCTCCGGCGAAGGCCAATGGCTCGCGTACCTCGGCGAGGTTTCCGAGGGCGCCGCGCCGCTCCTCGAACGCGCGAGGAACTCCGACGCCAAGCTCCTGCGCCGGGCTTCCCCTAGCGAACTCGCCGCGATGAGGAAGGTCCTGGCGAAATGATCCTCAACGCCCACGGCGTCGTCCTGGCGCGCCGCCCGATCGGCGAGTACGACCGCCTGGCCACCATCTTCACCGAGGACTTGGGCAAGCTGACCGTGCGCTTCGTCGGCGTCTCGCGCTCGGCGAGCAAGCTCAAGGCGCTGGCCGAGCCCGCGTCCTGGGGCGAGTACCGCCTGCACGTGTCCCCCCGCTCCGAGCACGCCAAGTGCGTGGGCGGACGCATCATCGCGACGTTCCCCGGCGTGAGGACCGACCTGCCGCGCATCACGGCGGCGCTGTACTGCTGCGAGCTCCTCGACAAGCTCACCGCCGAGCGCGCGCCCGGCCCGGAGAAATTCCGCCTGCTGTGCTCGACCTTGGCGGCGCTCGAGGCGACTCCCAGCCGGTGGCTGACGCTCTCCTACGGACTGCGCCTCATGGACTACGCCGGCTTCAGCCTGCGCGAGCGCGCGCCGCAGGCCGCCGCCGCCGTCTGGGAGGCGCTGCACGACCGCGAGCCCGCCGACCTCGCCGCGATCCCGTTCGGCCGCGACGCCGCCGCCGAGGCGCGGCGGCTGCTGGAATCCCATTTTGAAGTGCAGACCGGCCGGCCGCTCAAGGTCGCCGAGTTCCGCGAAGCCCTGCGCGCCGCCCCGCGCCCCGAAGGAGCCGCCATCGCATGAAAACGTTCCAAGAGATCGTCATGACCCTCCAGGACTTCTGGTCGCGCGAAGGCTGCGCGATCGTCGCGCCCTACGACCTCGAGAAGGGAGCGGGCACGTTCAACCCCGCGACGTTCTTCGGCGCACTGACGTCGGCGCCCACGCGCGCCGCCTACATCGAGCCCTCGCGGCGTCCCGCCGACGGCCGCTACGGCGACAATCCCAACCGCCTCGGCAAGTACTACCAGTTCCAAGTGATCTTGAAGCCCGTGCCGGCCGGCATCACGGACCTGTACCAGAAGTCGCTCAAGGCCATCGGCATCGACCCCAAGGAGCACGACTTGCGCTGGATCGAGGACGACTGGGAGTCGCCCACGCTGGGCGCCTCCGGCGTCGGCTGGGAGGTCTGGCTCGACGGGATGGAGGTCACCCAGTTCACGTACTTCCAGCAGATGGGCTCCATGCCTCTCTCGCCGGTGTCGGTCGAGCTCACGTACGGCCTCGAGCGGCTGGCCATGTACATCCAAAAGAAGGACAACGTCTACGATCTCGCGTACGGCGGCGGGCTCACCTACGGCGACCTGCACAAGCAGCAGGAGCGCGAGCTGTCGCGCTACAGCTTCGAGACGGCCGACGTCGCCCTGCTCTCGCGCCACTTCAACGAATGGGAAGCCGAGGGCGCGCGACTCGTCGGGCTGGGCGATCCCCTGCCCGCGTACGACTGCGTCGTGCGGACCTCGCACCTGTTCAACACGCTCGAGGCCCGCGGCGCGATCTCGGTGACCGAGCGCGCGCAGTACATCGGCCGCATCCGCTCCCTGGCCCGCAAGGTCATGGAGCTCTACATCGAGAAGCGCTCGCCGAAGGCCGAAGCGGCCGCCGCCGCCGCGGGGAAATAAGATATGCCCAAGAAGACCGCCCCGAAGAAGGCCGCGCCCGCGAAGCCCGCGGATTTTCTGCTCGACGTGCACACCGAGCCCTTTCCCGCGCGCTTCGTGCCCCCCGCGCTCGAGCAGCTGAAGGCCGGCGCGGCGAAGTGGCTCGAAGGAAAGATCGAGCACGGCGAGATTTCCGTTTACGGAACCTTGCGGCATCTGGTCCTCTCGATCAAGGCGATCGCGCCGAAGGGCTTGGACAAGACCGAGCGCTTCAAGGGTCCCAAGGAGCAGGCGTGGAAGACCGCCGACGGCGGCTTCACCCCCGCCGCCGAGGGCTTCGCCCGCAAGTACGGCCTGTCCGCCGCGGACCTCCGTCCCGCGGACGGAGTCCTTTATGCGGAGGTCCACTCGAAGGGCGCGTCCGCGTCCGCCTTGCTCGAGGCCATGATCCCCGAGCTGCTCAAGTCCCTGCAGTTCCCGAAGACGATGACGTGGGAGCAGACCGGCTTCCGGTTCGGCCGCCCCCTGCGCGCCCTCACCGCCCTGTACGGCGAGAAGGTCGTTCCCGTCGAGCTCGCCGGCGTCAAGTCGGGCCGCGCCGTCTACGGCCACCCGACGTACGCGCGCAAGGCCGTCCAGCTCAAGAACCCCTCCGGCCATCTGAAGGCCCTGCGCGACGGCCTGGTCATCGCCGACCCGGAGCAGCGGCGCGAGTACCTGCTCAAGCAGCTCGACGTCGCCGGCAGGAGCGCCGGCGGCAGGGCCGAATTGGACGAAGAGCTTGTCGACGAGACGGTGAACATGGCCGAGCACCCCACGCCCGTCGTGGGCAAGCTGCGCGACGAGCACATGCACCTGCCCGCCGCCCTGCTCAAGATGGTCATGAAGAAGCAGCTCAAGTTCTTCCCGGTGGTCGACTCCTCCGGCGCCCTGCGCCCCGCCTTCGTCGGCGTGCGCGACGGCCTTTCCTCCGGCAACAACCTGGTCCGCGAGGGCTACCAGCGCGTGCTCGAGGCCCGCTTCAACGACGCCGCGTTCTTCTTCGGCCGCGACAAGAGCGTTCCCCTCGAAAGCCGCCTGCCTCTCCTTGAACGGGTCACTTATCAAAAGGCCCTCGGCTCGATGTCCCAGAAGGCCGGCCGCGTCGCCGCGCTCGCGGATTGGATCTGCGAGCACCTGCGCCAGACCGCTCCGCTCGACGAGCGGGCCGTGGCGAAGGCCGCGCGTCTCGCCTACGCCGACCTCGTGACCGACGTCGTCAAGGAGTTTCCCGAGCTGCAGGGCCGCATGGGCGGCGTCTACGCGCGCCTGGACGGCCTCGGCGAGAAGGTCGCCGTCGCGATCGAGGAGTTCTATTACCCCGTCGCGGCGAAGACCCCGGTGCCCGCCACGCCCGAGGCCTGCGCGGTCTCGCTGGCGGGCAAGCTCGACAGCCTGGCGGGCTGCTTCGCCGCCGGGATGATCCCGACCGGCTCGGCCGACCCCTACGCCCTGCGCCGTCAAGCGCTCGGCGTCGTGCGCATCCTCATCGAGAAGCAGCTCCCGATCGACCTGGACGCGGCGCTCGCGAAGGCCGTCGCGCTTCAGCCCGTGGCCGTCCCGGTCCCGGAGAAGCTCGTCAACGAGCTCAGCGAGTTCATCTGGACGCGGGCGACGACGATGCTCGAGGATCTCGATTTCAAGAGCGACGAGATCCGCGCCGTTCGCTTGGGCGCGTTCGAAAACCTTCCGAAGACGGTCCAGCGCCTCGCGGCGATCCGGACGCTCCGACGCGAGCCGGAATTCGAAGCCATCGCCGCCGCCCTCAAGCGCGCGACGAACATCCTCAAGCAGTCGAAAGGGATCGTCCAGGGCGTGATCCCGGAGCGCGCATTGCTCAAGAATCCCGCCGAGCTCAGCCTCTTCGACGCCCTTGTCGACGTCGAGGGCGCGGCCAACGACCGCCTCGTGCGAGGAGACTTCGAAGGCGCGCTCAAGACCTTGGTCGCCATCAAGCCGCACCTGGATGTCTTCTTCGACAGCGTGATGGTCATGGACCCGGACGAGGCGGTCAAGCGCCAGCGCCTGGCGGTGCTGGCCAAGCTCGAGCGCGCGTTCAAGAAGGTCGCGGACCTCTCCGAGATTCAGCCGGCCGCTTCTTCGCGCGAAGAGTGAATCGGCGGAAACGGCGCGGCTCTAGCGCTCCTGCGGAAAGAGCAGTCCCGTCATGTACGGGGTGACCTTCCCCGAGGCCGCCAGCCGCAGCTGGCGCATGAACTCCATCTGCGCCTGCGCCACGGTCTTGTCGCCGCGGATGATCTCGTCGGCGAGGTTCATGGTCAGGTAGTTGATGTCCTCGCGGCTCGAGCGGCTCGAGAGCTCGCCCTTGTCGAGGTCGACCTCGATGCTGTCGCTGAAGGCCAGCAGCTCGCCGGCCTGCGGATAGGTCAGGGGATAGTCGACCGTCTGCTTCATGACCGCGAGGTCCACCGGCGACAGGTACACCGGCTTGCGGTTCCAGACCTCGGTCCGCTTCCAGACGCCGCGATGGTTCCAGGTGAGGCGGCGCGGGGTCACGTCGTCCGGCGTCCCGTACTCGTCCAAGAGCTCGCGCCCGGCGACCGCGGACGGTTCCGACCAGCGATTGACCACTCCCTGGGCGACGTCGCGGGGCAGGGAGGCGCAGGCGCCGGCGAAGATCAAGGTGCAGACGGCGGAAAGCCCGACACGGCTCTTGAAAGCTTTCATGCGAGACCTCCGAGCGGCGGCGGTTCGCGGGCGGGGTCCTCCGCGCCATCAGTATGGAGGCGGGGCCCCCCGGTCGGTATGGACGGGAGGCAACGCTTATTTCAGGGAAATGAGCCGCGGCGCCGGGGAAAGGCTAGAGGCCGGCGCGGACGCGCCAGCCGGCCTTCGCGATGGGCATGCGCCGCCCCACGCCGAAGGCTTTCGAGGAGATCTTGAGGCACGGCGGCGCCTGCCGGCGCTTGAACTCGCTCCAGTCCATCCGGTCGAGAAGGGTCTCGGCCGTCTTTTTGTCGCCGACGACGCGCGCCACGCGCGCCGGGTCGAGGTGAGACTGGACCCACGCCTCGAGCGCGTCGTCGACCTGGTCGTAAGGCGGCAGGTCGTCCTGGTCCTTCTGGTCGGGCTTGAGCTCCGCCGACGGAGCCTTCTCGATCGTGCTCCGCGGGACGATCTCCCGGTCGGCGTTGAGCCAGTCGGCGAGCTGGTAGAC
>DATNGC010000157.1:0-2821 GCA_035606075.1 Elusimicrobiota bacterium
CGTTCATCGCGGGCTGCCGCGTGGGCGTCGTGGCGTCGCTCGGCTCCGAGGCCGTCAGCCGCGCCGCGCTCGAGTGGATGGCGGCCGCGCGGCCGGTCATCGCCACGAACGTGGGCGGCATCCCCGACCTCGTCGAGCACGGCGTCACGGGCCTGCTCGTGCCCCCGGGCGACACCGACGCGCTGGCCAAAGCCGTCGAGTACATGCTCGCCGAGCCGGCGCGGACGGAGGAGATGGGGCGGCGCGCGCGCGCCCGCTGGGAGGAGCTCTATTCCCTCGACCCGTTCTATCTGGCCACCGAGAAAGTCTATGCCGAGGCGATCGACCTTATTCCACGTTGACGGCGAGCGCGGCTTCCGCGGCGGCGAGCGCCAGCTGCTGTACTTGGCCGCCGCCCTGCGCGCGCGCGGCCGGCGCAACGTCGTCTATTGCCGGGCCGGCGCGGAGCTCGACGCCGAGGCGCGGCGCCAAGGCTTCGAGACGCGCGCGCTCCCGTTCTGGTCCGAGTGGGACCCCGTCTCCGCGTGGCGACTGGCCGCCGACGCGCGCCGCGAGGGCGCCGTGATCCACGCGCACACCGGTCACGCGGCCGGCATCGCCTCGCTGGCCGCCCTCGGCGGAGCGCCGCTCGTCGCGCACCGCCGCGTGGACTTCGGCGTCGGGACGGCCGCGCGCGCTCTCAAGTACGGCCGCGCCGGCAAGACCGTCGCCGTCTCGAGCGCGATCGCCCGCATCCTGCGCGAGGCCGGACTGCCGGAGGAGCGCATCTCGGTGATCCCCGACGGCCTTCCCGCGACGGCCGAGGAGTCGGCCTGGACGCAAGGCGCCGCGCGCTTCCGGCCGCCGCTGCCCGTCGAGAAGACGGAGAACCGGCGCCTGCTCGCCGTCGAGCTCGGCGTCGACGCGTCGATGACCTGGGTCGGCAACTTGGCCGCGCTCGTGCCGCACAAGGACCACGACACCCTGCTCGCCGCGGCGGTGATCGTCCTGCTCAAGCGCCCGCGCACGCGCTTCCTGATCGCGGGCACGGGGCCCGAGGAGGCGCGGCTCGTCGACCGCGTCAACCGCATGGGCTTGTTCGGCAAGGTCCTGTTCCTCGGCCAGCGCAAGGACCCGCTGCTCCTGCTCCAATCTCTCGACGTCTACGTCCAGTCCTCGTGGGGCGAGGGCATGGGCTCCGTCCTCATCGAGGCCGCTGCCTGCGGGCTGCCGGTCGCGGCCACGGCCGCCGGCGGCATCCCCGACGTCGTCGAGGACGGCAGGACCGGGCTGCTGGCTCCGCCCCGCTCGCCGGAGGCTCTGGCGGAGGCCATCCTCCAGCTGTGCGACGACCGCGCGCTCGCCAAGCGCCTGGCCGACGAGGGGCTCAAGCGCCTTCCGCGCTTCGGCCTCGCGCGCATGGCCGCCGACATGGAGAAGATCTATGACTCCCTCGATTAGCGCGATCTTGATCGCCAAGGACGAGGAGCGGGACCTTCCCGGCTGCCTGGATTCGCTCAAGGGCCTCGCTTCCGAGATCGTGGTCGTCATATCCGAGGACACGAGCGACCGGACGGAGGAGATCGCGCGCGCCGCCGGAGCGAAAACCGCGCGCCGCAAGTTCGACGACTACGCGCGCCAGCGCCAGGCGAGCCTCGACGCCGCGGCCGGGGAGTGGTGCCTATGGATCGACCCCGACGAGCGCGTCACGCCCGCGCTCGCCGCGGAGATCCGTTCCACGCTGGCGGCTCGTTCCGCCGCGTTCGTCGCTTACGACATCCCTTTCGAGGTCCGTTTCCTCGGCGCGACTTTGCGCTGGGGCGGACTCGGCTCCGAATCGCACGTCCGCCTGTTCCGCCGCGCGAAGTCGCGCTTCGTCGGCGGCGGCCTGCACGAAGGGATCGAGATCGAGGGCGCGCAAGGACGGCTCGCCGGCAAGATCGTCCACGAGCCGTACCGGGACATCCCCGACTACCTCGGGAAGCTCGATCGCTACACGACGCTGGCGGCCGAGAAGCGCTTCGCCGCCGGCCGCCGTTTCTCCGCGTTGCGCCACCTGATCCTGCCCTGGGAGTTCTTCTCGCGCGTCGTCCTCAAGCTCGGGATCCTCGACGGGCGGCCCGGCCTCGTGTGGGCGGGCCTGTCCTCCTACCACAGCTGGCTCAAGTGGGTGAAGGTCGGCGAGCTGCAGCGGCGCGGGCGCTAAGGCGCCGGGCGCCGCGCCCCGTCCCTCTCGCGCGACTTCTCGACGCGCTTGAGCTGCTCGGCCCGGTTCAGCACCCTCAGCCCGCCGCGGCAGCGGGGCGTCAGCCGCGATTCGCCGCGCCGCAGGCAGGCCGCCAAGCCGGATTCGAGCGTGAGATCGGGGCAAAGCCTGGCCGCGTCCTCCGCGCAGGCTTCCTCGGCCTCGCGCGTCATGCGCGCTTCCATGCGCCGCCGCAGGGCGATCCCGTAATCCCGGCACCGGCGCGAGAGCGCGTCGTCGTGCAGGGTCAGGCACTTGACCTGGACCGTCCAGCCGCCCGCGGACTCGGGGCACAGCGCCCGGGTCTCCTCGCCGCAGGCGGCCGCGAAGGCCGCGCGATCCGAATCGCTCTTGGCGCGAAGGGCCGGATCCGAGGCCTTGCAGGCGTCGCCGAGGTCGATCGCGTAGAACTCCAGGCACTCGCGCAGCGCGCGGCTGCCGGAGCGCACGCCGCCGCGGCAAAGCCTCTGCGCGTCGGCGGAGCAGGCGTCGCCGGCGGCGAGCGCCGGACGCGGCCGCGCCGCGGCGAGCGCGACGAGCGCCGCCGTGACCGGAAGGATTCTCCCTCTCATCCCGTGAGTGTAGCCGCGTCCGGCG
>DATNGC010000158.1:0-17159 GCA_035606075.1 Elusimicrobiota bacterium
AAGTTCGGCATCGGCGGCGACGGCGCGGCCAAGGGCGCCGGCGAGAGCGGAGCGAGCGGGGCGGGAGTCTCGGCGACGGGCGCCGGCGGCGCGGCCCGCGTCAGCCAGGCGTCGAGCTTCTCGCGAGCGGCCGGCTTCAGGCGGTGCAGAACGAGGCTGAGGTTGAAGCCCTCCGCCTGCGCGGGCGAGGGGCGGCCCATCAGGGCGCCGAATTTTTTCAGAAGCGCGGCGACGTCGGAGGGCCCGCCTTGGAGCAGGAGAACGTGACGGTCGGGATCGTCGGCGCTGGGCGTCGGCCGGATCTCCCACTTCTCCATCAGGCCTCGCCGCTCAGCAGCATCATGTCGACGATCACGTCGACGGCGGTGGACTTCTTCTGCACGTCAGCCGGCGCCACGGAGCGGAACATGAGGCCGCCGCGCGCGCAGGCCTCCGACAAGCCCTCGATCTTGGCCGGCGGCCAGCCCTCGACGACCGCGAGCACGGCCACGGCCTTGGCGTCGCGGGCCTTCTCGAACACGGCGGCCGGATCGCTGGAAGGGCTGAGCTCGGCGGACATGACGGAGCGCAGGAAGATCGGCTTCTTCGAGATGGTCCGGGCCGCCTGCGAGAGATAGGCCGCGAAGCCGGCGCGCGCCTCGGCGCAGGCGAACGTGTAGACGTACGCGACGCGCCGGATCTGGTCCTTGGGCGTGTTCGGCGGGATATCCTCCGGCGCGGCGGCGGGCACGGCGGCCGCGGGCGGCGTCGGAGCCGCGGGAGCCGGCGCGGGCGCGGCGGCGGCCGAGGCGGGCGCCGCGGGCTTGGGCGGCTCGACGGGCTTCGGAGGCGCCGCCGCCGGCTTCGGGGGCTCGGCGGCCTTCGGCGCCTCGACGGGTTTCGGCGGCTCGATCGGCTTGGGCGGCTCCTCTTTCTT
Organism: Elusimicrobiota bacterium; assembly: GCA_035606075.1. GTDB lineage: Bacteria > Elusimicrobiota > Elusimicrobia > UBA1565 > UBA9628 > GWA2-66-18. Next base: position 917 of record DATNGC010000158.1, read on the forward strand.
GGCGGGCGTCGAGATGAAGCCCGGGCGCGGAGGAAGATCGATCTTCATCGACTCCGCGGCCGACGCCGGCGGCGCGACGACCTCGGGAGGCTTCGGCGGCTCGACGGGCTTGGGCGGCTCGGCGGGCTTCAAGGGTGCCGCCGGCGGGGCGGGCGCGGCCACCGCCTCATCGCCGATCCCGGAGAGGATCGCGTCGAGATCCGACAGGATCCCTTGGATATCCTCGGGCTGCTCTTTCCCCTCGTCCGCCATCGTCAGCCGCCCGCGGCCAGGCCCTTCAAGCGCAGCGCGAGGTCCTCGGGATTCGTCGCTTCCTCGAGCACCGACGATTCGTCGATCTTACCTTCGGTGCAGAGACGCAGGAGATCCTGGTCGAACGTGTGCATGCCGTAGTACGCGCCCCCCTCGAGCAGCTTGCGCAGCTCCGCGGTCTTGCCTTCGAGGAGATGGCGCCGCACCAGGCTGTTGCCGATCATGAGTTCGGTCGCGGGGTAGCGGGTCTTGCCGTCCTTCGACTTCACCAGGCGCTGACCGACGACGCCCTTGAGGCAGTTGGCGAGCTGCTGGCGCACCTGGCTGTGCTGATGCGAGGGATGGGCGTCCACGATGCGGTCGACGGTCTGCGTCGCGTCGAGGGTGTGGATGGTCGAGACGACGAGATGGCCGGTCTCGGCGGCCGAGATGGCGGCCTGCATGGTCTCGAGGTCGCGCATCTCGCCGATGACGACGACGTCGGGGTCCTGGCGCAGAATGTGCTTCAGGGCGTTTCTGAAGGAGTGGGTGTCGAGGCCGACCTCTCTCTGCACGATCGTCGACTTCTGGTCGGTGTGGAAGTACTCGATCGGATCCTCGATGGTGATGATCCGGTGCTGGTGCGTGACGTTGATGTAGTTCAGGAAGCTGTTCAGCGTCGTGGTCTTGCCCGCGCCGGTGATGCCGGCGAACAGGATCAGGCCGCGGCTCTCGTTGCCGAGCTTGGTCAGGGCCTCGACGGGGAGGTTCAGCTCCTCGAACGTGCGCAGCTTGACCGGGACGACGCGCAAAGTGAGTCCGATGGAGCCCTTCTGCCGGTACACGTTGACGCGGAAGCGCGCGATGCCCTTGAGGCTGTAAGCGAGGTCGAGCTCCATCTCCTTGCCGAACGCCGCGGCCTGGTCCTTCGTCATGAGCTGCTCGGCGACGCTCTGGATGTCCTCCTCGCTCATCTTCTGGAGGTTGGTCGCCAGGATCATGGTGCCGCGCACGCGCAAGGCGGGAACGGAGTCGGCTTTGAAATGGATGTCCGAGATGTCCTTCTCGACCATCAGCGCCAGCAGGTTCTTGATGTCCACCATAGTTTTCGCAGTCACTCTCGAACGATCTCTATTCCTCTTAGCGTCAGCCAGTCCGAGGCTTGCGGACTGACGATCGAATTCTTCGGAATTGTAAGCCGATTACCGCCGGGCGTCAATCTCTTTTTTATTTCGCGCTCCGTGAGGAAAAGACGGCCGGAGACCGGCGGCAGCGTTCTCGCCGGACGCGGCGCCGGCGGAACGGACGAAGCGGCCGCCGGCCCGGCTTTCGCCAGGCCGGCGACCAGCAGATCGATGAGGTCGTCCCGGGTCAGCACGTCGCGGCGGGAGCGTTACTTCTCTAAGCGGATCGCGATGCGGTCCAGGTACTTCTCGAGGTCGTCGTGCGGGCGCGGGATCACGTGCACCGCGATCAGTTGGCCCACTTTGGAGGCGGCCGCGGCGGCGGCGTCCACGGCGGCGCGCACGGCGCCGACCTCTCCGCGGCACAGGGTGGTCACCAGGCCGTCCCCGACCTTCTCGTAGCCGAGCAGGCGCACCTTGGCCGACTTGCCCATCGCGTCCGAGGCCTCGATCATGCCGACGAAGCCTTTCGTCTCCACCATTCCCAGAGCTTCCATGCGTTTCTCCTTTACTCGAACTCCTCGTCGGTCAGGCCGCGGTCCTCGGCGCCCGTCTCCAGGACCGCGTTGCAGCGCGTGCAGCGCCGCGGGGTGCTGTACGTCCGCACGCAGGCGTCGTCCTCGGGCCACCACTCCTCGAAGAACATCTCGACCTTCTTGTGGCACTTGAGGCAGAACTTCTCCAGCCCCGCGCCGCAGCCCGCGCAGAACTTCGGCAGCGGCTGCCCCTCGTGGGTGTGCATGATCGCGGCGCACGCCCCGCACTGCAGGTCGATGGTGATCTTGTACTTCGCCGGCTGCTTGTCGTCTTTGGCCATATCTGGGTCCCTCTAGTAGCCCTTCCCTTCCGACTTGGCGTCCGTCACGATGGCGACGCTCGCCGACGTGCCGAGGCGCGTCGCTCCCGCGGCGATCATTTTCGCGGCGCCCTCCGCATCCCTGATACCGCCCGAGGCCTTCACGCCCATCAGGGGTCCGACGGTCTGGCGCATGAGCTTGATGTCCTCGACGGTGGCGCCGCCGCCGCCGAAGCCGGTCGAGGTCTTCACGAAATCCGCGCCGGCCTTCTTCGACATGGCGCAGGCGCGCACCTTCTCCTCGTTGGACAACAAGGACGTTTCTAAAATGACCTTGAGCACCTTGCCGCGCGTCGCCTCGCGCACGGCCTTGATGTCGTCGTAGACGACGACGTCGTTGCCGGACTTCAGCGCGCCGATGTTGATGACCATGTCGATCTCGTCGGCGCCGTTGGCGATGGCGTCGCGGGCCTCGATGGCCTTGACGGTCGGCGTCGTCGAGCCGAGCGGGAAGCCGACGACGGTGCAGACCTTGACGCCGGAGCCGCGCAGGTACTGCGCGGAGAGCGCGACGTAGGACGGGTTCACGCACACCGAGGCGAAGCAGAAGCTCCTGGCCTCCTCGCACAGCTTGGCGATCTCGTCCGCGGTGGCGTTGGGCTTGAGCATGGTGTGATCGACGTAGCGGGCGGTGTTGTTGCCCTTCTTGGTCGGGTTGCACACCGAGACGCGGTCCGCGCCGGCGGACTTGATCAGGCGGTCGTCGACATGCTCGTCGTCGTCCTCGTCGGCGGCGCCGGCCTTGGGCGGCAGGGCGGACAGCGCGCCCTTGCCGGGCGTCGCGGGCTTGGCGCCCCAGTCGGCCGCGCCGGAGAAGGTCTTGCCGGCGGCGCCGATCGTGGTCTTGACCTCGCCCTTGAGGGGCTTGGGGCCGCTCTCGCACTGGCACGCGCCGGCTTTCAGGAAGCCCTTGGCGGCCAGCGCCTTGACGACTTCCTCGACGACGGTCCGCAGCTGAGCTTCATTCATATTTTTTCACCTTTCCGCCGGAGACGACCGAGTCCACGATGCCCACGATCACGGTCCGGATCGGCGCCTTGTCGTCGTGCAGCACCGAGCGCGCCGACCCGCCCTCGTCCATCACCAGAACGATCGAGCCCGGCCCGGAGCCGGTCACGTACTCCACGGCCATCTGCGCGTCGCCGAGCGGCTTCTCCGTCTGTGGATCGATAGGCCGCACGAGGAGAAGGCGCTTGTCGCACAGAGAGCAGTGCTTGCGCGTCCCCCACACGTTGCCGACGACTTCCGCTACAAACATTCTTAATCTTTCAGCCGGCGAGAGCGACCTCGAACGGCTTTTTCTTCAAATTGCTGATCTTCAGAACCGAAAACCCGAGCACACGGCCCTCCGCATCGACTTTTTGCATGACTTGCTCATGTTTTGTCTCGCGAAAATAACCGGGTGTCTTGGAATCGAACAGGACTTCGAGAAAATCTCCTTCAGGATCGAACCACACCTTCATCCTCGCTTTCACTTTGGCCATAATCTCGGACCTCGTTTGATCGTGTCGGTGTAATACGCCGTCAAGACGAACGCATCGTGCGAGCGAATCTTGACCACGACGCAAAGATATTTGTCGCCGACGGGACTTCCAAAGATATAACGATAGTATAGCCGCGCCTCGCCATCGGCGCGAGACTGAACGACCTGCTCGGGATGAAGAAGAATTCGACCGATGTCGGAAAGGCTTCGGTACATTTCTGGGTGTTCTTGGATATGATCCCACCTTTCATCGGTCAGCCGAATGCTTCGCCCTTCGTAGTCGTGAAAGACTTTCAAGGCGCCGCCCACGTTGCCTTCATTCCAGATGGAATCACCAGCGTCCAGGCAATACGGGGTTCCAGTAGCCCCGTCACGTCACTTCTCGGGATAATATATAGGCATGGCGTCGTTTCGATGTCCTCAACCAGATAAACGAAGTAGTCCATATGCTTCTGAATCGCTCTGAAGTGATGCATCTCCATCAATCGCCAGCCGGCGCTCTTCTTTCCGACCCCTTTTACTTCAATCTTCCGACCAATGGACTCAACATCGTATCCCTGCCCTTGTTTAATTGCGCGCGCGGTGCGACCTTGTTTCCTCTCGTATTCGATCACGAATTCAACGGCCTTTGTCTCTATCTCTTTGTTGGTCATGCAATCCGTCCTGTCATGGCTGAATCTAGAGATATTACGCGGCTATTCGTCCCGCAGTTTGCTTTCGAATGCTGCCTTGTCTTTCTGTTCGGATAGGCTCGTCCTTTTCTCATCATCCTTTTCTTTTGACCAGCGAACCGCCATCAAATCCTTATCTATAAAAATGACGCCGCGTTCCCAGTATGTCTTCTCATTGCGAGGTATTTTCTGCTCATACAGCATCATTTCCCGATTGCCATCCCGCCAAAATGCCGCCTGACTGCATTTCGGCGTAACAGGGTTTCCTTCATATCGATTTGAAAAGGAGCTTACCAGCATCCAGCAATAAACAAGCGGGTCCGCGTGAGCGGCATTGTTGGGGCCATATTTTTCAGACTTAAACTTCAACAATCCGCTGAATCCGTACTGTCCGGCCTTGTGGCCATACCGTCCCAGCATCTTGTCAATTCGATGGTTGATGACAGTGTAATACACGTCGACATATGGCTCTGGTATTACGTCGCCCTGCGAGGACAAAAGCGTGTAAATCGAGGCTATGCCATCGGCGTCTTCCTTTGACGTCGGCATACCGACTTCATACTTGCCGATGCCCATTCTTAATTTCCTATTAGGCACATCCACGGCATAAGCAACGAGTTGCCCGAAAGTTAACAGAAAAATCAGTTTGGCATATCGCTTCCCTGTCTGCCCGCGGTTAATCGAACTCATTCCCAAGGAAATCATCGGAATTTTTTGACCTGATGTCCGTCGACGATCCCCACGATCGCCGCGTCGACGGGCGGGGCGTCCGGGAAGGCCACGGCGGCGTCCCGGGACGCCACCCAGAATACTTTTTCCGAAGAGCCCGCGCCGACGGCGTCGGCCGCCACGATGGGGTCCCCGATCGCGGATTCGTCCTCCCAGCGCAGCGGTTGGATCAACAATAGGGTCTTTTTGTCCACAGCCGGGTCCTGGCGGGAGCAGAAGACGCGGCCGATCACGCGGGCGAGCTTCATCGCGAGTACTTCCTCTCGATGGCCGCGACCTTGGCGAGGCGGCCCTCGTGGCGGCCGCCCTCGAACGGAGTGGAGAAGAACACCTTCACGATCTCGCCGTGGATCAGCTCGCCGTGCGACTTGCCGCCGATGCACAGGACGTTCGCGTCGTCGTGCTGCGCCGCCATGCGCGCCGACACCGAATCGTAGGCCGCCACCGCGCGGACTCCCGGGACTTTGTTCGCGGCCATGCACACCGCCCCGCCGAAGCCGTCGATCAGCACGCCCTTGTCGAACTCGCGCCGCGCGACCGCCTCGGCCACGAGCTGGGCCACGTCGGGGTAGTCCACCGCGTCGAGCGAGTGACAGCCGAAGTCGACCACCTCGTGGCCCATTTTTTGAATGGCCTTCTTGATGAAGTCCTTCGCGGAGAATCCGCCGTGGTCGCTGCCGATGACGACTTTCATTTATTTCCCGATGGTCGAGAGAAGCTGCGCGTCCGCCTGCGGGATCACGACGTGCGTCACGAGCTGGTCCGGGCGCAGGGACGACACCGCGGCCGCGAGCGCCGAGCGCACGTCGCCGACCTCGCCGCACAGAGTGAAGTACCCCTTGCCGCCGGGGACCACGGTCTTGACCTCGAGGATGTGGATCGACGCGGCCTTCGCGGCGGCGTCGGCGGCCTTGACCGTCGCGACCGCCTCCTTCGTCTCGACGATGCCAACCGCGTTGAGGACGTCGACGGGGATGCGCTTGTCGAGCGCCGAGATCACCTGCGAGTGGACGTTGCGGATCAGGACCTCGTCGACGAGCGTCTTGCCCATCACCTCTTTGCCGGCGCGGAGCGAGGACTCGACCTCGCCGACCGGGCCGGTGATGAGGATGACGTATTTGCCCCGAGCGATCACGGCGGTCTTGGCGAGCTTGACCGCGGCCATCTTGCACATCGCGTCCGAGGCCTCGATGCCTTTGGCGATCGAGTTTCCTTCCAGGAATCCGACGGCGAGGTTGGCGAGCATGTCTTTACACTCCCAGCGCCTGACGCGTTGTGGCGTCGGCGGTCTTTTCGTTGAACCAGTTCGGGTACATGGGCACGGGCGCGGTCGCGGCGTCCAGCGTCGAGACCTCATCCTTCGTCAGTTCCAGATCGGCGGCTTTCAAGTTGTCTTCGAGCTGGGACATCTTGCTCGCTCCGACGAGGATCGTGGTCGCCCAATCCTTCGAGAGCAGCCAGGCCAAGGCGACGGACGCCACCGAGGCGCCTTTTTTCTTCGCGATCTTCCCCATCGCGTCGATCAGGTCGTACGCCTTTTCCTTGTCCGTGGGCAGGAAGTCGAAATCCTTGAGCCGGCCCGAGCCGCCCGTCGGGTCCTTGCGCGTGTACCGGCCTGAGAGGAAGCCCCCCGCGAGCGGCGACCAGACCATCATCCCCACGCCCGCGGCGCGCATGAACGGGACCGTCTCGTGCTCGACGTCGCGCCCCACCAGCGACGCGTACATCTGCGCCGCGCGGAAGCGCGTCCAGCCCTTTTCTTTCTGAGTCGCGACCGCCAGCGCCGCCTGCCAGGCGGGCCAGTTGCTGTAGCCGACGTAGCGGACCTTGCCCGAGCGCACGAGGTCCTCGAGCGCGCGCAAGGTCTCGTCGAGCGGAGTGAACGGGTCCACGCGGTGAACGACGAAGAGGTCGAGCCAGTCCGTGCCCAGGCGCTTGAGGCTGCCCTCGGCCTGCATGATCAGGTTGCGCGCCGAGAGGCCCGTGCGCAGCTGCGAGTCGGAGGCGCGGAAGCCCGCCTTCGTGCAGATTGCGATCTCCGCGCGCTTAGCGCCCAGAGCCTTGCCCAGGATCGTCTCGGACTCGCCGCCCGCGTACATGTCGGCGGAGTCGAAGAGATTGATGCCGGCATCGAGACAGCGCCCGACGAGCGCGTTCGCCTCTTTCTGACCCGTCTTCCAGACGTTGCCCATCGGGCCTTGGCCCGAGCCGAACGTCATCGAGCCGAACGAGAGACGGGAGACGACGAGACCGGTGTCGCCGAGTCGAGCGTATTTCATCACGCGATCCTGAAGTAGCCCACGAGCGAGCAGTGCAGCGGCCGCGCGAAGTGGCTGGTCTTGGTCAGCCCGTCGCCGGTCGGCGTGCCGATCGACATCGTGGCGTAGCCCTCTCCCAGGCCGAGGCCGTAGAGAGTGGGCGCGTTCTTGACGTAGATGGAGCACTGCATGCGCCGCGCCATCTTGGTCAGGTTGCCGACGTTCGTGGAGTGCATGGCCGCCGTGTGGCGATGCCCGCCCTCGGCCTCGACGGCGAGAGCGATCGCCGCGTCCACGTCGGGCGCGACCGTGACCGGCAGGACCGGCATCAGCTGCTCGGTCCAGACGAGCGTGTGGTCGTTGGGCACCTCTCCCCACAGCAGGCGCACGCCGTCCGGGACGGTCAGGCCGATCCCCTTGGCGATGAACGCCGCGTCCTTGCCCACGTAGTCGCGGTTGAGGACGGGATCCTTGCAGCCCTTGCCGCCGACCTTGATGACCACCTTCATGAGCTGATCCATCTGCTCGCGCGAGAGCTCGAAGGCGCGCGAGTCGGCGCGCATCGCGGCGAGGAAGCGGTCGCGCGCGGCGGCCGTCACGATGACTTCTTTCTCGGCGGTACAGAGAACGTTGTTGTCGAACGACGCGCCGAAAATGACGTCTTGAGCGCACTTCGGAAAAATCGCCGTTTCGTCCACGACGACAGGGGGATTTCCAGGCCCGGCAGCAATCGTTTTACAAGTCTTGCCCACCGTCATCGCAACCTTGACGATGGCGGGGCCGCCCGTGACCATGTTCACGCGCGCGTCGGGGTGAGCGAGCAGGTTCTTGGTGTTGTCCTGCGAGGGCTTCTCGAACGTCGTGATCAGGCCGCGCGGCGCGCCCGCGGCGACCGCGGCCGCCGCGAGCAGGCGCATCGTCTCCAGACAGACCTTGAACGACGCCGGGTGCGGCGCGAAAACGACGGAGTTTCCGGCCGAGAGGATGGAGAGGCCGTTGTTGATGATCGTCGCGGCCGGGTTCGTCGACGGCGTGATCGCCGCCACGACGCCGTACGGCGCGTACTCGACCAAGGTGAGGCCCTTGTCGCCGGTGAAGCACTTGGAGGTCAGGTCCTCGACGCCCGGCGTGCGCGTCGCGCAGACCAGGTTCTTCTGGACCTTGTCCTCCCAGCGGCCCATGCCGGTCTCCTCGCGCGCCATCTTGGCGAGGCGCTCGGCGTTGGCGATGGCCGCCTTGCGCATCGCGCGGATCACCTCGCGCCGCAGCTCGAGGCCCTGGTCCTGGAAGACCGCCTGCGCGCGCTTGGCCGCCTGCACTGCTTCGTCGACGGTCGGAAAGAGCACGCCGTCGCCGGCCCCCGCGGACGAAACAGGAGCGGAGGGGCTCGCGGTCACGACCGAGCCGAGTTCCTCCTTCTCGAGGCGCTTGAGAACCTCGGCGATGACGCGGGCGATCTCCTCGCTCTGCATGGGCTTTTACCTGTTCGCGGCTGCGTCGCTGGACTTCTTGAAGGCGGTCTTGCCGGACTGCTCGACGGTGTCCACGATCGCGAAGATCACGGCGTCCACCGGTCGGCCTTCGGTGCGGGTGGTCTGACGGGCGCTCGACCCCTGCACGATCAAGACGAGCTCCCCCTCGCCGGCGCCGACGGAGTCGACGGCGACGAGAGGGTTGCCCTTCGAGGCGCCGGCCAAGTCCACGGGCTGAACCAGCAGCAGCTTGGACCCGACCAGCTTCTCGTCCTTGAGGGTGCAGACGACGGTGCCCGTGACGCGGGCGAAGATCATATGGATCTCGCTCGGGGCCTTACTTCTTGCGCGCCAGGTTCTCGGGGAGCGAGATCGGCATCTTCCCCTCGAGGTCCGGGTGCGGCTGCGGGATCACATGCACGGCGATCAGCTCGCCGACCTTCTGCGCGGCGGCGGCGCCGGAGTCGCAGGCGGCCTTGCACGCGGCGACCTCGCCGCGGAACAGCACGGTCACGAGTCCCGTCCCCACCTTTTCATAACCGACGATGCGGACGTCGGCGGCCTTCACGGCGGCGTCGGCGGCTTCCACGCAGGCGACGAGGCCGCGCGTCTCGATCATTCCGAGTGCGTTCATGTTCTCTCCTTGGGGTCAGGCTTTGACTTTTTGACTTATTCGGTGAATAAGTCAAAAAGTCAAAGCCTGACCCTTCTTTAAGCTATGTGCACGAAATCGCCGGTTTTGATGCCGGCGGAGTTGGCCTCGTCGGTGTCGACGTGGAACTCCAGGCTGTACTTGTCCGAAACGCGGACGATGCAGTCTTCGAAAACGGTGGAGCGTCCGCCGCCGGTGCCGCAGCGCACGCGCACGAGCTCGCCGCTGGTCATCCCCCACTTCTTCGCCTCGTCGGGCGAGAAATGGACGTGGCGCTGGGCGATGATGACGCCCTCTTTGATCTCGACTTTGCCGGCCGGGCCGATCAGGATCGCGCCGGCGGACCCCTTCACGTCGCCGGATTCCCGCACGGGGGGCTTCAATCCGATGGATATAGCGTCGGTCACCGCGAGCTCGATCTGGGTATTGGCGCGATACGGAGCCACCAGGCGGACCTTCTTCACCACTCCCTTGGGCCCCTGCACGTCGATGAGTTCCTCGGCGGCGTAGAAGCCGGGCTGTTTGATGTCTTTGACTTTCTTGGGGGAAGCCGCGGCGCCGAACAAAATCTTGAAGTGAGCCTCGGTCAAGTGACAATGTTTATTGGACACGCCGACGGGGATGTCGAGCTTGGAGCGCTGGAGGCGCTTCTCGATCTCGGAGGCCAGCCCGGCGATCTGCGTCGGGGAGATCACGCGGGCTTGAACCCCATGATGCGCAGGAATGCGTCCTTCTTGAGGCTCGCGCCGCCGACCAGCGCGCCGTCCACGTCGGGCTGCGCCATCAGCGAGTCCACGTTTTCGGCCGTGACCGAGCCGCCGTAGAGGATCCGGATGCCGGACGCGAAATTCTTGCCGTGCAGCCGCTCGAGCTGCTGGCGCGTGAACAGGTGCGCCTCCTGCGCCTGGGCCGGCGTGGCCGTCTTGCCCGTGCCGATCGCCCAGACCGGCTCGTAGGCGATGACGACCTTGGAGAGGTCGGCGGGCGCGAAGCCCTTGAGCCCGTTTGCGATCTGCGTCTCCAGCACGCGCCACGTCTTCTGCGTCTCGCGCTCGTCGAGCGTCTCGCCGATGCAGACGACGGGCGTCAGGCCCGCCTTGAGCGCCGCGCCCAGCTTCTTGTTGACGTTCTCGTCGGTGTCCCCGAAGAGCTTGCGCCGCTCCGAGTGGCCGATCAAAGTCATCGCGCAGCCGGCGTCGAGCAGCATGTTGGCCGAGATCTCGCCCGTGAACGCGCCCGACGCCTCCCAGTAGACGTCCTGGGCGCCCAGCCGCACCGGGCTGCCGCGCAGGACCTCGGCGACCACGGTGATGGCGGTGAAGGGCACGAAAACGGCGACCTCGCCGGAGGCGCCGGCGGCGCCGTCCTTGACCGCCCGGGCCAGCTCGACGGACTGGGCGAGCGTCAGGTTCATCTTCCAATTTCCGGCCAACAGGGGGCGGCGCAGAGGGGAGCTCATGGGTTCTTTCGGGTCCTTTGTGGACATATTGTCCACACCGTCTTTCCAGGGACGTTCCAGGCCGTATTCTACTCCGAAGACGCGCCCAAGTCAATGATGGAATGTCGCTCGGAATGGATATTTCCGAAGTCTTCCCGCAACGTCCCGGCGGGCCTAAAAGTCCGAGAAGGGGACGACGACCTCGCCCAGCTGGCCGGGGTTGTATTCCCCTCCCAGCACGGACTTGCGGGGGCGCTTGACGCGCACCGCGTAGACGCCGGCCTTGCGCGCCTGCAGCAGCTCCCGGTCGGTCGAGCCGACGAACAGGACGTAGCGGCCGTCCTGCAGGTGGAGGTGGAGCTCCTCGGGGTCGGAGACGAACGTGAACCCGCGCGGCGCCAGGTGGCGCCACTCCTTCTTCAGCGCCTCGCCGCCGGTCGCCTGCCGCTCCGCGAGGATCAGGATGTGGAAGCCGAACAGTCGGGCGACGCCCGCCGCGGCGTAGGGCAGGAGCTTGGGGCTCTCGAGATCGTAGGAGGTGTTGATCGTCTTCCAGTAATCGGGGCCGTGCGCCTGCGCGGAGGCCGCTCCCTGCGCCTTCTCGTAGGCGGCCGAGGAGTTCACGAGCGCGTCGTCGTAGGCGAAGGCGACGCCCAGGCGCGCGATCGTCACGAGGCTGAAGATCAGCCCCCAGACGCTCATCAGCGCGAGGATCTTCTTCGTCGTGGTCCAGGCCTTCTCGACTTTCTCGCGCGCATCCTTCAGAACCATGTCATTCCCCCAAGGAGATCAAGCGCCCGGCCGGAGGCGGGGCGATCGTCTTCTGCTTCTCGGCGCACGCGCGCAGGGCGTCGCGCGCGAGCAGTCCGGTGTCCCGCGGCGAGGCCGACGAAAACTCCTCGTAGCTGCCCGCCAGGAAATCGAGCGTCGCGACCGAGTACGTCTTAGCGTCGTCGAGCGGCGCCCCGCCGACCGTGACCCTGCCGAGGCGCGAGCCGCGCGGCTTGAGCGGGGATATCTCGGCCGTCATGCCGCCGATCTGCGCGATCTTCGGCGAGCCGACGACGTGGTCGAGGGCGGCGCGCAGCTTGGCCCCGCTCATGCGCAGGGTGACCACGGTGTCGTCGAAAGGCATGGCCTCGAACAAGCGGCGCAGGGTGACGGGCCCCGCCGGGATGTCCGCGCGGATGCCGCCGCCGTTCATGATGAACGCGTCCGCGTCCTCCGTCGCCTTGAAGCAATCCGCCATCCAAGAGCCCAGGCCGGACTCGCCGGCGCCGGCGCGGTCGAGGTCCCGCGTCGCGGTCGCGACGACGAGCCTGAACGCCTCGCCGAGGTCCTTCTCGCGCCGGTCGACGATCGCCTTCATCGCGGGGTCCTGTCCGAGGCGGTCGACCCACAGGTCGAGAAGCTCGTCGGAGGACGCCGTCACGCGCCTCGTCGCGGGATCGATCTTGAGGGTCGCCCGGCCGACCTTGAAGAAGTAGGACCCGGCCTGGACGATCAAGGTCCCGTGGGCCGGATCGCGCCACGCGCGGGACAAGGTCGTGTGGGTGTGGCCGCCGACGATCAGGTCGATGCCTTCCACCTCGCGCGCGAGCGTCTGGTCGCCCTCGAAGGGCGGCTTGTCCGGCGCCTCGAAGCCGACGTGCGTGACCGCGATGATCACGTCGGCGCCCTCCTTCCTCAGCGCCGCGACCTGGTCGCGGGCCTCGTCGGTCTCGCGGCGGAAGGTCAGGCCCGCGATCTTGCCGGGGACCTCGAGCCGGTCCATGTGCGACGTGATCAGGCCGAAGATCCCGAACTTGACCCCGGAGACCTCCTTGACGATCCTCTGTCTCGTCCAGGAGACGTGCTTGCCGGACGAATCGTAGATATTGGCGGCGAGGACCGGCATCGCCATCTTCGCGTTGAGCGCGGCCGCCGAGGACCAGCCCGCGTCGAACTCGTGGTTGCCCATCTCGACGGCGTCGTAGCCCATCGCGTTGAACGCCTCGGCGACGGCCTCGCCGTGCGTCGTCGAGCCCTCGGGCGTGCCCTGCCACCAGTCGCCCGCGTCGAGGACGAGGCGGGGATTGGAGTCCCTGTTCAGCAGCGACTTCATCGCCGCCGCGCCGCCGATCGGACGGCCGTTGCGCTTGTCGGTCTGCGGCATGATCCAGCCGTGCACGTCGTTGGTGTGGTAGACCCGCACGACGATCGGCGCGGGCACGGCGGCGGCGCCTTGGTCCTGCGCCCGGACGAACGGACAGGCGAGGGCCAGCGCGAGGGCCGGCAGGCCGAGCCGTCTCACTCGGCGAGGCTCCCCGCCAGCGCGTCGCAGGCCTGCTGCAGGCCCTCGGCGGCCGAGGACAGCCGCGAGGCGACCTCGCTGCGCTTGACCGCCACGACGAAGAACGGCGACTCGCGGGCCGCGTCCAGCGCTGCGCGGCGGCGGCGCTCGACGTCAGCGGCCCAGCGCTTGGCGTCGTCGAGGGCGTTCGCGCGCGCCGAGCCGGCGACGGCGAGGGCGCGGGCCAGGGACTTCGCGCCGGAGCGCAGGCCGTCGGCCATCGCGGCGAACTCGGGATCGGCGCCGAGCCCCCACTGCGTGGCGTCGGACACCGCTCCGACGGCGTGCTCGACGGCCTCGCGCAGGGCGAACGAGTAGTCCGCCGCGCCGGCCGCGGCGGCTCCGGCGCGTCCGCGCAGGCCCGCGACCGCGCGCTCGCGCGCGCCGCGCGAGCGCAGGCGCGCCGTCCGCGCGGCCGACAGCGCGGCGGGCTCGGGCCGGCGGAACCAGCGCGCCGCGGCGTCGGCGGCGTCGGCCAGCAATTGCGCCTGTCCGCGCGAGGGCGCCTCCGACGATTTTCGGGCCATGATTCAGTTTACGAAAAAACGAGGCGGCGCGTCAGCGGCGGAACGGGCCTCGGGCCGCCGGCGCCGCTCCGAGCAGCCGCTCGGCGTCGCGGAAGGCGTCGCGGTGCGAGAGCACGAGGTAGGCAGGCTTGCCGCGCGCGGCGTCCTTGATCGTAGACAAATTGTCCACAGACAGCGCCCCCACCCGCGGCCCCTGCGGGCGCAGGTAGCGGAACGCGCCGCGCTCGGGCACGGCCTCCTTCAGCGGGTCGACGGCGCGGATCAGGCCCAGCTCCCCGCACACGCGGTCGACGAGCGCCGATCCCCAGGCGACTCCGCGAGGGTGCCACACGCAGGCGAAGCGGCCCCGGGGCATCGCCTTGAAGAACCGGTACATGTCGCGCAGGCGGTCGGGGCCCGGCTGGAAGGAAGCCGGGGTCTCGAAGACCACCACCTTGGCGCCCAAGGCCTCGGCAGCGGCCTTCGTGGACATCCAGGCCTCATGGACCTCCAGGCTCTCGCGGAAGCCGCCGCACTGGCGCTGGGCCGCCGGAGAGAGCTTCTTCGCCGCCGGCGGGAAGCCGCGGTCCTCGCGGCCGTGGGTGATGGCCCGCGAGGCCTGCACGGAGAACTCGGCCTCGATCGGGGCGGTCGCCCGCCATTGGGCGAGGGTGGCGGGCCGCGGCATGACCTCCCCCGTGCGCGCCTCGACGAAGGAGAACGACCGCCAATAGCGGTCTTGGCCGATGGGGAAGCCGGCGCAGCCGATCTTCAGCATCCAGCCGCTAATCGAAGAGGGTGAACTCGGGCTCGCGCCGGGGCCGCGAGACGGTCTCCGGCAGGCGGCGCGCCCAGCGCAGGCAGTACCAGGCCAAGCCGAGGCAGGCCAGGCCATAGGCCAGCTCGAAGCCGGCGTAGCGCAGCCACTGGGCCTCGGTCACGAACGCCCATTTTTGGGGGGCATACAGGTTGGCCTCGGGCTCGCCTCCGCAGAGGTCCCAAACGCCCTTGAAAGCAACCAGCCCGCCCCACCCGGCGAAGATCGCCGCGGTGAGACGGGCCAGTCCGCGAATCTTGATCGTCTCCGTCGCCGACTTCGTCGCCGACGGAGATTCCTTCATAAACAACAGCCTCGGAAGCTTAGCGCTTCGAGTACTGGAAGCGCTTGCGGGCCTTGGGCTGACCGCTCTTCTTGCGCTCGACCATGCGGGGGTCGCGCGTCAGGAAGCCGGCGGCCTTGAGGGCCTTCTTGTTCTTGTCGTCGGCCTTGACCAGCACGCGGGAGATCGCGTGGCGGGCCGCCCCGGCCTGGCCGGAGATGCCGCCGCCGACGACCTTGACGACGTAGTCGTGGCTCTTGGCGGCCTCGACGACCTCGAGAGGCGAGCGGACGTCGCGGACCTGGTGCGGCAGGCCCTTGAAGTACTCGTCGACGGGCTTCTTGTTGACGGTGATCTTGCCGTCGCCCTTCGCCAGCAGGCGGACCTGCGCGATGGAGTTCTTGCGGCGACCGGTGGCGCGGAGCTCTTCGTTCTTACCCATGATTACTTGGCCTTCGCTTCGAGGTTGGAATAGGGATGCTTCTCGTTGACGTAGATCCTCAGCCGCGCGAGCTGCTTGCGCGCCAGGCGGTTCTTCGGCAGCATGCGGCGCACGGCGAGCATGAGGACCCGGCGCGGGTCCCGCTCCATCTGGCGCTTGAGCGGCATGGTCTTGGCGCCGCCGGCGTAGCCGGAGTGCGAGAAGTAGAACTTCTGGTTCAGCTTGTCGCCCGTGAGCTTGACCTGCTTGATGTTCGTCACGACGACGACGTCGCCGCAGTCCACGAAATCGGTATAGGTCGGCTTGTGCTTGCCGCGAAGCAGAGTGGCGGCCTTGGTCGCGATGCGGCCGAGGACCAGCCCCTTCGCATCGATGTGGTGAAAGCCGCGCTGGCCAGCGGCCGTGCGGGGCGGATGAATATAGGTCTTCTGTGGCATAACGTCTAAAGATAGCAAATTACCGACGGGGGCTCAAGGCTTATTCTGAGGGGGGCGGCGGGTGCCGTAGACGTCGCCGGTGGGCGACTTCCAGAAGACCTCGAGGTTGTACTTGGCCCGCCGGTACACGCGGACGCCCTCGTCGGTCAGCAGGCCCGCGCCGTCGAACATGGGCTTGTCGTCCCAGTCCTTGAGCTTCAGGGCCCACTTGGCGTCGGCGCCCTTGGACTCGAAATAGGCGAGCGCGTCCTGGCTGAGCAGGAACTCGTAGCGCTCGTAGCCGGCCTTCGTCAGCCGCGCGGGGCCGCCCGAGCGGGACCTGGCCGTCCACGGCCGAGAGCCGCCGTGGACATGGCGCAGGTAGGCGACGGCGTCCTTCTCCGCGGCGCGGATCTTCTGCAGCAGCTCGAAGTCCTGCGGCGCCCAGGTGTCCTGATCGGGCGGCAGCAGCA
>DATNGC010000159.1:0-21108 GCA_035606075.1 Elusimicrobiota bacterium
GACGACCTGTCCCGCGGGCTCGAGGTCCAGGCCCGACTCGCCGGCCTGCGCGCGGCCGCCGAGTCGGGCGGCTTCCCCTTGCGGGCAGGAGGCTCGCAGCCGGAGGCGCGGGCCTTGGCCGCCGCGTGCGGCTGCCGCGCGACTCTGATCGCGACGGACGGCCGCCTGGCCGGCGATTCCGAGCTCGACGACGGCGCCCTGGCGCGCGCCGAGAACCACGCGACGCGGCCCGAGGTCGCGGCCGCGTTCTCGGGGTCCCAGACCGTCGCGGAGCGGCACAGCGTGACGGTCGGACGCGACATGCTCTACGCCGCGGCGCCCATCAAGCGCGAAGGGCGACTCCTCGGCGCCGCGCGCCTGTCGGTCTCTCTCAAGGACGTGGAGGCGCAGGTGGGCCGCGTGCGCTCCCTCGTCCTATGGACGACGCTCGCGGCCCTGCTCATCGCGCTGTCGGCCGCCGCCGCGCTGGCCCGCGGCGTGGCCCGGCCGGTCGACGAGATGGCCGACGCCGCCCGGCGCCTGGCGGCCGGCGACTACGGCGTGCGCGTGCGCGGCCTCGGCGACGACGAGCTCGGCGTGCTGGGTCGGACTCTCAACGATTTGGCGGGGCGCGTGCAGGAGACCTTCGGAGAGCTCTCGCGCGACAGAGCCCAGCTCGCCGCGGTTCTCGACCAGATGGAGGAGGCCGTCGTCGCCGTGGACGAGACGGGCGCGGTCCTGGTCGTCAACCCCGCGCTGTCGCGGCTGCTCGGCGTGGGCGCGGAGACCGCGCGCGGCCGGCGCTACGTCGAGACCCTCCGGCACAACGGCATCGCGCGGCTGCTCGGCGCCGTCCTGAGCGACGGCCGCCCCGCGGCCCTCGAGATCCGCCTCTTCGCGCCGGAGGAGCTCGTCTTCGACGCGCACGCCGCGCCTTTACTCCGCGAAGGGCGCGTCGGCGGCGCCCTGCTCGTGCTTCACGACATCACCCGGATCCGCCGCCTCGAGCAGATGCGGCGCGATTTCGTGGCCAATGTGAGCCACGAGCTGCGCACGCCGCTGTCCTCCATCCGCGGGTTCGCCGAGACGCTGAGCGCGGGCGCGATCGACGACAAGGAGCACCGCCTCGACTTCCTCAAGACCATCGAGGAGCACGCGGGGCGCCTGACCAAGCTCGTCGACGACCTGCTGGACCTTTCGGCCATCGAGTCGGGCCACCGCGCGCCGCGCCTGGCGCCGACGGACTTGGCCGCCGCGCTCTCCGCCGCCGCGCGCGCGTTCGCTCCCGTCGCGGAGGAGCGGGGCGTGCGCGTCGCGATCGCGACGGCGGACGCCCTGCCGCGCGTCTTGGCGGACCCCGATCAACTGGGGCAGATCCTGGCGAACCTCCTCGACAACGCCATCAAGTACACCGAGCGCGGCGGAAGAGTCGACTTGTCGGCCGAGCGGTGGATGGACGGAGTGCGCGTGACCGTCCGCGACACCGGCGTCGGCATCCCCGAGGCCGACCTCCCGCGGGTCTTCGAGCGCTTCTACCGCGTCGACAAGGCGCGGGCGCGCGAGGCCGGCGGCACCGGCCTGGGCCTCTCCATCGTGAAGCACCTCGTCGAGGCGCACGGCGGCGAGGTCTCCGTCGAGAGCCGCCAGCCCGGCGGCGCCTCCTTCCGCTTCACGCTCCGCGCGTCGTAGCCCGCCGCGTCACGCGTTCGTGACGCCGAGTTGACCCGCGCCGCATGGTCGCGCGCCCGAGACTTCCCTAACATCTTCCCGCAATGCGCCGCTCGTCGCCGCCGTCACGCACAGTTGGGATCGCCGTCACGCGTTCGTCAAACGCCGAGATTAAAGTCTTTCCAGGAGAAAACATGAAGCGAAACCTGCTCGCCGTCCTCGCCGCCGCGACGCTCGCGGCTCCCGCCTTCGCCCAGGTCGCCACGCTGACCGGCGCCGGCGCGACGTTCCCGTTTCCCGTGTACTCGAAGTGGTTCGACGAATACCATAAGGTCAAGCCCGACCTGCAGATCAACTACCAGTCCATCGGCTCGGGCGGCGGCATCCGCCAGCTCACCGAGAAGACGGTGGACTTCGGCGCCTCCGACGGGCCGATGACCGACGAGCAGATCCAGAAGGCCGGCGGCGCGGTCCTGCACCTGCCCACCGTGCTCGGCGCGGACGTCCCCGCCTTCAACGTCGAGGGCGTGAGCGAGCTCAAGCTCGACGGCCCGACGCTGGCCGGCATCTTCCTCGGCACGATCGCGAAGTGGAACGACCCGGCGCTCGTCAAGCTGAACCCGGGCGCGAAGCTCCCGGACGCGGCGATCACCGTCGTGCACCGCTCCGACGGCTCGGGCACCACTTACTGCTTCACCGACTACCTCTCCAAGGTCAGCAAGGAGTGGGCGACGAAGGTCGGCAAGGGCACGTCGGTCAATTGGCCGGTCGGCCTGGGCGGCAAGGGCAACGAGGGCGTCATGGGCCTCGTCAAGCAGAACCCGAACTCCATCGGCTACGTCGAGCTCATCTACGCGATGCAGAACGGCGTCCCGTACGCGGCCGTGAAGAACAAGGCCGGCAAGTTCCTCAAGGCCAGCGTCGAGGGCGTCACCGCGGCCGCGGCCGGCGTGAAGATGCCGAAGGACTACCGCGTCTCCATCACGGACGCGTCCGGCCCGAAGGCGTACCCGATCTCGACCTTCACGTGGCTCCTGGTCTACCCCAAGAACCCCGACGCGAAGGGCGAGCAGATCAAGGCCTTCCTGCGCTGGATGCTGAAGGACGGCCAGCGTATGGCCCCGGCGCTCGGCTACGCGCCGCTGCCGGCCGTGGTCAAGGCGAAGGTCGCCAAGACCGTCGAGACGATTCAATAAGATGAGCGCCGCCGCCGCGCCGGCCCGGACGTCCCCGGTCGAGCGCGGCGGTATTCCGGTCGCCGGCCCTCGCGAGAGGGCCGGCGACCGCCTTTTCCGGCTGACGGTGACCGGCTTCGCGGGCGTGATCCTGCTCGCGGCCTTCGCGCTGGCGTGGCAGCTCACGCGCGGCTCGCTGCAGACGTGGAAGGCGTTCGGCTTCTCCTTCCTCACGAGGACCGTCTGGGACCCGGTCTCCAACGACTTCGGCGCGCTCCCGTTCCTGTACGGCACGGTCGTCTCGTCGCTGATCGCCCTGCTGATCGCCGTGCCGCTCGGCGTCGGCTCGGCGGTGTTCCTCGCGGAGCTGGCGCCGCGGCGCGTCTCCGACGCCGTCAGCTTCGCCGTCGAGCTCCTCGCGGCCGTGCCGAGCGTGATCCTCGGCCTCATGGGCATCTTCGTGCTGGTGCCCGCCGTCCGCGCGTGCGAGCCGTTCCTTTCCAAATGGCTCGGCTTCCTTCCGCTCTTCCGCGGCGCGCCGTACGGCATCGGCCTGCTCTCCGCGGGACTGATCCTGGCGCTCATGATCCTCCCCTACATCACGTCGATCGCGCGCGAGGTCCTGCTCACGGTCCCGCGGCCTCTCAAGGAGGGCATGTACGCCCTGGGCGCCACGCGCTGGGAGATGGTGCGGTCCGTGAGCCTGCCGTACGCGCGCTCCGGCATCGTCGGCGCGGCGTTCCTCGCGCTGGGCCGCGCGCTCGGCGAGACGATGGCGGTCACCATGGTCATCGGCAACACGCCGCAGATCTCGGCTTCCCTGTTCAATCCGGCGTACAGCATGGCCTCGGTCATCGCCAACGAGCTGGCCGAGGCGGCGGGCGACAAGCACCTGTCCGCGTTGATCGCGATCGGCCTCGTGCTGTTCGGCGTGACGATCGTCGTCAACGGGGCGGCGCGACTGCTCATCTATAAGACGGAGGGCCGCAAGTGAACGACGCCGCCTACGCCCGCCGCAAGCGCGTCAACGCGCTGATGCTCGGCCTCACGGCCGTCTGCGCGGCGCTGTCGGCCGGGGTGCTGTTCGCGATCCTGGGCTACATCGCGTGGAAGGGCGCGTCGTCCCTGAGCCTCTCCTTCCTCACGAACCTCCCGAAGCCCGTCGGCGAGAGCGGCGGCGGCATCGCCAACTCGATCGTCGGCTCGGCGAAGGTCGTCGGGCTCGCGGGCCTCATGGGCATCCCGGTGGGCGTGCTCGCCGGCGTCTACCTGACCGAGTACGGCAAAGGCAGCCGGTTCGCGTTCCTGGTCCGCTACGCGGCCGACGTGATGAACGGCGTGCCCTCCATCGTGATCGGGCTCTTCGCCTATGCGCTCGTCGTGATGCCGCTCAAGCGCTTCAGCGCGCTCTCGGGCTCGGTCGCCTTGGCGCTGATCATGATCCCGATCGTCCTGCGCAACACCGAGGAGTTCCTGCGCCTGGTCCCCGGCACGATCCGCGAGGCGGCGCTCGCGCTGGGCATCCCGCGCTGGAAGGTCGTCCTTTTCGTGATCCTGCCGACCGCGGGCCGCGGCATCATGACCGGCGCCCTCCTCGCGCTCTCCCGCGTCGCCGGCGAGACGGCCCCTCTTGTCTTCACGGCCTTCGGCAACCGCTTCTGGAACCAGGGCTGGCTGAACCCGATCGCGACCCTGCCCCTGACGCTGTACAACGACGCGATCTCGCCGTACGAGGACTGGCACCGGCAAGCCTGGGCCGCGGCCCTCATTTTGATGATGTTCGTGCTCGCGATCAACCTGACCGCGAGGCTCTGGCTCAGGCCGAGCGCGCCCGCGCATTGAACTCATGAACCCGATCATGGACACCAACCCGATCCCCCCGGTCCCGTCCGTCCCCGCGGCCCCAGCCGCTCCTCTGCTCCCGTCGGCGCCGCCGCGCGTCGAGGCGAGGGCGAGCGCCGTCGTGCTGTCCGTCCGCGATCTGAAGGCCGGCTACGCCGGAGGCGCGCGCGTGCTGAAGGGCGTGAGCATGGAGGTCCGCGAGAAGGCGGTCACCGCGATCATCGGGCCGTCGGGCTGCGGCAAGTCCACCATGATCCGCTGCCTCAATCGCCTGCACGAGTCCCTGCCCGGCGCCTACTGCGAGGGCGAGATCTCGCTCGGCGGGCGCAACGTGCTGGACTGGGACCCGGTCCTGCTGCGCCGCGAGGTCGGCATGGTCTTCCAGCGCCCGAACCCGTTCCCGACGATGAGCATCTTCGAGAACGTCGCCTCCGGGCTCACGCTCAACGGGGAGCGCGACCGCGCCAAGATCGCCGAGCGCGTCGAGACCTCGCTGCGGCGCGCGGCGCTGTGGGACGAGGTCAAGGACAAGCTCTCCTCCCCGGGCGTCGGGCTCTCGGGCGGGCAGCAGCAGCGGCTCTGCATCGCGCGCGCGCTCGCGGTCGAGCCGCGCATCCTGCTCATGGACGAGCCGTGCTCGGCGCTGGACCCGATCGCGACGGGCCGCATCGAGGAGCTCCTCCTCGAGATCAAGGACCAGCTCACGGTCGTGATCGTGACGCACAACATGCAGCAGGCGGCCCGCGTTTCCGAGTATACTGCCTTCATGCTGATGGGCGAGCTGGTCGAGTTCGACCGGACTCAGCAGCTCTTCACCAAGCCCTCCGACAAGCGCACCGAGGACTACATCACCGGGAGGTTCGGCTGACCATGAAACGGCACTTCGACACGGACCTCGACGACCTGCGCGCGCGCCTGCTGCGCATGGGCAGCCTCTGCGAGGAGATGATCCATTACGCGGTCAAGGTCGTCGTCGAGCGCGACGAGGCGCACCAGGAGGCCGTCGAGGAGTGGGAGAAGCAGGTCAACCAGGCCCACATCGAGATCGACGACGTGTGCCTGAAGCTGATCGCCCTGCACCAGCCCACGGCCGGCGACCTGCGCTTCATCGCCGCCGCCATCAAGATCAACTCGGACCTCGAGCGCGTGGGCGACCAGGCGGTCAACATCGCCGAGACGGGCGGCTACCTCTGCAAAGAGCCCAAGATCAAGCTCGGCGACATCCCGCGCATGGTCGAGGTCGCCGTCGGCATGCTCAAGGACTCGCTCGACGCGTTCTCCCGCGGCGACGTGGACCTCGCCCGCGACGTGATCCGCCGCGACGACGAGGAGGACCGCCTCAAGAGCCAGACCTTCAACGAGCTAGTCCACCTGATGCAGCGCGACGCCTCGTCCATCCAGCGCGGCATGGACGTGATCCTGATCGCCCGGAACCTGGAGCGCATCGCCGATCACGCGACCAACGTGGCCGAGGACGTGGTGTTCATGGTCCTGGGCAAGGACATCCGGCACGGCGCGGAGCACCGCGAGGCCGAGGGTCCGACCGCGACGGCCTAGGCAGTCCGGGCGGCGGCGTGCCGCAGGTAATGCCAGGCGAGCTGGGCGAACGCCGCGTGGTAGGCGACGGCGGCGAGCGTGCCGGCGAGCCCGAGGACGCAGAGCAGTCCGTCCCCCTCGAGCAGCGCCAGGCCGAGCAGCGCCAGCGGCGCCGCGGTGAGCGGGTTGCCGAACGGGACGAACACCGGGATGATCATGATGCAGCCCAGGACGACGATGGCCGTTCCGATCAGCCGCGGGGAGTTCGCGATCGCGGCCCAGCGGGGCCGCGTGAAGCGCTCGGTGAAGCCGAGAAGCTTCTCCGCCGCCGAGAGCATCCGGCTCACCGTCGGCGCCTCGAGGCGGCGCTCGGCGGCGAAGCGCGGAAGGTAAGGCGTCTCGTGGCCGCGCGCCAGCTGGACGCCGATCGCGAACAGGAAGAGGCCGATGGGCGTGCCCAGGCCGGCGAGCGGGATCGGCTGGAGGAACGGGAGCGCGCAGAGGAACGCCAGCAGGCCGATGCCCTCGCGGCCGAGCCTCTTCGAGAGCTCGCCCAGCGTCACCGGTCCGGAGAGGTGCTCGCGCAGGCGGCGCAGGTGCGCGGCCGCGGCCATGGCGCTACTTCGCGGCCGGGCGGACGCGGATCGAGTCGGCGTTCTTCCCGTCGGTGGAGCGCACCTCGACGGGATCGCCGACGGAGACGTTCTCGAAGCCGATCTCCTGCGTCTGGCCCTCTGCCTTCACGCGCAGGACCTTCGTCGCCTCGGTGACGATGAAATCGCGCGTGCGGCCGGGCCCTTGCCGCACGGAGAGCGTCCCCTTGATCGCGTCGGCGAACGCCACCTCGCCGGTCACGTACGCCGCCTCGGGCTTGGCCGGCGACTTCGCGGGCTTGGCCTCGCCCGAGGACTTCAGGTCGAGCACGGTCAGCACCTTCGTCTTGGGATCGTACTTGGCCCGCACGACCATGTCGCCGACCAGGGCGCTGTCGAAGGTGGCGGGCTTTCCGTCGCGGGTCACTCGCGTCGTGTCGGCGACCTCGTAGCGCGCGGTGCGGCCCCCCTTGTCGACGATGACGAGGTCCCCCGCGCCGTTCTCGGAGTCGGGCGCGACTTCCGCGGTGAGAACCTTGCCGGCGACCCGCGTCGCGCCCAAGGCGGGCGCGACGGCGGCCGCCAGGAGCGCGATCAGCGCCGCGGCGGCCGGGCGACTCACGACGGAGCGACCTCCGGAGCCTCCCCGTCGGCGGAGCCGCCCTCGGCGGCGGGCTTGACCTTCGCGACCGTGACGCGGCCCTGGGCGTCGACCTTCACGCCGTGATGGCGCTTGAGCTCCTCGAGGACCTCCTCGGGGTTGAAGCCTTGCGAGCCGGCGCGGTTCTTGATGTCGTTGAGCAACGTCTTCAGCCGCGACGGCACGTCCTTGATGCGCTGCAGGCGCGCCGCGTACGTCCAGGCGACCTCGGAGAGCGTCTTGCCCCCCGGCTTGCGCGGCTCGTCGGAAACCGGCGCCGGCGGCGGCGTCGGGGCCGCCTCCGCCGCGCGCGACGGCGCCGAGGAACGCGACGACGAGCGTCCGCGGCTGGAGCCGCCGCGGCGCGACGACGCCCGACCTCCGCGGCTGCGTCCGCCGCGGCTGCGGCTGCGCGGTCGCGGCTCCTCGAACGTCTCCTCGGACTCCGAGCGGGCCTCGATGGACATGCCCAGCGCGTCGGGGTGCGAGGTCCAGATCGTGGCCACGCGCCCCAGCCTCTGCAGCTCGGCCGCCATCGCCTGCAGCGTCGCGTCGTTGGTGACCATCAGGAAGTGGATGTGCTGGGGCAGGATCGCGTGCAGCATGCCTGCGTGCAGGGACATCACGAAGTCGGCCGCGTTGGCGCCGCCGCGCGGCGAGACGACCGTCGTGCAGTGGGGCAGGTGGCTCAGCTTCTTCTCGAGCGTGCGCGGCATCTTGGCGCCGGGCCGCAGGAAGACGCGGACGAGCGTGTGGCGGGTCGGGCGCACGTCCGGCGGGACGTGCGGGTCGTTGTCGCCGTCGATCAGCAGGACGGAGTCGACCGGGAAGCGAGGCGGGATCGAGTCGTCGGGGTTGCCGGCGGTCATGGCGTCGATCTCGGCCTGCGACAGCTCGGGTTGAGGGGTGTTTTCCGCCGAATCGGCGGTGGGATCTTCTTTCATTTGAACGAAATATAGCAGTTACGCGTGACGCGAAGCCATCCAAGCGGCGTAGTAGCGCGGCGCGTCATCGGAAAAGCCCGCGAAGCGCGGGATCCAGCCCAGGCGGCGCAGGGCCTTGGACGAATCGACGTGCTGGTCCAGCGCGAGGCCCTGGGCCATGCCGCCGTATCTCTTCTCCGCCTCCGTCGCGTCCAGCTCGGCCAGCCGGCCGTTCTTCCCGGCCGCTCGCGAGGCCGCGGAAGCCATCTCCCGGACCGTCGAGCGCGAGCGGTCGGTCGCGTTGAAGAGCTCCCCCTTCAAGCCGCTCTCCGCCGCGAGCGCGAACAGCTCGCCGCAGTCGTCGGCGTGCACCGTCGCCCAGCGGTTCCCGCCTTCGCCGACGATCGGGGCCGCGCCGTCTTTTTCCGCCCCGGCGAACCACTCGCCCGTCAATCCGCCGGAGCGGCCGTACACGCAGCCCGGCCGGATCACGAGCCCCCCGGACGCGAGCACCAGCTTCTCGTGCTCGCCGCGCCACGGAGCGAGCGGCTTGCCTTCTCCGGCGGACGTCTCGTCGACGGGCCCGTCGCCGGTCGGGCCGTACTGCCAGACGCCCGACGTGTAAAGGACGAGGCGCGTCCTCGATCCCTGGGTCAGCGCGAGGAAGGCGTCGACCGTCCGGCGGTCGAGGGCTTGATAATCGGCGGTGTACTCGGCGGCGCAGTGGACCAGGACGTCGGCCTCTCGCGCGGCGGCGGCGTACGACGCGGGGTCCTTCATGTCTCCCAGGGCCGGCGCGATCTCGCGCGCGGCGAGCGCGCGTCCCTTCGCCTCCGAGCGCGCCAAGCCCGTCACGCGATGCCCCCGCCGCCGGAACGCCTCCGCCACGGCTCCGCCCACGTAGCCGGTCGCGCCCGTGACGAAGACCCTCATCAGGGCTTGCCTTGCAGGCGCGCCGCGCCCTCGGCGGAGGCCTTCTTCCTGCGCATCGGCGCGAGCCGCGACGCCAAGCGGTCGTAGACGAAGCCGGGCATGTTGCCGAGGAGGTACTTCGTCGCGTAGGACAGCTGCCACGGGAAATGAACGATGCGGCGGCGCGCGTCGATCCCGCGGAGCATCGCCGCCGCCCCGGCCGGCGTCTCCATGATGAAGGGCATCGTGCCCGGCTTGTTCCGGTCGGTCATCGGGCTCTTCACGAAGCCGGAGCAGACCGTGACCACGTCGACGCCGGTCCCGCGCAGATCCACCCGCGTGGACTCGAGCAAGGAGACCAGGGCCGCCTTGCTCGCGCTGTAGGGTCCCGAGCCCGGCAGCCCGCGGAACGCCGCCAGGCTCGCGACGCCCGCGATCACGCCGGAGCGCTGGGCGACCATGTCGGGGATGATCGCCTCGAGCCAGCGGCAGACGCCCAAGACGTTCGTGTCGAAGGTCCAGCGGTACGCCTCGGCCCGGAACTCCAGGGCGTGCATGGAGTCGCCGACGCCCGCGTTGAGCACCGCGTAGTCGAGGCCGCCCCAGGCGGCCTTGATCATGCGGTAATGCCCCTTCACCGTCTCGTCGTCGGTGACCGAGCCGCCGAGGATCATCGGCTCGCCGCCGGCTTCCTGCACGAGCCGCGAGGTCTCGCGCAGCTCGTCGGCGCGGCGTCCGGTGATCGCGACGCGCCAGCCGCGCCGCGCGAGCTGGGCGGCGAGCTCGCGGCCGAGGCCCGACGTCGCCCCGGTGACGACGGCGCGCGTCGGACCGCTCACGCGGCGGCGGGGACGGGCTTGACCAGCGCGTGCAGGCCCGCGGCGCGGATGTGCAGGTCCAGCGCGTCGACGTCGGCCGGCGCCAGGGCCAGGCGCCGCTCGAGGCAGGCGAGGAGGAGCTCGATCTTGCGGAGGGAGCGCGGATGGCGCTTGGCCTGGGAGATGAACGCGGCGTGCTCCGACGGCGACGCCTCCTTGAGGAGGTAGCGCCAGTTGGTCGCGTCGGACACCGTCAGCGCGTCGTCGGAGGCGACGGCGGCGAGCTCGGCGCGGTGCGTCTCGGGGGCGAGATACGTGCCGAACAGGCGGTCCATCAGCGGGTGCACGATCGTGAAGTTGTTGGCCTGGTCCCAGTGGTGCAGGTGGTGGATGTCCTCGAGCCAGTGGAAGTACTCCGAGTTCATCCACGGGTGCTTGGCGAGGTGGAAGCGCGAGTGGGTCAGGTCGACGACGAGCTTCGCGTACGCGGCGATGCCCGCGATGAAGGAGAACGTCGCCAGGGTCGCGCCGTGCTCCCAGATCGCCAGTCCGGCGAGGATGAAGCCCGGCACGCTCCACGACAGCGCGAGGCCGGTCTCGGACGCGACGTAGCCCGTGTCGCGCTTGTAGAAGCGGCCGATCGGGTAGATCACCATGTGGTGCAGCCAGTGGAACATCTGGTTGCGCCGCACGGTGCCGGAGCGGCGCGTGAGCCAGCCCACGTGCTGGAAGAAGCGGTGGTACGCGTAGCCGAAGGACTCGACGAGGAGGACGCCGCGCAGGACCATCACGAGCGGCTTGAGGACGTAGGCGATCAGCGCCGCCGGAGCGCCGCCCGCGAGCAGGCGCGCGAAAAGGCGCCCGCTCAGCGGCTCGGCCCAGGCGAAGGCGATCAGCGCGGCGATGCCCGCGGCGGTCCAGACCTCGAGGAGGCGGCGGCGCAGGGAGTGGTCGGGGCGGCGCAGCAGCGCGGCCCACAGCGAGGCGTCGAGATTCGTGCTCATGGCGGGATTATACCACTCACCGGGTGCCCCGCGCGTCACGGTTTCTGGACGGCCGCCGCCCCCTGGCGGAACGCGGGAATCCCGGTTATGATTAGCCGACGGCGCGACCCCGTCAACAGGCCCGAAACGCGCTGGGCCTTACGGCCCAGGCGGCCGCGAGGCCTCCTCGATATAATGCGTATAATAAGGAAATAATGAGGCAACGCCCGAAGACGCTTCTCGCCCTCGCGCTCGCGCTCGCTGCCGGCTCCGCCGCGGCTCAGACCGTGACTGCTCCGGTCGCTCCGGAAGGCATCTCCGGGACCGGAGCTGGCGCCTCCGTGACCGGCGGCGCCTCCGCCTCTCCGATGGCGGCGCCGAGCATGGCTCCGGGGCTCGCCGCCTCGCCCGGCTTGGGCTCCGTTTCCCCTTCCGCGCCGGCACCGTCGATGAGCGCGGCCGCGAACATGCCCGCCAACGCCGCGGGCGGCCAGGCCGGCGGCGTGCCCGCGCTTTCGGCGAACGGCGCGCCGTCGACTTCTCGCTCGATCCCGGCGGCCGGGGTCTCCGCCGCGTCCGCGGAGCTCGCGCCGAACGGACCCGTATCGAGCCAAACGTCGGCCCTGCCCTCCGGCTCGCGCGCTCCCGCCGCGCTGTCGGGTCCTCGTGCCGCGGCCGCGCCGTCCGCCGCGCGCGCCGGCGCCGCCGCGCCGGCCGCCGGCGCCGCGCTCGAGGGCACCGCGAAGAAGCTCGGGGAGGCGCGCCTGGCCGACGGCGAGTTCGGCGGGCTCTCCGTGTCCCGCGCCCTCGACCGCGCGTTCGACGCGTCGGCCGGGGCCGCGGCCCTGCGCGCGAGCCCCGGGGCCCAGGGCCGCTTCCAGGACGTGCGCGGCGCCATCGCGCAGAAAGTCAGCATCGCCAATACCGCTTCCCCCGCCGACGCGCCGAGCCTGTACCAGGACGCGATCCAGACCGCCAAGGACGCCCTCCCCGCTCCCGCGGCGTCCGGCGTCGCCCGAGTCGTGCGCTCTTTCGCTTCCCGGAAAGCGGACGTTTCATTGGGGGATCTCGCCACGGCGGCGTTCACCGCGGCCGCCGCCGGCTCGAAGGCCGAGACGGGCCGCCTGCTCTCCGCGTTCGACAAGTGGGAGACCTTGCTCGGATCGCAGGGACGTCCGCTCGTCACCAACGCGCGCGAGCTGAAGAGCAGCGCGAACGAGCTCCTCGACAGCGCGGCCGCCGGCGCCGGACGTTCCGCGCCGCACGTCTGGTTCGCGAAGAAAGACGGCGCGTTCACCGCGGTGCTCCCGGGCGCGCGCGTCGCGCCGGTGCCCGCGCTCGCCGCGACGTTCGCGATCGCGCCGTCGGCGCTCGCGCCCGAGACCGCTCTCGGCGACGCGTACCGCGCGTTCTCGGCCGACCCGCGCGCCTCGACCGGCGCGGGACTCGTCTACCGCGCGCGCCGCGCGCTCGGCTCGTCGGTGCCGGCGGCGCTGACGTCGGCCGCCCGTTTCTGGCTGCGCGCGGCGCTCGAATCGCTGTGGAAGCGGATCGTCGCGTTCTTCCAAGGCGGCGACGCGTACGCTCTCTCCGCGAAGTCGGGGCAGGACGCCTTGCGCCGCGACGCCGGACTCTCCGCGACGGCGCGCGCCGCGGCCGCTTCCGCTCGTCGCCGCCTCGCGGACCCGCGTCTGACCGTCGCCGGGACGCGCGCCGCGTTCGCGGACTTGGCGCGCTCCGCCGACGCCTATCGCGCGCTGACCGGCGAGGGCGACGCGGGCGCGGCCGTCGACGCCCTGCGGCGTTCTTTCGAATCGGCCGCGGCCTGGAACCATCTGCAAGCATCCGACGAATTGCCTCCGGGCCTGTCCGAGCTTGTGTCCGGGCCGGGCGCCGTGGATCACTGGGCCCAGCGGCTCGAGGACGCGGCCGCGGAGTCGGTGAACGGACGCTTCTGGCGCGCGCGCGGCGCCTCCGAGTTCGTGAACTTGGGCGCCCCCGACGGCTCCGCGGTCTCGGCCGCGGCCGCCGTGAAGGCCGCCGCCGGTTCCCCTCTCGCGATCGTGACGCTCGACGATCAATTCTGGGCGCGCGGCGGAGGAGCGCACGGCGAGGCGCGCCTGTCGGCCGAGCTCCGACCGACCTCTTCCGGCGGTGACATCTCGCTCTTCGTCGAGCGCTCCGACGCGGCGCTCGCGCGGCGGCTCGAGGACATGGGCCTGACGGTGTTCCCGGACGGCGCCGGCCTGCGCGCTGTCGCCGGCCCCGAGGATTTCGCCCGCGGTCCGGCGGAGCTCGGCGCGCTCGCCTCGCGCGCGCTGGCGGCCGCGCTCGGCCGGGCGTCCGAGGAGACCTCCGACGCGTCTTTGCGCGCGCTCGCGTCCGAGACGCGGCGCGATCCCGCCGCCGCGGCCCGGCTCGCGGCGCTGCTGGACGGACGCGAGGCGTTCGCGCGCGCGCCGGTCATCGGCTGGGTCGGCGAGTACGAGGCGCTGGCGCCCACGACGGTCAGCATCGAGGGCCGGCCGCTGCTCGTGAGCGCCCTGCGCGACCCCGACACCGGCCTGCTCGCCTACGCCCGGGCCGCCCGCCCCGACGGCGCGCCCATCGGCGCGGCCGAGACGCGCGCTCTGCTCCGCGTGAAATGAGCGCGGCCGCCGCCGCGGTCCTCGTCCTCCTTCTCGCCCTCCCCTCTCGAGCTCTCGACTCGCGCCTGTCGGCCGCGCCGGAGACGGAGCCGGGCTCCTTTCCCGGCCTGACGCTGTCGCTCGGGCCCTCGCGTCCGGCGTGCGCCCGCCTCACCTTCGACCGCCGCAAGGCCGCCGCCGGCGGCATGATCTTCGCGACGGACGCGGGCGAGCCCGGCGACGAGGACGCGATCCGCCTCTCGGACGCGGTTCTCGCGCGCCGCGGCGGCTTGCTGAGCCGGGCGGCGATCTCGGCCCGGCTTCACGGGGTCCCGGCGGTGGCGGTCGGGCGCGGCGGATGGGACGCGGCCGCCCCCTCCCTGACTTTGCGCGAGAGCGCGCCCGGTCCCGAGACGTCCGTCGACGGGCTCGCGGTGCGCGCGGCGCGTCCCGAGCGGGACGTCGTCCTGCGCGAAGGCGACGCGGTCTGCGTCGACGCGGGCGCGGGCCGCGTGCTCGTGCCGCCCGCGGCCGAGGCCGGCGCGCGCGTCGACGCGGCGCAGGCGGCCCGCGCGTACGACGGCCTCCTCGACGAGGGCGCGCTCGAGCGCTGGCTCGAGGCCGAGCCCGGCGACGCGCGCGCGCAGGCGCTGATGCGCGAGCTCGCCCCCCGCGCGTTGGACGGGACGATGCCGTCCGCCGATCTCGCCCGCGTCGAGGCGGCCGCCCGGAGGGCGGCGGGCCCGGCCGGACGCGACGCGCTCGCCAAGGCGGAGCGCCGCGCCTGGTCCAAGGCCCTGCGCGCCGAGCGCGGGCGGCTGGCCGACTGCGCCGCGGAGGCGGCCGACGCCCCGGCTTCCGACGTGCTCGAGCGGCTGACGCGCGAGGCGAAGGCCGAGGCCGACCGCGCCGCGGCGGCCGGCAAGGTCCTGGGCGGCGGCGACGGCGGCTTCGGCGCGCTCGCGCGCGCGTGCTCGGCCGCGGCGGGCAAGCGCCGCAAGTCCGTCCCGCCCGCTTCCCCTTCCCTCGCCGCCGCGGCCGAGGCGGCGGGCGCGTCGCGCCCCGAGTCGACGCCGCTGCGGGCCGACGCCTGGAAGCTGTTCGTCGCGGAGAACGGCGTCGGCGACTTCCTGTCGACGACGCTCGACGACGCGTCGCTCGGCCTGCGCCGCAAGTCCGAGCGCGTGCGCGCGAGGATCCTGCAGGGGCGTCTCGACGAGTCGACGGACGCGGGCCGCTGGGTCATCGCGGCGGCCTCGTCGTGCCCGTGCCTGGTCGTCGGCGAGGACGCGACGGTCCCGGCCCGGGACGCGCGCGCGGCGCTCGCGGCGGTGCGCGAGGCTTGGGCGGCGTCGTGGGGGCCAGGACCGCTCGGCGCGCGCCTGCGCGCGGGCCGCGCCGCGGACTACGACGGGACGATCCGCTTCGCGAAGGCGCCCAAGGCCGACGTCTCCGGCCTGCTGTTCTCCCGCGTCCCCGGCTCCGGCGCCCGCCGCGTGCTGGTCGAGGCGGCGAGCGGGTCCTCTCCGGACGTCCTGTCGGGCGGGGCCGCCGCGGACCGCTACGCGCTCGAGCCGCGCTCCGGGCGCGCGCTGGAGGCCGTCGCCGTCTCGGCCGGCGGGAAGCCTCTGCTCTCTCCGGAGCGCCTCAAGCGCCTCGCGCGCCTGGCGCGCGGTCTCGACGCGTGGCGCGGCGGCGCGATCGAGGCGGCGTTCTCGTTCGACGGCGGCGAGCTCGAGGTCACGTCGGCGCGCGCGCTCGAGGGTCCCCGCCCGCTGAGGCCGCTCTCCGACCCGTTCAGCCCGCGGCCGGCGCCCGAGGGCTTGAGCGTGAAGCCCGTCCGCTGAACATCGCCTTCAGCTCGGCGAGCTCCTCGTCGTGCAGGAAGCCGGAGACGCGCAGGCCGACGGGATAGGCGAGCAGGAGCAGCGCCCGCCCGGCGAGGCCGAGGCGGATCCCGGGCGCCCACAGGACCAGCGTCCAGAGCGCGATCATGGCCATGCGGCCCCACTCGTAGGGGGTCTCGCGCGTGCGGCGGCCCAGGAGCCAGACGCAGCCGGACATCGCGACATAGGCGGCGCACGTGGCCCACGCGGCGCCGATCATGCCCCAGAGCGGGATGACCGCGACGTTCATGCCGATGTTGATCGCCGCGCCGATCCACGTCGCGACGCCGACCGAGGTCATCCGCTTGTCGATCATCAGCGGGGCCAGCATGACGTAATAGAGCCCGTTGAACAAGTAGCCGAGCGTGATGATCGGCACGATCGGCAGGCCGCTCCAATACGCGGGGCCGAACAGGCTGCGGCCGTGGAAAAGCGGGCTCTTGACGAGGACGTCGACGAAGAACGCCACGGCGAGGAACGCCCAGGAGGAGAGCACGGCGAAGTAGGTCAGCACGCGCGCGATCAGGCGGTCGACGCCCTGGCGGTCCGCGCGCTCCAGGACGAAGGGCTTCCACGCCTGGTCGAACATGTTCACGAGGAGCATCATGAAGATCCCGAGCTTGTAGCAGCTGCCGTAGATGCCGGACATCGTCAGCCCGTTCGGGCCGCCCAGGCGCGACATCAGGGGACGGTCGGCGACCTGCACCACCATCGAGCCGATGCCGGCCACGGCCAAGGGCAGGCCGAAGGCGAGCAGGCCGCGCAGGCGGTCGCGGTCCGGCGCGCCCAAGCGCGACAGGAGGACCGGGGACAGCATGGCGAGGCTCGCGCAGGACGCGAGCAGATTGGCGAGGAATACGCCGCGCACGCCCATCTGCATGCGGGCGATGAAGATCCAGGAGAGGACCAGGGTCATCGAGATGTTGACGATCTTGATGAAGGCGTAGGTGCCGGCGTAGTGGGCCCCGCGCAACTCGGTGTAGGGGATCAGCGCGGCCGCGTCGATCGCGAGGATCCAGGCGGCGTAGCGCACGACGACCGCGAGCTCGACGGGCACGCCGATCGCGGCCGCCACGCGGCCCGCGAACAGGTGCAGCAGGCCCGAGGCGGCGAAGGCCAAGATGACGACCGCCCCCCAGGCGCCGGTGAAGGCTCCCCGGTCGACCTGACCGCCGGGGCGTCCGAGCCGGAGATAGGCGACGTCGAGGCCCATGCCGTAGACGACCGTGAAGAAGCCGACGCACGAGTAAACGGTCTGGACGACGCCGCTCTCCGCGGGCAGGAGGAGGTGGGTGAACAGCGGCGTGAGGAGGAAGCCGAGCATCCGTCCGAGGACGGTGGACAGCCCGTAGATCGCCGTCTCCTTCGCCAGCCCCCTCAGCTCGCGCAGCATTCTCGCATGGAGAATACCAAATCCGCGCGGCGGGCCTTGCCTCGGGTCCCTCATGCTAGAATCGGGAATGGCGATCCGAGCCCTGATCCTGGCCTTCGGCCTTCTCTGGAGCGCGCCGTCGCAGGCGGCCCTCCCGGACTGCGCCTCCGCCTACGCCGCCGCTTACTCCTGGGACTGGGGCATCTCCCAAGCCGATTGGGACGCGGCCTGCCGGGACGGCGCGAAGCCCGAGGAGATTCTCCGCCGCCGGCAAGCCGAGAGCATCAAGGCCTGCGCGGCGCGCTTTCACAGCAAGGCTCCCGACTACAAGGCGACGGCGTTCTGCGCGCGCGGGCGTTCCGGCGAGGCGGCGCTGGCCGCGGAGCTCGGCCTGCCGAAGGGCGAGGAAAAGAGCGAGTCCGAGGCGGCCCCCCTCCGGCCGGGTCCCGAGTTCTATCGCCTCGTCGTCGCCAAAGGCTCGATCTTCCCGAAGGACCTGGGCTCCCCGTACCCGGAGGTTCGCGCTCTCGCGAGCTGGACCTACCGTCATATCAATCTCGGCTCCGCCGATTTCTTCGTGCCGGTCCAAGGGGCCGGCGCCGGAAGCTGCGTGGTCCGCCCGGAGTTCTCGTCCTGCCGGCGGCTCGAGCCCTACCGCGCGTCTTCCAGCCTCTGGCCCGTCGCGCTGATCGACGCCGGCTGCACGGGGCTCGTCTCGACGCAGCGCGTCGTCTGGAAAGAGGGCGGCACCCCGTTCCTCCACGCTCCGGAAAAGGACCGGTGGTCCCAGGCCAAGTCGGACGAGATGTTCACCATTCTCGCCTACGTCGTCGACAAGGGCTGCGACTAGCCGGACGCCGGACGTACCAGACGCAGCCGGCGAAAATGGCGAGAGCGAGTACGCCGGAGAAGAAGTCCGCCACCGTCAGATCTTCACGAGCAAGGCGAGCGCGATGCGGTTCTCGCTTCTCCGCAAGTCGGGCGTGAAGCCCGGAACCGAGGTTCCGGGAGCCCCCGTGTTGCCGCCGATCGGAGTCATGCCCCCCGCCCCCGCGAAGTACGGCGTGTTCGCCGCGCGGTGGTTGCCCTCCAGCCGCCAGGTCACCCAGTCGTCGGGCATGTAGTCGAACGTGATCGAGAAGTCCCAAGCGTCGAACTTCTGCCCGGGGTTCGTCGTGAAGTACGGCGAGCCGGTGGACGCCGTCGCGCCGTTGACGGGCGGCAGCAGCACGAGGTAGCGCCCCGGGTTCGTGATCGCGCCGCCGCCGAGCGTCAGCGCGAAGCGATCGCGCGCGAACCAGTTCCGGTTGTAGAGCATGAAGCCCAGGAAATCCTGCTGGGGTCCCTTGGCCGGCGAGCTCCGGAAGCAGCTCACGCCGCCGGCGTCCTCGCAGCCCGCGTCGAGCGTGAGCGAGAAGGCGCCCTTGTCCACGAAGCGGCGGGGCGCGTCGTAGTACTTGATCTGCAGGCTGTTGTCGGTGTGCCAGCGCTGGCGCGCGGGGTTGTTCGGCGTGTCGTAGCCCCAATAATCGTTGGAGAGCACCGACAGCCATCCGGTCGGCCGCCACAGCTGCTGGGTGCCGAGCCCCGGCATCTCGTTGAACTGGTTGTACGACTGCCAGCCGTTGACGAGCCAGAATTCCGCCTTCCAGCGGTCTGTCGGAAAAAGCTGAAGGCGCAGGCCGTTGAAGAACCACGGCGTGTTGGCCGAGACGTACGACGGCTGGTAGGCCCAGTTGTCGGCGTTGTAGTAGCTGAAGAGGCCGACGTAGCTCATGAAGATGCCGGCGTCGAGGTTCACGCCGTGCAGGGCGTCCCAGTGGTAGCCGGCGTTGGCTTCGGAGATATACTTGTAGGCGTCGCCGGTGCTCCACTGGCCGCGCGACGTGCTGGCGTCGTTGCGCGGGGTCATCTGCGAGTAGAGGCCGAACTGGGTCATGACGCGGCCGCGGACGTGCTCGTAGTAGAGGTCGCCGCCGACGCCGAGCTGCTGGACTTGGAGCTCGTTCGTGCGGCCGACCTCGCAGGAGCCGTCGAGAGTGTGATCCCTGGGATGATTGAAGGAGTAGGTCTCGTTCGCGTCGAGGCGAAGCTCGGGAGTGAAATACTTGGTGTCGAGAGGATTCACGCGCTCGCGGCTGCTGCCGTTGATCCAGGTGAAGTCCGCGAAGTCGAAAGGCTGGGCGGCGGTCGGGACAGCCGGCGTCGCCGGCGGCGCCATGCCTTTTTCGAGCTCGGCGAGGCGCTTCTCGAGAGATTGGACCTGACGGCGGAGGTCGGAGTCGGACTCGGCGGGCGCGGTCTGCGCGGCGGCGATCGTCGAGAGCGAAGCGATCGCGGCGAGGCCCAGGACGATCAGGACCGGAAGGAGGAGCGAGGGGCGTGGTCTCATCCCTCCACGATAACCGCGGTGGCCGTTGAGACTCCATTGGCGCGGCGTTGCGGCGCCGTTAGCGCCGGCGGCTACTCGTCCGGGGACTCGAGGCGGTAGCCGACGGCGGGCTCGGTCTTGAGATGCCGCGGACGAACGGGCTCCCTCTCGATGCGGTGCCGCGTCTGGTGCACGAGGATGCGCAGGGCCTCGGGCGTGCTCCCTCCCTCGGGCCAGAGCTCCTTGAGCAGCTGCTTCTGCGGGACGACGCGGCCCGCCTGCCGGACCAGAGCCGCCAAGAGCGTGTACTGGAGGGGCGACAGGCGCACCTCCTTCCTCGCGAGCCACACGCGGCGGGCGCCGAGGTCGATCTTGAGGTCGCCGTGCTCGTAGACGGGCTCGGGGTCGCGCGCGGCGCGCTCGGCGTGGCGCAGGGCCACGCGGATGCGCGCGAGCAGTTCCTCGACGCCGAAGGGCTTGATCAGGTAGTCGTCGGCCCCGCGGTCGAGACCGGCGATCTTGTCGGACTCCTCGCCGCGCGCGGAGACCACGATCACCGGCGCCGAGCTCCACTCGCGCAGGCGCTTGAGCACGTCGAGGCCGTCCATGTCGGGCAAAGTCAGGTCGAGCAGGACGACGTCGGGCTTGCGCGAGACGGCGAGGTCGAGGGCGGCATTGCCCGTGGACGCGTCGATCACGGCGAACCCGTTCTCCTCCAGCGACGCGCGCAGGAAGCGCTGGATCGCGCGCTCGTCGTCCACGACGAGGACCGTCTTCGCCGTCACCGGCGCTCTCCGCGCGGCAAGGTCAGGCGGAACGACGCGCCGCCGCCCGGGCGGTTCTCGGCGCGGATGGTCCCGCCGTGCGCCTCCACGACGGCCTTGGCGATGGCGAGGCCGAGGCCCGCCCCCGGAGCCGCGCTCGCGCGGTAGAACTTCTCGAACACGCGGTCGAGGTCCTCCGGCTTGAGGCCGGGGCCGCGGTCGGAGACCGAGATCTCGAGCGCGTCCATGCGCTCGCGCGCCATGATGTCGAGCGGACCCTCCGGGGCGTGGCGCGCCGCGTTCTCGAGCAGGTTCACGAAGACGAGCTCCATCAGCACCGGGTCGACGGGAACCACGGGCAGGTTGTCCGGCAGGTCGCTCTCGACGGGGCGCCCCGCGAGCAGCTTGTCCACGCGCGCGAGCGCCGTGCCGATCACGTCCTCGATGGGGTAGGGCTCTTTCTTGAGGCTCGCCCCGCTCTCCAGACGCGTGGTCTCGATCAGGTTGTGGACGAGGCGCGCGAGACGCTCCCCCTCGTCGCGCACGTTTTCCAGCAGTTCGCGGCGCGCCGGGCCACCGCCCGGCGGCTCCGCCAGAAGGGCGCTCGCCGAGCCGATGATCGCGGCCAGCGGCGTGCGCAGCTCGTGCGAGACGGCGCTGAGGAGCGAGCTGCGCAGGCGCTCGGTCTCCGCCTTGAGCTCCGCGCTCTTTGCCGCCTCGGCCTGGAGCCGCACGCGCACGGCGAGATGGCTGATCAGCAGGGCCACGCCGAACATGACCGCGAACGTCACCAGATACTGGGGACGCTCCACGTGCAGCGTGAAGCGCGGCGGCACGAAGAAGAAGTCGAAGGCCGCGACGCCGAGCAGCGACGCGAACAGCGCGGGACCGCGGCCGCCCCGGAGGGCGACGGCGAGGATGCCCACGAGGTAGACCATGACGACGTCCGTCAGGGTCAGGAACCGGAAGAGCGCGAAGCACGCGCCCGTGCAGAGCGCGATCGCGGCGACGGCCAGGCC
>DATNGC010000160.1:0-7934 GCA_035606075.1 Elusimicrobiota bacterium
AGCACTTGCGCGGGCGTCAGGATGCTCATCGTTCGCCTCCGGTCTTCCTCGTCTTCAGCTTGCCGCCGAAGGCCATCTCGCTGGCGAGCGGGTAGTCCGCGTAGCGGATGTCCTTGTGGCAGCCCACGTTCGCGTTGGCGAGGCTCAGGACGGGGCGCCCGTCGGCGTAGACCGTCGCGTCGGCGCGCACGAACACGTCGCCGCTCTCGGGGGAGCGGACCGACTTCACGACGCGCAGGTCGCAGCGCACGTCGCGGTCCTGGGGAAGGATGTCGGAGAAAACGTCGACGCGCTCGAAGCCGAGCGCGCGTCCGGTGCCGCCGCTGCCGCCCCAGGCCTGGAAAAGGCCGATGAGCTGCCAGACCGCGTCGATGGACAGGGCCGCGGGCTTGACGCCGGGGGTCATCGCGTAGAACCAGTCGGTCGAGCGGTTCTCGCGCGAGGCCTCGACGACGCCCTCGCCGGAGGCGACGGAGCCGGCGATGCGCTCGACGCGGCCGACCTCGAGCATCATGTCCGAGGGGAGCAGGGCGATCTCCCCCGGAGGATCGGCGACCAAGACGCCGCGGGACAGCGCGATGATCTCCGCGCGCGAGAAGCCCGAGCGCGCCTTGAACTCGGCGTACGGCAGGCGCCGCGTCATGGGCTCGCCGAGCGATGCCGGCGCCGACGGGGAAACCCCGCGGGAAGGCGGCGACTCCCAGAAGTCGGTGCCGATCTGCGCGGAGGCGATCGTGTACACGGGCGTGCCGTCGACCTCGACGGAGCCCTTTCCGGTCAGCAGGACCGCCTCGCCGTCGCGCTCGACCGAGACGATCTCGACGCGGTAGACCACGCGCTTGTCGTGCGGGCGGATCTGGCCGAAGAAGGAGACGTTCTCCATGCCCAGGGGCTTGGAGCAGCCCGCGAGGCCGCGCCACGCGGCGAAGAAGCGCAGGCACTGCCAGACGGCGTCCACGCCCCAGCAGCCCGGCATGACGGGGTCGCCGATGAAGTGGCAGCCGTAGTACCAGTCGTCGAGGCGGTTGTCGCGCGCGGCCTCGATGACGCCGGTCCCCGAGGCCTCGTCCCACTCCAGGCGCGTGATCTCGTGGAACGGCAGCAGCAGCCAGCCGGGCAGGCGCGCGAGGCCCGCGGGGGCGTCCTCGAGGAGCCGGCCCTCGGCGAACGCCGCGACCTCGTCCCGTCCGAAGCGCGTCCTCTTCTGGAACTCGGCGAACTTCATCGTCGCGTCGCGGCGCCTACAGAGGCGGAAGCGTTCGGTGCGTCCCGTCGCAGAAAGGCTTGGTCTTGGACTGCCGGCAGCCGCACCAGGCGACCTTCTTGGCCTCCGCGATCTCGCAGATCACGGGCGTCTTTCCGGTGTTCAGGCGCGCGTGCGAGCCGTCGCAGTACGGCTGGTTCCGCGACTCCCCGCACGCGCACCAAGCCTTACGGCTTGGTGTTTCCTCGATGACGTAGGGCCGATGCTGGATGCCGGACACTAGACGGTCTTCCCGACCTTGGGCACGTGGAACATCGCGACGTGCACGCCGATCAGCGCGAGCGCGATCAGGATCACGAGCTTGGTGTAGCCGAAGCCCATGTTGGCGTGGTTGGCGCCGAGCATGCCGACGAGCATGGGGCCGGACAGGTAGGTGTTGATCTTGGAGAAGAGGCCGGCGCGGGCGCGGACGGGGACGGCGGCGTCGCCCGTGATGCGGCCGGACAGCAGGCCCTTCTGCGCGGGCCAGATGATGAACCACACGTTGAACCACATGATGGTTCCGAACAGCATGCCCCACATGATCCAGCGCGCGCGGTCGGCGAGGCCGCCTTCCATGCCCTGCATGATCGCGTTCGGTCCGAAGCCGACGCCGGGCGTATAGAGGTAGATGATCGTGAACAGGCACAGGCCGGAGATGAAGGTCACCATGGCGCCCCAGCGGAACCACCACAGGGTGCGGGGCATCAGCTGCGGGTTCACGATCTTCTTGGTGTCGGCGTCGATCGCGGCCTGGAGCTGGCCGTTGACGAAATTGAAGAAATACAGCATGCCGATCCAGGTGATGCCGGCGATCACGTGCAGCCAGCGGAACGCGAACTCGAGTTTGGGCATTTTTGTCTCCTGAGGGAAGAGTCTGACCGCAATCTATCGCTTTTGGAACGGGACTGTCAAACGGACGTCGCTTGACGGTCAGGCGGGGGAGACGGTACAATCCGGCCAGAGGTCCATCCGGCGCGGGTGTAGTTCAATGGTAGAACGAGTGCTTCCCAAGCATTAGACGTGGGTTCGATTCCCATCACCCGCTCGACTTTCCCTACCGGACGAAATAGGCGCCGTAGCTGAGGAGCGCCCAGCACGCCGTCAGGGCGTGCAGAGCGGCGCGGGCGGGGCGGCCCCGGCCGAGCGTCTCGAATCCCGACGCGGCGAGCACCGCGTAGCAGGGGAGCAGGCCGAGGGTATACGTGGCCTTGGAGACGCAGTAGAAGGGCACCCTCAAGAACAGCGAGAGCATCGCGATCAGATACGCGGCGACGGCGAGCGCGGAGAACGCCCGCAGGGGATCGCGCCGGTCACGGCCGAAGACGGCCTTCGCCGCGCCGAGCAGGATCGCGACCGTCATCGGGACCGCCCACCACGCTCCGGCGAGCATGGCGGTCAAGTCCCAGGGCGGGCGCGACTTCCAGTCCGAGGCCGCGCTGAGGCCGCCGTCCAGCCAGAAGCTCGAGTACAGCGAGTCCCAGAATCCCGCGAAGGACGCGTACACGGGATGCTGGAGCGTGCGGAGATCGAACACGAACTGGCGGGGGGTGCGGTAGCCGGGCATCTGCCACCAAGAGAGGCCGGTCGCCGGATCCCACCCGCCGACGAAGGGCCGTCCGAGCAGGATCCAGTTGCGCAGATAGTACCAGCCGCAGACCGCGGCGGCGGCCGCGAGCACGACGGCCGAGCCGCGCAGGGCCCGGCGGGGCGCGGCGATCCGGTCGAAGAGGAACACGGCGCCCAGGCCGACGAGGAGAAACGCCGTCGCCTTCGCGAGCGCCGCCACCCCCAGGACGGCGCCGAGCGCGATCAGGCTCCGCGTCTTGGGCGGCGCGGGCTCCTTTGCGAGTCGCCAAAGCAGGACGATGGCCGCGGCGCTGAGCGCGGCGCACAGC
This sequence comes from Elusimicrobiota bacterium, assembly GCA_035606075.1. Classification (GTDB taxonomy): domain Bacteria; phylum Elusimicrobiota; class Elusimicrobia; order UBA1565; family UBA9628; genus GWA2-66-18. The sequence goes on from DATNGC010000160.1 coordinate 3,142, forward strand.
GGCTCGTTGCCGATCGACTGCGACATGTAGAGATTCATGGGCAGGAGGCCGCCCACGACGAGTCCGAGGCCCTGCAGGTCGCCGCGCGCGGGAAAAGCGAGACGCAGGGCTCGGTAGCACAGCTCCACGAGGGCCGCCCCGCACGCGTACGAGATCAGGCGCAGGACGCGCAGGTAGAAGAACGGGCTGACGGACTCCAGGACGGTCAGGGGAGCGCCGAGCACGTGGTACAGGGGCGCGTCGAACATCTGCCAGCCCTCGTTCGCGAGGGGGATGCGGTGATGGGCGACGATATAATCGATGTAGTTGAGGTGGCCGATGACGTCGAAGCCGACTTCCGGCGACAGCTTGGACCAGTTGTTGATCGCGAGGCCGGCCCAAAGGGCGAGGAGAGCCCAGCGCAGCTTGGACGGCATGTCCTCCAGCCACGCCGGGGTTCGTCCCGCCTGAAATTTCCACGACAAGGCGAACACGAGCGCGAACACGAGCCCGCACAGGGGCGAAGCCCGGACCGCGGCCGCGCCGGCGGACTCAAAATGCGCGGTGAGGCCGATTTCGGTCCGCTCGTCCGCGAGCCGGGCGGGAAGCCAGGCCTTTCCGTCTCGGCTGACCTGCCACTGCGCGTCGCTTGAGAGCGGCGCATCCTCGGAATAGACGCGAAGCGCGGGGGGGCCGTCGGCGTTGGCGACGGCGACGTCGATCCGGTGCGCGCCGGCGGTCAACGGACCGGACGTCAGGCGTCGAGGCTCCTTCCAACGCGCGGGATCGGACGCGCCGAGGACCAGGCGCCCGTCGACGCTCGCCTGGGCGGAGCGCAGGGCGCGGATCTCGAGCGCGACGGCGCGCGGCGCGTCCAGGAAGAAGTCGCGGCGAAAATAAGTCGAGGTGAGCCTGCTCGGGATCGCGTCGGCCGTGACGTCCTGCGCGGCCAGGATCCAGCGAGCCGGTCCGCGCGGGATCAGGAGCGCCACGCCGGGGTCGCGGCGGATCCCGATGAAAGCCGCGATCGCCGAGCAGACGGCGAACGCCGCGACGGCTCGACGCAGCAGCGGCGATCTCGGGTTCACTGGCATCGGCTGGCTAGACTAGCAAAACGAAGCATGCTCGAGACCCGCGGGCGCCCAGTGAGCAAATCCTTGACACCCCGCCCAGGGAGGCCTAGACTCTCTTCTCGTTAATTACAGAGATCATCTTGACTCCTGCTCCGACGGACCTTACACTGCGCCGCATGGCGCCCCACTCGCGGCTGCGGGTCCTCGTGGTCGACGACGAGAAGGACGTCAACGAGATGATCTGTCTCTGGCTGCGGGAGATGATGATCCCGGACTTCGATCCTATCCCGGCGCTTTCGCTGGCCTCGGCGTACGCGGCGGTCTCGTCGGGGACGGCCTTCGACGGGGTGATCCTGGACCGCCGCCTGGAAGACGGGGACGGACTGGAGCTGCTTCGCTTCATCCGCGGCGGCGACGCGACGAAGCACCTGCCGGTGATCGTCCTCAGCGGCATGGACAAGGAGCCCGAGGTGATCCGCGGCCTCGAGCACGGCGCGGACGAGTACCTGCCCAAGCCCTGCAACTACGAGATGTTCCGGGCGAAGGTGCGCGCGGTCCTGCGCCGCAACCGGCCGGCGGCGCCGACGCCGACGGTGACCGGCCCCGGCTTCGTGCTGGACCCCCTCAACGGGCGCCTGACGATCAACGGGCGGGTCGAGAAGCTGGAGAAGAAGGAGGCGCAGATCCTCATGATCCTCCTGCGCCGGCCCAACGTGGTCCACTCCGCGGCCTTCCTCTGCAACGAGGTCTGGGGGACGGCGAAGGTGCCGTACAACACGCTGGAGACCCGCCTCTCGACGCTGCGCCGCAAGCTGGGCGCCCACGCGCACCTCCTCGAGACCGTGCGCGGGTCCGGCTACCGCATCTTGCGCTGATGAGACGCCGGGAGGGGCTGGCGACGGTCGCGCTCCTGGTCGGCCTGGCCGTCCGTCTCGCCTTCGACGTACGCGCCCTCGCGCGCGTCGAGCCCGGGCGCGGCTGCGCCGAGGAATCCGACTTCCACGTCGAGCCCGGCGACGCCCTGCTTCACGGCGTGCCGGTCGAGCGCGTCGCGCTAGCCATGCCCTTCTATTCCGTCCCGAACGCGGTCGTCTGCGACCACTTGTCCAGCGGCGCCGCGGCCGCGGTTCGCTCCGCGGCCGTCCTCGCCGGCGCAGCCCTCGTCCTCGCGCTGGGGACTTTCCTCTTCTCCGCCCCGTGCGGCGCGGGGGCCGCCCTCGTGTACGCCTGCCTCCCGTCGTCCTCGGACGTCGGCGAGCGCTGGCTCTACTGCCTCGCGGTCTTGTTCGTCGCGTACTTCCTCGTCCGTCGGACGCGCGCTCCGTCCTGGCGCGGGACCGCCCTGCTCGGCGCGGCGTGCGGCGCGAGCCTGCTCGTCCTCTCGCCGCTCTTCCTGTTCCCGCTGCTCCTGGTCTTGGTGGAATGGCGGCGCAACCGGGGCGGTCCAGCGAGGCTGCGGGACACGGCCGCGCTCCTCGTCATCCCGTTCCTATTCCTGATCCCATGGGCGTTCATGAACTGGCGCCTGACTGGCCGTCTCGTCCTCTTCGAGGACGGGCGCGCCGACAACAACATCATCACCGGCGCCCTCGGCTACGTGCGCACGATGGGGACCGGCGACGCGCGCGCGTTGGCCGGCGTTCCGGCGGGACAAAGCGCTCTCGCCTGGGCCCTCGGCGAAGTCGCCCGCCATCCGCTGCGCTTCCTCGGCGCGTTCGTCGCGCGTCTCTACGCGGCCGCGGCGCTCCATCCGGTGCTCGCCGCCGCCGCGCCGGTCTCCGTCTGGCTCTCGCGGCGCCGCGAGGATTGCCGCCAGCTCGCCTTGCTGGCCGCCTACTTCGCCGCCATCCACTGTCTCATGCCGGTGCAGAAGGACTATTTCGACCCGCTCTGGCCGCTCCTGGCCGTCCTGGCCGCGGGCCTCGCCGCCCCGCTGACGCGGCGCGCGCCGGCGCGGACGGAGGCGCTGATCGCCCCACTGGCCGGCACAGCCTTCGCCCTCATGCTCGCGGCCCAGTTCCTCGTGCTGGTCCTCGTCGCCGCCTATCCCGCGCGCGCGGCCAACGCCGGCGCGCTGGACCGCGCACTCGTCAGCGACCCGGGCGACCCCTGGCTGTGGAGCCGGCGCGGGATCCGGCGACTGAACGAGGGGGACTCGGCGGGCGCCGTGCAAGACTTCGCGCGGGCCTACGAGCTCGACCCTCAAGCGGACCGGCGGACGCGCCGCGACTGGGCGTTGCTCATATCGGGCGGGCCCGGGGCGCGCGTCTGGGCGGCGGCGCCTTCCGGCACCGGACGGATGTACCTTCGCTCGTGCGTCCTGCGCGCGATCTATCTGGCCCGAGAAGGACGGAGCTTGGAGGCGTCCTCCGAATTGAAAACCGCCAGAGCCGCCGAGCGCGCAGCGGACACCGTGACAAGCGATCTGCCTCAGACCGTCGTCGAGGTCGTCGCGAGCTGGCCGGCGCCGCTGCGTCCCGCTCTCGTCGAAAGTCTACTCGGCATCCCGGACTTGTTCCACACGATCGAGGACGGCCCCGGGATGAACGGCGACGACGGCTTCGTCCGGATGTACCTTCGCGGGAGCGTTCTTCGCGCGATCCGCCTGTCGGGGGAGGGACGCAGGGCGGAGGCGTCATCCACCTTGGAAGCCGCCCGGGCCGCCGCGCGCTCGGCAGGCTCCGCGACGAGCGGCCTGCCACGGGCCGTCGTCGAGGCCGTCGCGAGCGCGCCGGCGCCGCAGCGTTCCGGCCTCGTCGAGGACCTGGTCCGCATCCCGAGATTCTTCTGGATGTTCGAGGATGGTCTCCCATCGAAGGGCGAGGTCCTTGCGACGCTGGCGTCCGAGATGGACGATCCGGACCACGCGCTCGCGGTCATGAAGCGGGCGGCCCTCGCGCGTCCCGGCGACGCCTTCCGCTTCATCGATCTCGCCGTGCGGGCCGCGAAGGGCAAGCGGCGGGGGACGGCGCGGGAGAGCCTGCTCTTGGCCGAAAGACTCCTCGGACCGGGAGCGGGGCCCGCCGCGTGGCTCGCCCGGGCCGAGGTGTCGGCGGCGCTGGGCGACCGCGAAGAGGCGAGGGCGGCGGCGGACCGCGCCCGCGCCGGCGTCCTCGACGAGGGGGAACTGCGGCGCCTTTCCTACGTCTATCAGGAAGCGGGGAGAAACGCCCTGGCGCTCGACGTCGCCAACGCGCGCGTCCGCGCCCTCCCCGGCGACGCCCGCTGGCGCAACGATCGCGGGGTCCTGCGGGGTCTGCGGGGCGACCTCGATGGAGCCGCCGACGATTTCAAGTCGGCGATCTCGCTCGACCCCGGCCTGCTCGAGGCCTACTTCAGCCTCGGCTCGCTGCAGGCCTCTCGCGGACGCCGCGAGGAGGCGCTCGCGACTTTCGCGGCCGCCCTCTCGCGGCCGCGCCGCGACGGCGACGAGGAGATCGCTGGCTCCCTGCTCGCCGAACGCCACCGGCTCGCGACGCAAAGCCGTTAGTCCTCCCGGCTCATCCTCTCTTTCCGAAACGCCGTGTCCCGCGACTTCGTCCTACGGCGGAGTCCGCGCGGCCAGCGCGTTCGCCCGCGCGGACAGCGCGGCGGCTTCCCGCCGGCGTCCCTGGCTCTCCAACAGCGCCGCGTGGTTCCGGAAGGCGTCCGGATACGCAGGATCGAGCGTCTCGGCGGCGGTGAAATCCTCCAGAGCCTTGCCGGTTTGCCCAGCCAGGAAGCGGGCGATCCCGTGGTCGG
>DATNGC010000161.1:0-9706 GCA_035606075.1 Elusimicrobiota bacterium
ACTACTACATCAGCCATCCGCCCGACGAGGAGCAGGTCAAGCGGCTGCTCGCGCAGGTCAAGCGCGTCGCGGACCAGAGTCAAGGCTACGTCGCCGCCTTCTCCCAGTTCACTTTGCCGCTCAGCCCCTCCCCGCGCGCGCTCGCGATGCCCGGCTGGCTGCGCGACCGCGCGTCCGCGCACGCCGTCGCGAAGTCGTCCGCGATCAAGCTCTCGCTCGCGGCCCCGGACGCGGCTTTCGTCGTCGAAGCCGATCCCGACCTGCTCGCGCGCGTCGTGGACGCGTTCCTGGACAACGCCGCGGAGGCGATGCCGACCGGCGGCGAGCTCGTCGTCTCGCTCGCGGTCGAGGCGGGGCAGGCCGTCTTCCGCTTCCGCAACACCGGCAAGGAGCTCGCGCCGAGCATGCTCCCGGACCTGGGCAAGCCATTCCTGACGATGAAGCCCGGGCGCGTCGGCCTGGGACTGGGCTGGGCGCGCCGGGTCGCCGACGCGCACGGCGGCGACTTCGGCGGCTCGAACGTCCCGGGCGGCGTCGAGTTCTGGCTGAAGATCCCGCTCGCGCCCGCGAAGCCGGCCTAAAAAAGGCGCGTCCGGCGGCCGCGCGAGGCGGCCGCCGGACGGGACGGCGAGGACGTCCGTTCCGGCTTTAGAACATGAAGTACGCTGACAGCTGGTAGCGGTTGTTCGCCGCGAACCGGTTGTTCGGGTCGTTGAACGTCGCCTTGGTCCGGTTCACCTCGCCCGCGAAGCGCAGCCAGTTGGCGGGGTCGTAGAAGGCGGCGACGTAGCCGTACTGGAGCTTGGGGTACAGGGAGTTCGCGGCGGCGCCGGCGGCGAACCGGTCGAGGTTGCGGGCTTCGACCTGCGCGTAGCCGACGGACGCGGACCACTTCGCCAGAGAGTACTGCAGGTGCGTGCGCCACGACCTCATCTGGATCAGCTGGATGTTGCTGCCCGACGTGTCGAGCCCGGCGATGCCGGAGTCGATCGCGGTGCCGGCGTTGGAGCCCGACGCGGTCACGCGCGGGACGCCGAAGGTGAGGCCCGCCATCTCGAGGCCGCCCAATCCCCGGCCGGCCACGCCCTCGGCGGCCCAGATCAGCGTGTTGTCGCGGCTCTTGCCGTCGGCGGACGGGATCAGCGGCACGAGCACGTCGAGGGCGACCGCGCCGCCCGTCGGGCTGCCCGCGGTCTGCGTGCGGACGGGGATCAGCGCGGCGCTGGCGCCGGCCGAGAGGCCGATCATCGACGTCCCGGCGCCGGAGATCGAGGCTCCTTTATACTTCGTCGAGGCGACGCGCACGCCGGCGTGCCACTCGGGGCTGCCGGAGTTCATCTCGGCCGGCTTGGCCGCGTCGGCCGCGGACTCGAGAGTCCAGTCGCCGAAGGAGTGCGTGTCGGTCACGCGCGCCTGGGCGAAGCGGCGGTACAGCTGCCCGACGCCGGGCAGGATGACCGCCTCGCCCGGGAAGTAGTACGGCTGCCAGCCGAGCAGCGACCAGTACTGGCCGAGCTTCGCGGAGAGGTCGTTCTTGGAGACCTCGACGAAGGCGTGGCGCACGCGCATCGAAGGGTTGTTGAAGTAGTCGCGCTCGCTCTGCGTGCCGGGCGCCGAGCCGGGCGCGGTGTTCACGGCGGAGTTGCCGAGGAAGTCCATCTCGAAGACCGCCTTGCCCTTGATCCCGTTGTCCTGCGCGGGCACGTTGAGCTCCAGGCCGAGCCGGCTGTTGCGCACGCTCATCTGGTCGCGGCCGCGGGTGCCGGCGTAGTTCGTCGCGCCCGTCGCGCCGCCGGCGCCGGTGATCTTGTTGCGCGTCGCGGGCGCAACCGAGTCCTGCTCCTCGTTGTAGCTCTGGGTCGTGTCGTAGATGCTGTCGGTCTCGACGAACCCGTACAGGCGCAGCGTCGCGTCCTTCAGCGACGAGGTGCCGATCGTGAGAGGCTCGAGGGCGGCGGCGGGAGCCGCGAGGGGGCCCGCGGCCAAGACGGCGGCGAGCGTTGCGGCGAGAGCGGCGTTTCGGCGTGAATGCATTTCATTCCTCCGGAGTTGGTTTCGGCGCGACGCCGAGATGTTAGAAAAGTTGCGGAGTCGCGACATCGCCCCGGCGTCAATTCCATGAGACGGCCGTGTGACGAAACGCGCGCGGCCTTGACACCGGCGCGAAACGGGGATAACCTGGAGGCATGACTCGCGTCCGCGCCGCCCTGCGCCTGCTCGCCGTCGCTTCCGCGGCGCTCGCGGTCTCGCTCGTGCCGGTCGCCCGCGCGTTCGCCGACCTGCAGCCCGTCCCGTCGCCGTCCGCCGCGATGTCGCCGGCCCGCCCCGCCGGCTCGTCGGCTCATCTCGCGCACCGCATGCCGCGCCTGCGGCGCCCGAAGCAGTCCCTTTTCGCCCTGCCTCCCGAGTCCTCGCTTCGCTCGATCGCCGCGTCCTCCGCGCGGCGCCGCGTCCCCCGCCGGGAGCGCCCCGCGCGCGCCGCGTCCTTCGCCGACCTCCTCGACCACCCGCCGGCCTGAGCCCCCGCCTTCAGGCCAGGTCGGCCGCCTCCGGCTTCCGCCGGCGCGCCCGCCCGCTCCGTCGACCCGCCGCGCGCTCGAGAGAACATGAAAAGACTCCGCCGCTTCCTTTTCGCCGTCGCCGCATCCTGCATCGCCGCTCCGAACGTCCGGGCCGCTCATGAGCTGACGCTGGCCGAGGTCATGGGGCAGGCCGAGCAGAACAGCCCCCGGCTGAAGGCCGCGCGCCTGCAGGAGAAAGCCGCGCACGAGGGCGTCGGCGCCGCCGAAGCGGCGTATTCGCCCTCGATCGCCGCGGAGGGCCTCGACAGCTGGGGCTTCCCCGGCTCGAGCGGGGCCCTGGGGATCGGCGGGCTCATGGGCTCCTCTTACCGCTCGGGCGCCGCGGCCGGACTCCTGGCGACCGATACCCTGTTCGATTTCGGCCGGACGTATTTCAACGTGAAGACGGCCGAGCAGCTCGAGGAGCTCCAGCGCGTCGGCTTTCAGGTCGACAGGTACGCCGTCGACCTCGACGTGCTGCGGACGTTTTACGCGTGCTCGCGGTTTCGCAGCGAGCACGAGGTTTGGGACGGGCTGCACGGAGAGATCGAGCTCGTGGCGCAGGAAGTCGTCAAGTACGTCGGCACCGGTCAGCGCTCCGTCGTGGACAAGTACCTGGCCCAGGCCCAGGTCGAGGAGGCGCGGACCAACCGGAACTACTTCAAGTCGCGGATGAACTCGACCGTCGCTCGCCTGGAGCTGCTGACCGGGCGCGCCGAAGCGGGGCTTTCCTGTCCGGCTCTTCCCGCCGGCGGCGAGACGGTCCCCGTTTATCCCACCGGGGCGGCGAACCCCTACGTGCGGCGCTCCGAGGCGGAGGTCGAGCTGGCGAAGAGCCGCTTGTCGGAGCGGAAGTCGGATTACCTCCCGAAGATCGTCGGCGTCGCGAGCGTCGGGACGATGGAGCGCGTGCGCCTCGTCAACCGCGCGGACTACTCCGGAGGGCTGGGGGTGATCCTGCCGCTCTTCGACGGGCTCGGGACCGTCCGCCGCGTCGGCGAGGCGAGGGCGGCGCTCGACGCGAAGACGCAGGAGCTGGGAGCGGTCCGTCTCCAGATGGACGAGACGAACGCGCGCTACGACGAGATCATCGACGCGTCCAAAGCCCGCATCGAGCACCTCGAGCGCGAGCAGAAGCTGGCCGAGGAGGGCTTCAGCGTGGCCAAGAACCGCTATTTCAAGTTTCAGGGCACGCTCGTCGACCTCCGCGACGCGTTGAGGAACATCGGCCGCATCGAGACGGACCTGAGAGACACCCAAGCGAACCTGCTGGAGGCCGAGGGCTCGAAAGCCCTGCTGAACGGCGGCTCCGCGGTCAAGCCGGCGGAGGGGAAATTATGAGCGAGATGTCCGAGAACGAGGCGGCGGCGGAAGAGGTGATCCGGGAGGTGACCGCCGTCCAGCGCGGCGCGGCCGAGAGACGCGGCCTGGCGGGCTTCGCGGTGGAGAACCCGCACGTCGTCGTCGTCTTCTGCCTGATCGCCGGTCTTCTCGGCGGCCTCTCGCTCTGGACGATGCCCAAGGACCTGCTGCCGTCGGCCAACATGCCGGCGGTGCAGGTGATCTCCTTTTACTCGGGCATGCCCGTGGCCGACGTCGCGCAGGACCTGACGCGGCGCTTCGAGCTCTACACCGGCCAGGCCGTCGGCATCGAGCGCCAGGAGTCCAAGTCGATCGTCGGCGTCAGCATCGTCCGGAACTTCTTCAACTCGTCGGTCAGCCTCGACTCGGCGATCGCGCAGACGTCGTCGCTCGTCATGTCGGTCCTGCGGCGCCTGCCGCCGGGGACGCAGCCGCCGCTGATCCTGCCTTTCGACCCGATGGCCTCGGTCCCGCTAGCCCTCGTCGCGGTCAGCGGCGACCACGCCGAGAAGGACCTGTACGACACCGCGCGCTACCAGGTGCGCAACGTCATCCAGGCCGTTCCCGGCGCGATGGCGCCGACGGTCATGGGCGGGACCGTGCGCCAGGCGGTCGTCTATCTCGACTCGGACAAGCTGAACCAATACAACCTGTCCCCCGTCGAGGTGCTCGACAAGATCTCGATCCTCAACACCTTCCTGCCGGCCGGCGACGTCAAGATCGGCAACCTCGACTACCAGATCCGCAGCAACGGCATGGTGGAGAAGGTCGAGGACATGAACAAGTTCCCCCTGCGCGCGTTCAACGGCGTCAACGTTTCCCTCGACGCCGTCGGCAAGGCGCAGGACGCCAGCCAGATCCAGACCAACGTCGTCAGCATCGACGGCAAGCGCCAGGTGTACGTCCCCATCTATCGCCAGCCGGGGGCCAACTCGCTGGCGGTCGTCGACAGCGCGCGCCGGGCGCTGGAGCGGCTGCACGAGCGCTTCAAGGACTACACGTTCACGATGGTGGCCGACCAGTCCGTCTTCATCCGGCACGCCATCGACAGCATCACGGAGGAGACGCTGATCGGCGGCGGCCTGGCCGCGCTGCTGGTCTTCCTGTTCCTCGGCGACCCGCGCTCGACGCTGGCCATCCTGCTCTCGCTGCCCCTGGCCATCCTCGCGGCCTTCCTAGGCCTGCAGGCGACCGGACAGACGATCAACGCGATGACCTTGGGCGGACTGGCGCTGTCGATCGGCGTATTGGTCGACAATTCCATCGTGGTGATCGAGAACATCTCCAAGAAGCTCGAGTCCGGCCTCTCCCCGCGCCGCGCGGCCATCGAGGGAGGCTCCGAGGTCGCGATGCCGGTGCTCACCTCCACCGTCGCGACGCTCATCGTCTTCTTCCCCATCGTGTTCCTGACCGGCATCGTGAAGGTCCTCTTCCTGGCGCTCGCCAAGGCGGTCATCTTCGCGATGGTCGGCTCCTACTTCGCCGCGATGACGGTGATGCCGCTGTTCGCCTCGCGCTTCCTGCGGCCGGTCCACCGCGGCGAGATGCCGCGCGTCCTCGCCTATCTCCAGCACCTGGTCGACCGCCTGACCGAGGGCTACGGCCGGGCGCTGACGTGGGCCCTGGGCCGGCGCAAGCCGGTGCTCGCCGCCGTCGTGGCCGTCCTGGCGGCGGCCGCCGCGATCAGCGTCCCGCGCATCGGGACCGAGCTGTTCCCCAAGGCCGACGCGGGCAACTTCCAGCTCGACCTGCGCCTGCCCACGGGCACGCGCATCGAGTCCACGCAGGCCTTCGCCGAGCAGATCGGGAACAAGCTGCGGGAGTGGATCCCGCCGTCGGACCTCAAGATGGTGATCTCCAACGCGGGCGTCTACTACGGCTTCCCGGCCGCCTACACGCCCAACAGCGGCTCCCAGGACGTCTACTTCATCGTCGACCTCAAGGAGGACAGGGTCCGCACCTCGCAGTACTACGCCAAGGTCATCCGCGAGCGCATGAAGACGGAGTACCCCAACGTCGACGTCGGCGTCGAGCTGGGCGGGCTGCTCACCTCGGCGATCAACGGCGGCCTGCGCTCGCCGATCGACGTCCAGGTCGTCGGCCCGAAGATGTCCGTCGCGCACGACGTCGCCGCCGCCCTCGCGGCGAAGCTCAAGGACCTGCCGGGAGCCGTGGACGTGCGCGTGCAGCAGCGCGTGGACGCCCCGGAGATCCGCCTCAACATCGACCGCCAGCGGACGGAGGAGCTCGGCCTCACGCTCAAGGGCGTCATCGAGAACATCCTCAGCGCGGTGTCGGGAAGCTCGACGTTCAGCCCGCTGATCTGGGTGGACCCCAAGAGCGGCATCGATTACTTCCTCGGCGTGCAGTTCGCGGAGTCGGCGGTCTCCAAGCTCGACGACATCAACCGCATCCCGATCCGCGGACCGCTGCAGAACCGCGCCGTGCCGCTCAAGCGCATCGCCAAGATCGAGAACTCCTTCGGGCCGAGCGAGATCAACCACGTGAACCTGGACCCCGTCGTCGACATCTTCCTCGACGCGCAGAACCGGGACGTCGGCGGCCTCAGCGCGGACATCGTCAAGGCGATCGGCGAGACGAAGCTCCCGGAGACGTACTCGGCCCGCGTCCGCGGCGAGTACGACTCCATGAGGAAGTCCGTCGCCCCGCTCGGCGGCGGGTTCCTCCTGGCCGTCGTGCTCGTGTACTTGGTGCTGGTCGTGCAGTTCCGCTCCTACGTCCTCCCGCTGATCATCCTGTCCGCGATCCCGCTGGGCCTCGTCGGGATCGCCGTGATCCTGGCGGCGACGGGGACGTACTTCAGCATCCAGGCGGCCATCGGGGCGATCTTCATGATCGGCATCGCCGTCGCCAACGGCGTGCTGATCATCGAGTTCATCGTCCACCATCACAAGGACGGCGTCTCGGCCGACGAGGCGGTCGTGCGCGGCTCGACGGCGCGCCTGCGCCCGATTCTGATGACGTCGCTGGCGTCGGTCTTCGGCCTGATCCCGATGGCCGTCGGCTACGGGCACGGCGCCGAGGCGAACATCCCGCTCGGCCGCGCCGTCATCGGCGGCCAGCTCGTCTCGGTCACGCTGACGCTTTTCGTGGTGCCGATCCTCTACCGGCTCCTAGCCAAGCGCGTGCCGCAGCCCTAAACGAATGATTTAGTTCGCGTTCAGGCTAAGCGCCCGCTGATCCGCACAGCGCAACTCCTGCGAGGTTTCTTGCGATGCGCCGGCGGCGGGCTATTCAGCGCGCCAGCCGGAAGCCGTTCTCTCGCGCGGCCCAGTCGTCGCCAGAGCGGCCGTGCCCATAGTTCGCAGCGCTGAGCGGCGGCATGCTGAAAGACGATCCGCGGATCACCCGAGCGACCCCATAGCGCTTCTTGGGCCCGGGCGCGGTCACCCACGCGCTCCCATCGGCGGGAGCGCCGTCGAAGGAGTCATGATCGAAATCCTCCATCCACTGGGAGTCTTCGCCCGCCATGTCGCACAGCCCCTGCTCCGTGTTCCCCGCGGGTCTCGAGCACACCGGAAGCGGGCCGCCGCAACCGAGGAATGCTCCCCGGCTGCAATCGGGCGCCTCGTTGCCCCAAGGATATGCGATGTTCTTGCCTTGGCCGCGCGCCGCGTATTCCCACTCCGCCTCGCTGGGCAGCCGCGCGCCGACCCAGCGCGCGAACGCGTCGGCGCCTTTCCAGGTCACGCAGCCCGCCGGAGTGTCGTCGCCCTCCGGCACGGGCCAATTACCGACGCAGCGGCGCGCTGGGCAGGCCCCCGCCTTTTCGCAGACGGCGTACTGCTTGTTGGTGACGAGCGTCTTCCCGAGCGCGAAGGCCTTCACGGTGACCGGATGCTCCCCGTACGGGTTCCCCTTCGATATGGCGCTCCAGCCCATCATGTACGTCCCCGGCGCGATGGCGACCCACTCGATGGGCGCGCCAGCGGCGGCGAGCAGCAGGAGGGCCCCGCGCGGCCCCTCGGGCACATTCTTGGCGGGCATCGTCGCCACGGCGGTGTCGACGCCGGGCGAGGCTTCGTAGGCGTTCTTGGCTTTCTCTTCCCAAACGATGAGCTTATCCTGCGCGACTTGAATGTCCTTGGCATTCGGCGCGAGCGCGACGTAGAGCCTCATGTGCGACGCGGCGAGGGGGAATCGACGCAGTTCCCCGTCGAGCAAGGCCGCGTTGAACTGCCCCTCGGGCCATAAAGGGAACACCGCGAGCGCCTGCTCGTAGTACTTGACGGCGTCGGCGAAGCGCTTCTCGTGAACGGCGTCCTCGGCGAGGACCTTATAGCGGTGAGCCTCCGAAGGCATCGACGGTTTCATTTTGAGGGCGAGCCATTCGGGAATCTTCTCTCGAACCGACTCCTCCATCGCGCTCGCCTGCCGAGCCTCCTGCGCCGCGGCCGCCGGCGCGGCGATCGCCGGAGGCGGGGCGGCGGGCGCCGACGCCGCCTGCATCTCGGCCTTGAGAGCCGGGCGGGCCCCGCCAAAGACGCCGTTGGCGGCCATGAAGAGGTCTCCGAGGAACGCCGATTCGGGCTGCTTGTCGATATGGCTCATCAGCCGCCCAGTGCGAGCCGAGAGGATGTCCGCCTCGTACTGAGTCTCGAAGAGGCCTCCATAGTGCTTGATCACGACGACGCCGTCGCAGCCCGAGGCCGCTTCCACCGAAGCGACGACGCGCATATACGGAGGGTTGTATTGCTTGAACTGGTATTCGCCCTCGAAAGCGGCCAGATCGAAGCTGTCGCCCGGAGCGTTGGCCAAGCAGAACGAGACGTCGCTCGCCGTGCCGCCGTCGTGAAACGTCTGGGTGACGATCTCTCCCTCACCGCGGCTCGGAACGCCGGTCAGAAGCAGCGAGGCAAGCAGGGCAAGACCTGAAATCTCGACCAGCGGTCGACGCGTTTGGGGCATGGATTAACTCCGGGAGAGCGGCATACGCCGAGCTCTGGACGGCCCCAATATTACAACAAATCGCGCGCGCACTCCGAAGGGCGAGCGTGCGGATTTTTTGCTAACCTATAATTCCGTCAAAAAATGGCCCCCCGGCTTTCGCTTTGCCGCACCGTCCTCGTCCTGGCGCTCGGGCTCGCCGCAAACCCCCTACGAGTATTCGCGCAAGACTACGGCAAGCTCAACGCATGCGCCATGTTCGACGACGGCCGCGACGCCACCGGCGAGGTCAACTCGATGACGAACGCGATGTGGCCCTACAAGCATCCCGAATTGAACGTCTATGCGTCGATGCGCGCCATCCAGTCGATGGACGGGTCGGCGGGCTGCGATGCGATTATCGTGATCACATGCGAGACCGGATTTACGAGCAGCGCCGATAAGGTGCATATCGTCTCGGGGCTTTCGAAGCGGACGCTGTATCAAGGCCCTTCGGAGGGCTGGAACGGCAATTCATCGGACCTCGAAGCCGCCATGGCCGGCGAGTTGCGGCCCGGCGGCGCGACCTACAACGCGATCGTCGCGGAAAGAACCGCCGATTGTCAGGGCGGCGCCTCTCGGTCCACTCCCTTTTGCCAGACGGCGGCGCAGAAGGCTCAGCAAGAAGAGCAGGCGAAGGCGGCGGCCGCGCAAACGGCCGCGCAAGCGGCCGCGGCGCAGGAGGCTCAGCAGGCGAGTTCGATGGAGGAATCGATTCGAGAGAAGATCCCCGAATGGCTCGCCCTGAAGAAGAAACCCTCGATGCCTCCGGAGGCTCACCGCTATAAGGTCCTCGCCGAGGACGCCGTTCACGAGAAGCGCTTCGCCGACGCCGT
>DATNGC010000162.1:0-15896 GCA_035606075.1 Elusimicrobiota bacterium
TCCGGATCACCGCGGTCGAGACCGAGGACAACCGCCTGACGATCGCGGGACCCGAGCTCCCCGCCTCGCTCGACCGCGGACAGGAGCAATAGGGTGCTCTCCCGCGTCAACAGCCTGGGCCTGCGCGGCGTGGAGGGGTTCCCCGTCGTCGTCGAGCTCGATCTCGCGGGCGGCCTGCCCGCCTTCACGACGGTCGGCCTGCCGGATCACGTCGTCAAGGAGTCGCGCGAGCGCGTCAGCGCGGCGGTGCGCAACTCCGGCTTCAAGTTCCCGTCCCGGCGCATCACCGTGAACCTCGCGCCCGCGCGCCCGCGCAAGGAGGGCAGCCACTACGACCTGCCCATCGCGCTCGCCCTGCTGGCCGCCTCCGGCCAAACGTCCGGCGGCGGCTGGGAGCGCTGGTGCTTCGTCGGCGAGCTCTCGCTGGACGGGCGCGTGCGCCCGGTGCCGGGCGTGCTCGCCATGGCCGAGCGGGCGCGCGCCGAGGGCTTCACGACGCTGGTCGTGCCCGTGGAGAACGCCGCGGAGGCCGCCTCCTCCGGCTTGATCACCTTGCCCGTCGGCGATCTGCGCGAGGCGGCGGCGCTCGCGGGCGGCGCCGCGGCGCGTCCGCGCGCCTGCGCCGCGCCGGAGGACGTCGAGCCGGCGCTCGACGGCCTCGACCTCTCCGACGTGCGCGGGCAGGAGCACGCAAAGCATGCTCTTGAAATCGCCGCGGCGGGCGGCCACAACCTGCTCCTGATCGGGCCGCCCGGGACGGGCAAGTCGATGCTCGCTCGCCGCCTGCCGGGGCTCCTGCCGCCGCTCGACGAGGCCGAGGCCATCGAGGTCACGAAGGTCCAGTCCGCGATCGCTCCGCTCTCGGCGATCGGCCGCCCGCCCAGCGGCGGCCTGATCCGCGTCCGGCCGTTCCGCGCCCCGCACCATGCCTGCTCGGCCGCGGCGCTGGTCGGCGGCGGCCCCTCGGCTCGTCCGGGCGAGATCAGCTTGGCGCACGGCGGCGTGCTCTTCCTCGACGAGCTGGCCGAGTTCCCGCGGCCCGCGCTCGAGGCCCTGCGCCAGCCGCTCGAGGAGCGCCGCGTGCGCGTGGCGCGCGCCAAGGACTCGCTGGAGTACCCGGCGCGCTTCATTCTCGCCGCGGCGACCAATCCTTGCCCCTGCGGCTACCTGGGCCATCCGCAAAAGTCCTGCACGTGCTCGGCTCACGTCGTCCGCCGGTACCTCGGGCGCCTGTCCGGACCGCTGCTGGACCGCGTCGACCTCCAGGTCGAGGTCGGCCCCGTCGAGTTCGGCGACTGGGCCTCGAGCGCGGACGCGGGCTCCAAGACCTCGGCGGCCGTCCGCGAGCGCGTCGTCGCGGCCCGCGCGCGCCAAGCGGGGCGCTGGGGAAAGGGCCCGGCGGCGCTGAACGGCTTGGTGGAGCCCGGCGTCCTGCGCCGGCGCGCGGACGCGTCGCCCGAGGCGTTCGCCGCCTTGGAGGCCGCGCAGAGCGTCGCGGCGCTTTCGGCGCGGGCCTTGGACCGCGTCTTGCGCGTCGCCCGGACCATCGCCGATCTCGAGGGCCGCGAGCGCGTCGAACAGCCGCACATCGTCGTCGCCGCGCGGTTCCGCGGACTCGACACGATCCGGGCCTATCTGAGGGACAAGCGGTAGGAGGATGAAGGGATGAAGAAGTTCTATTTTTTCGTCGTGATCGTCAGCGCGGTCTGGTGGTACGCCAGCCGCCGCTTCAACTTCGAGGACGCGTTCAAGTACGCGCACGACCATCCCGAGGCGACGTGGGCTCCCGGCGTGGAGTACTCGATCGGCATGGCCTACTACCAGCGCGGCGACTTTCCGAAAGCGCAGGAGACGTTCACCCAGCTGCTGACCGACTTCCCGACGGGTCAGTACGAGGCGCACGGCCTGCTGCGCCTCTCCGAGGCCGCCGAGGAGAACCGCGACTGGCAGGCGTCGAAGGAAGCGTTGAGCAAGTATCTCGAGGATTTTCCCGACGGGCCGGACCGGCAGATCGTCGAGAAGCGCAAGGAGCTCCTGTACAACAAATGAGCGCCTCCGCCGAGACCGCCTTCGCCCGCCTCGTCGCCGCCGCCATGGCGCGCCGCGGCATGGGCCTGCGGGAGCTGTGCCGCCGGGCGGAGCTCGATCCCTCTTTCCTGTCGAAAGTCCTCGCCGGCAAGCGCAACCCGCCGTCCGAGGAGAAGCCCCTGCGGCGCCTGGCCGCCGCGCTCGATCTCGATCCCGTCGAGGTCATCGTCTCCGCCGGCCTGATCCCGGCGGACTGGCGCGCCGTGCGCTTCGACGCCGAGCTCCTGCGCGCCGTCCACGCTGTGGCCACCGGCGGCCGTCCCGCGCGCCGCGCGGAGTCCGCCCCGCCGCCGGCGGTCCATGAAGCCTTCCCGCGCCCGCGCCGCGCGGCGGGCCCCGCTCCCGCCGTCTTCACGCCGCCCGGCCGCGGGCTCTCCGAGGAGCTGCTTTGATCCAGACGGCACCGAGCCGGCGCGCCGCTTGGGCGGCGCGGCTGAACGCCGTCGCGTTCCTCGACTCCGCCAAGGCGTGGGACCTGCTCGAGACGCTCGGCCCCGACGGCCTCGAGAAGGGCGTCGCCGCGGACTGGGCGGCGTCCGCGGCGGTGCGGCCCGAGCCGGCCGCGCGCTGGCGCGCGGAGGCCCTGGCGTTCGATCTTGACGGAGAGCGGCGGCGCTTGGAGGCGCTCGGCGCGCGCTTGATCGTCCGCGGCGAGCCCGAGTACCCGCGGCTCCTGGGCTCCGTGCCCGACGCGCCGCTGGTGCTGTACGCCTGGGGCCGCCTCGACGATCTTCCCGCGGCGGCCGTCGTGGGCGCCCGCGCGCCGACGGTGTACGGCCGGCGCATGGCGCGGCGTCTCGCCGCCGACTTCGCCCGGCGCCGCGTCGCGGTCGTCAGCGGCTTGGCGCGCGGGATCGACTCCGAGGCCCACGAGGCGGCGCTGAACGCCGGCGGCGCGACCTGGGCGGTGCTCGGCTCGGGACTGGGACAGGTCTATCCTCCCGAGAATCGTGAGCTGGCCCGCCGCATCGCGGAGGAAGGGGGCTGCGTGCTCAGCGAGTTCCCGCTCGCCGTCGCGCCGCACCGGGCCAATTTCCCGAGGCGCAATCGCATCGTCGCCGGGCTCTGCGAGGCGACGATCGTCGTCGAGGGCCGTGCCCGCTCCGGCTCCCTGCTCACCGCCGGGGACGCCGCCCAATACGGCCGGGAGGTCTACGCGGTGCCCGGGCCCGCCGATTCGCCCCTGAGCGACGGGCCCCATAAGCTCCTTCGGTCCGGCGCCCGCTTGGCGACCCGCGTCGAGGACGTCACCTCCCTCTTTCCGACCCGATTCGGCGCCTGCCCGTCCGTTCCGCGCGAGGGCGGGCCAGGGCCTTCGGTCACCGCGGAGGAGGCTCAACTCCTCCGGCATTTGGGGAGCGATTCTCTTTCCTTAGAAGAACTGGCGCGGCTGACGGCTCTTGACATGCCGGCCCTTTCCCTTATAATGTTCGGGCTGGAAATCAAAGAGCTCGTCTCCGCCGTCCCTGGACAACGCTATGCCAAAAAAACCCTCTCCTAAGGCCGCCAAGGCCTCCAAAGCCAAGGCTCCGAAGGCGGCCAAGGCCCCCACGCCGGCCGAAGCTCCCGAAGCCGTCGAGGCCGCGACCGCTCCCAAGGCGGCCAAGGCCAAGAAGTCGGGAAAGGAGCGCACGGGTCCCAGCCTCCTGGTCGTCGAGTCTCCGGCCAAGGAGCGCACCATCTCCCGCTTTCTCAAGAACGATTTCATCGTCAAATCGTCGTTCGGGCACGTCCGCGACCTGCCGGTCCGCAAGATCGGCGTCGACGTGGACGACGATTTCGCCCCGCAGTACGTCGTCCTGCCCCGCGCCAAGAAGATTCTGGCGGAGTTCAAGAGCCTGGTCTCCAAGGCCGCCTTCGTCTACCTGGCGACCGACCATGACCGCGAGGGGGAGTCGATCGCGTGGCATCTCGTGGACATGCTGAAGCTCAAGCCCGACCAGGTCAAGCGCATCACCTTCCACGAGATCACGCCGACCGCCATCAAGGCGGCCATCGCCGAGCCGCGCTCCATCGACGAGAACCTCGTCCACGCCCAGCAGGCGCGCCGCGTGATCGACCGCCTGGTCGGCTACAAGCTCTCGCCGCTGCTCTGGGCCAAGATCCAGAGCGGCCTGTCCGCCGGGCGCGTGCAGTCGGTCGCCGTGCGCCTGCTCGCCGAGCGCGACCGGGAGATCAAGGAGTTCGCGTCCGAGGGCTACTGGACGCTGACGGCCAACCTCGAGAAGCCGGGCCAGGGGCCCGCCTTCGACGCGAAGCTCTCGCTGTGGAAGGGGGAGAAGGTCGAGTCGACTCAAACATACGATTTATTCTCCGAGCCGTACCGCGTGAAAGCCACGACTTTGCGCGGCGCCGAAGACGTGGATGCGGTCACGCGCGTCCTCCAGTCCGGCGTGTTCAAAGTGGTCAAAGTCGAAAAAAAGGAAGTCCGCCGCCGCCCGCCGCCCCCGTTCTCGACGTCCACGCTCCAACAGGCCGCTTCTCAAAAAATGGGCTTCGCCGCCGAGCGCACCATGCGCGTCGCGCAGTCGCTCTACGAAGGCGTCGCCATGGAGGGCAAGGAGCCGGCCGGTCTGATCACCTACATGCGCACGGACTCCTTCTCGATCGCGAAGAGCGCGGCCGAGGAGTGCGCGCAGTACGTCGCCGAGACCTACGGCGCGGCCTACAAGCCCGCCGAGCCGCCCACGTACCAGACGAAGTCGCGCGGCGCGCAGGAAGCGCACGAGGCCATCCGTCCCACGAGCGTGCTCCGAGCTCCCGACGAGATCAAGAAGTTCCTGAACCCGGACCAGCTCAAGCTGTACGAGCTCATCTGGAAGCGCTTTGTCGCCTCGCAGATGGTCGAGGCCGTCTACGACACGGCGTCGGCCGACGTGCAAAACGGCGACGCCGTCTTCCACTGCACCGGCCGCACGCTCAAGTACGATGGATTCCTGCGCGTCTACCGCGACGCTCCCAAGAATCCGGACGAGATCCCGGACGAGGAGCCCGAGGACGAGGAGGGAAGCCGCCTGCCCCCGCTCGCCGAGGGGGACGTCCTCAAGCTCAACCAGATGCTGCCCGAGGAGCACCGCACCAGCCCGCCTCCGTTCTACAACGAGGCCAGCCTGATCCGCGCGATGGAAAAGCACGGCATCGGCCGCCCATCGACGTACGCGCCGACGATCAAGACCATCGTCGACCGCGGCTACGTGCGCCGCAACATGAAGGACCGCAAGCTCATCCCGTCGGAGCTGGGAATCCTCGTCACCCAGAAGCTCAAGGAGCACTTCCCCGAGGTCGTGAGCTTGACCTACACGGCCGACGTCGAGGCGAAGCTCGACAAGATCGCCGAGGGCGACGCCGCTTGGGCGCACGTGGTCAAGGAGTTCTATGACCCGTTCGTGAAGGCGCTCGACATCGCGACGACGGAGATGACGACGTCGCGCATCGAGCCCAAGATGTCCGACGAGAAGTGCCCGATCTGCGCGGAGCCCATGCTGATCCGCGAGAGCCGCTTCGGCAAGTACCTCTCGTGCTCGACCTTCCCCAAGTGCAAGGGAAAGATCCAGCTCACGCCCGAGGGACAGAAGGTCGTGCTCGAGAAGACCGGCGAGTCCTGCGACCTGTGCGGCAAGGACATCGTGATCCGCACCGGCCGCAAGGGCCGCTTCATGGCCTGCTCGGGCTATCCGGACTGCAAGAACACCTTCTCGCTCGACGCCGACGGCAAGAAGATCGAGGGCTCGCGGCCGCTGCAGACCCTGCGGCCGTGCAACAAGTGCCAGAAGCACATGTGGCTGCGCGTCGGCAAGCGCGGCTTCTTCCTCACGTGCCCCGGCTACCCGAAGTGCCGCAACTTGAAGCCGGTCTCCAAGGAGGAGGGCGAGAAGCTGAAGGCCGAGGGCGAGGCGCTGCGCGCCGAGCAGATCGCCAAGCGGCTGGCGGCCGAGGCCGCCGCGGCATCCGCGGCTTCGGCGGCTGCGCCCTCGACGGGCGAGCCTCCCGCGGCCGCCTGATGTCATGCCGACTATCCCCGGGGATAGTCCTTCCGAGGGACCGTGAAGCTGCAGCTTGAAAGGTTTCTGACGCGCCTGCGCGCGGCGAAGAACTACTCGCCGCACACCTTGCGCGCCTACCGGGCCGACCTCGAGGGCTTCTCCGCCAAGTTCCCGGAGCTCGCCGCCGCCGACCTCGACCGCGCGCACGTGCGCCGGCACCTGGCCGAGCTGCAGTCGGGGGAGATCTCGCGCGCGACGGTCCTGCGCAAGGCCTCGGCCCTGCGTTCCTTCGTCAAGTTCCTGCGCGCCGAGGGCGAGCTCAAGCGCGATCCGTTCCTCGGAGTCCCCCTGCCAAAGAGGACGCGCTCGCTGCCCAAGTTCCTGACCGAGGCGGAGATGGACGAGATCCTCGCCGCTCCGACGTCGAGCGGCGACACCGGCTCGGAGCGCGACCGCGCGATGATCGAGCTGCTCTACTCGTCAGGCCTGCGCCGCGCGGAGGTCTCGGTCCTCAACGTGGGCGACCTCGACCCGCTGTCGGGCACCTTGCGCGTCTTCGGAAAAGGCTCCAAGGAGCGGCTCGTGCCCGTCGGCAAGGAGGCGCTGTCGCGCCTGCGCGCCTATCTGCGCTCCCGGGGCGCTCCGGCCGACGGCGAGCCCTTGTTCGCGAACCTGCGCGGGGCGCGGCTCTCGCAAGAGGGCGTGGCCTTCGTGGTGCGCCGCTGGGTCAAGCGCTCGTCGTTGCTGAAGAAAGTCACCCCGCACGTCTTCCGCCACAGCTTCGCGACGCACCTGCTCAACCGGGGCTGCAACATCCGCGAGGTCCAGGAGATGCTGGGCCACGCGGACCTCAACACGACGCAGATCTACACGCACGTGTCGCTCAAGCAGCTGCAGGACGTCTATAAGGTCGCGCACCCGAGAAACGGCTGAAGCCGTCGAGCCCCGCATGCAAGACAAGATCGAACTCTTGATGGAGGAGACGGGCTGCGACCGCGGCGAGGCGGAGCTCGCCCTCGAGATGTGCGGCTATGAGGTCGAGGAGGCGGTCCGGCAGATCCCGCGCCTGCTGCGCGACATTTGCGCCCTCAAGGGGAAGTTCGTCATCCCGCAGGCCAACCAGCACGGGCTCGTGCTCGTCGTGCTGAACCTCAAGTCGCGCAAGGTCCTGCGCGCGCGCGCGGTGCTCTCCTACGATCCCGCCGTCTGCGCGATCGGCCTCGAGGAGGAGTGGTTCGCCTTCGAGAAGCACCTGTACGGCTGCCGCCTCTGGGACGGCAGCATGCCGTCGGAAAGCCTGGAGATGGAGCAGACCCTCACCGCGCACTTCCGCGCCGCGCCGCCCGAGGTCTTCGACCGCCTGCGCGAGATGCCGTCGGCGGACGCCGCCGAGATCTTGGCCGCCCCTTTGCGCGCGCACTTCCGCGACGCCGGTTTGAGCCTCCGGCTCAAAAAGGATATCCTCGACCTCGGCCAATTCCAGTCCCTGCGCAAGGCTCCCGCGCCGTCCGCGCGGCGCGACAAGCCCGCGCCGCGCACGCCGCCGCCGGAGGACTTGCTCGTGCTCAAGATCGCCTTGGAGGAGGACCCGGACGGGGTCCCGGCCTCGGAGCTGCACGCGGGGGACTTGGTCTCGGCCCGGATAGTCGACGGGCGCGACATCGCGCAGTACCTGGCGCGCCTGTTCGGCGGGCTGACGGCGCAGGGGACGATCCCCATCGAGGCGCCGGTCGAGGCGATCGAGTCGGTCGACGGGGGAGTGCTCGTGCGCGCGCGGTTCGCCGTGGGCGTCGCGGGCGACGGCGTGTTGCCGGGCGAGCGCCGCGTGCGCGCCTCGCGCGGCGGGAGCCACGGCCGCGGCGACGGCTCGTGGTGGCGAAGATTTTTCAAGGGCTAGGGGGACTTTCATGCCGGCACTGGTGGTCGTGGGCGCCCAATGGGGCGACGAGGGAAAGGGGAAGATCGTCCATTTCCTCGGCGAGGGCGCGGACTGGGTGGTGCGCTATCAGGGCGGCGACAACGCCGGCCACACGGTGGTCTTCGACGGCCAGAAGTACGCCCTGCACCTGATCCCGTCGGGGATCCTGCAGCCCGGCGTCAAGAACGTGATCGGCGACGGCGTCGTCGTCAACCCGCGCGCGTTCGTCGACGAGGTCAAGATGCTGGAGAAGCGCCGCATCAAGGTCCGCGGGCGCCTGTTCCTGAGCTTGGCCGCGCACGTGATCCTGCCCTATCACATCTACCTGGACACCCTGCGCGAGGAGGGCGGCCGCGGCATCGGCACCACGAAGAAGGGGATCGGGCCGTGCTACGAGGACAAGGTCGCGCGCATCGGCATCCGCGTCGCGGACTATCTCGATGCGGACGCCTTCCGAAATCTGGTGCGCCAGAACCTGAAGGTCCGCGCGGCCGACTTGGCGCGGGTGAAGTCGCTCAAGCTGATCGAGGAGGAGGTGTTCGACGGCTACGAGGCGCGCCGCCGCTTTCTGGAAGGGTTCGCGGCCGACACCGGGCTGCTCTTGGACGCCGCGAAGCGCAAGGGCGCCAAGCTCCTGCTGGAGAGCGCGCAGGGCTCCATGCTCGACCTGGACCATGGCACCTATCCTTTCGTCACGTCCTCGAGCCCCGTGGCGGGGGGAGCCTGCGTGGGCTCCGGCATCGGCCCGACGACGATCACGGCGGTCAACGGCGTGACCAAGGCCTACACGACGCGCGTCGGGCTGGGGCCCTTCCCGACGGAGATCGAGGGACACGTCGCGCACTACATCCGGGAGGTCGGCCACGAGTACGGCACGACGACGGGCCGCCCGCGCCGCATCGGCTGGCTCGACGTCCCTCAGCTCAAGGCGGCCATCCGCATGAACGGCCTCACCTCGTTCACGATGACCAAGCTCGACACGCTCTCCGGCGTGCACCCGATCAAGGTCTGCACGGCCTACAAGCTCGGCGGCAGGAAGATCCTCGAGTTCCCGATCTCCCGCCGCGCCCAGCTCGAGGTCGAGCCGGTGTACGAGGAGTTCCCCGGCTTCTCCGGCGATCTCAAGGGCATCCGCAAGTTCGACGCCCTGCCGCGCGGCGCGCGCGAGTACGTGCTCGCGGTGCAAAAACTGCTCGCGGTCCCGATATCCATCGTCTCGATCGGGCAGGACCGCGACCAGACCATCGTGCGCGACGCGCGGAGACTTTGGAGTTGAAAGGACGGGATTTCTATTGACAACAACGTCGTCATATATCATGATAAATGACGACTATGGCGACGCCTGAGTACGTTCCGCGCGTCTGGAATCCCCTCGAAAGCCTTGAGCATAAGTCAGTTCTGCTCCTGGGACCTCGCCAGACGGGAAAATCCTCGCTGATCCGGCACGCTCTCAAGGGAGCGCGCGTCTACAACCTGCTCGACAGTGACGTCTTTCTCAAGCTGAGCCGCCGGCCCGCCCGCATGCGCGAAGAACTGACCGCGGCCGACAAGACGGTCGTCATCGACGAGGTCCAAAAGCTCCCGCCGCTTCTCGACGAGGTTCAACTCCTGATCGAGGAGCGGGGAACGCGCTTCCTGCTCACGGGATCGAGCGCCCGGAAGCTCAAACGGGGCGGGGTCAACCTGCTCGGAGGCCGTGCGCTCACGGCGACGCTGCATCCGTTCGTCTCGGCGGAGGTCCCGGATCTGGAACTGACGCGCGTTCTCGAGTTCGGCTCGCTGCCGGCGGTCTACTTTTCCGTCCAGCCCGCGGACGATCTCGCGGACTACGTCGGGACGTACATCCGGGAGGAGATCGCGTCGGAAGGCCTGACGCGGAACGTTCCGGCGTTCAGCCGCTTCCTTGAGGTCGCGGCGCTGTGCAGCGGCCAACAGATCAACTTCACCAATATCGCCAACGACGCTCAGGTGGCGCGGACCACGGTTCATGAATACTTCGAGATATTGAAAGACACTCTCCTCGCCTACGAGCTTCCGGCATGGCAGGAGACGGCCAAGCGCAAGCCCGTCCAAGTCCATAAGTTCTTCTTTTTCGACGTCGGCGTGGCTCGTGCGCTTCAGGGGGGCGGGACGCTGCGGGAGAACTCGGCGGAGTTCGGGATCGCGTTTGAGAGCTTCATGTTCCACGAACTGCGGGCGTACGCGGACTATCGGCTTGGCCGGCGAGGGGAGATGCTGCATTATTGGCGGTCGAAGTCCGGGTTCGAGGTGGATTTCATCCTCTCCGGCAAGACGGCGATCGAGGTCAAGGCGACGCGCAACGTGTCGTCGCGGGACCTCAAGGGGCTGCGGGCTCTCTCCGAAGAGGGGAAGATGCGTCAGATCTGCGTGAGCCGGGAGACGGAACGGCGAGTCGTCGACGGCATCGAGATCCTCCCCTGGCGCTTGTTCCTCAAGCGCTTGTGGTCCGACGAGTACCGCTGATCCGTTCGAGCGGACCTTCCGTCTCGCGCGCGCCCATATCCATCCGCCTTCGCAAGTTCTTCGCCTGCTCCGCGGGCGATTCCCCGGCGAATCGGTTATCTTGGTCTTGTCACGGGAGCATCTCTTTTTTGTATAACCCCCTCTGCGTGGGACCTGATCGAGGCCGAGCGGACCTTTCGTTCTGTCAAAACCTTGGGCGTTCCCTGGGTCTTGACAAATCAAGGGCGTCTGCTATACTCGCGAAGTCGGAAGTTGGAGCGATAAACCGGCAAACCGATCGCGAGGTCGGGGCGCAAAGCGAAGGGCCTCGGATGCCCGAGGTCGCCTGGCTACCGAAACCAATAATGCTGACCAACGGCGTTAATCTTCGCTTTCGCCCGGTCTCAACTTACCATCGACGGGACAGAGGGGTTCGATGGTTGGTGGGGCCGGGCCTATTTTTGGCCCTGGCGCTCCTGCTCGGGGGCCGCGCGCGCGCCGAGACCGCGGTCGGCCTCGACGCGCGCGGCGTCGATCCCATGGCCGCCGTCGACAACGCCCAGGGCCTGGACGTGCGCGACGAGCTCGGCCGGCCCGTCTCCGCCAAGGTCGTCCTGGACCAGCTCAAGCAGGCCGAGGTCGCCCGCACCGCCCAGACCGCCTACCAGTCCGCGCTTCCCAAGGCCAAGCTCGTCCTTCCCGCGCTGGAGTACGCGGCGGGGGGGATTCTGTCCCTGGTCCGCCTGATCGAGACCGTCCCGGGCCCGGCGGAGCTGGCCTCCTTGCCGCTGCCTCGTCCCAAGCTCGCCGCCCTGCTCTTCGCCGTCCTGGGCCTCGTCCTGGTCCAAGCCGCGTCGGCCTCCCGGCCGCGCGCGTCCCTGCCGGCACTGTCCTCGTGTCGACGCAGCCTCGAAGTCCTTCGCTGTTAAACCCGCCGCCAACCCCCCCTCCGTCCGCACGACGTTTCGACGGCCTCTCCTTCGGCTTACGGTTCATTATTCCGTAATCCGGGACTCGTAGGATGACGTCACACTTGAGGTTCCAGATGCCCTTTTCCGGGTACGCCTCGTTCGCTTCTTATACGCGCGCGCGATATAGAACGCTGATCCTTTCGGCGTTCTGCATGGCGTGCGCGCTGTTGGCCTTCGCCCCGGCCGTCGCCGCGCAGGACGTGGACACGTCTTCGACGACCCGCTTGAACAGCGTGATGACTATTATTCGCGCGCGCGACCCCCGCGGCGCCGCCGACCTGGCGACGAGCTACGCCGCCGAGCCCCGGAGCGAGATCCGCGCCTGGCTCGTGCGCGGTGCGGCCGCGCTGGACCCGGTCGCTGGCGCGGCGCTCGCCAAGACCGCGCTGTCGGATCCCCAGCCGGTCGTCCGCTTGGCGGCCGCCGGCGCCCTGGCGCAGGCGCGCGGCGCGGCATCCGTTCCGGACTTGATCGCCGCGTTGGCGGGGGAATCCAACGGCGGGGTGCGGAGCGAGATCGTGTTCCGGCTGGGCTCGTTCAAGATCGCCGCCGCCCGCGCCGCGTTGGCGCAGGCTCTGGCCGGCGACCCGGACCCGAACGTCCGCGCCCAGGCCGCCAGATCGCTGCAGCGCCATGGCACGCCGGCGGCGCGGAGCGCCTTGAAGAGCGCCAAGGGCGACATCGACCCCCGGGTGAGGAGCATCGCGAATGAACCGTAGCGGCATGCGCCGCTCGCTTCTCGCCCTTGCGGCTGCTGCCGCGGGGCTTCTCGCATTCTCGGGCCCAGCGCGCGCTCAGATCGAGGGGCTCAATGGGCCCTCGGACACGTCCCTCCAGGGACGCCGCGTGATCTTCACGCATCCCAACCTTGGTCGGACCTACGTCTTCTTCGAGGCGGCGGACGGCGTTGAGTACATCAGCCGCCAAGGGACGAATTGGACCAATCCCCTCGTCGCGATCTCGACGACGGAAATGGCCGGGAACGTGAACCCGGCCTACCCGAGCATCTACTTCGACCAGGTCTCAAGCACGGTGTGGGTCATCAGTTCCGATCCGGCCGCCGACCAGCTGTACACCGCCTCGACCCAGAACAGCGTGTTCATGAAGGCCGGCACGATCAACAACGACGGCTCCATCACCTGGGGGACTCTCGTTCAAAAGAATCCTTTCGGCACTGTCGGCGGAAACCTCGGCGACTGCATGGCGGGTCTGGGATCCGATATCGCCCTCGTCGGCACCTTCGCGACCGGCAACGTGGGCTTCGTCTGTGACGCCGAAGACGGAACGGCAGGCCGCACGAGCCGGACCTCCTTCCTCGGCCAATCGGGGTTGAACACGGACCTTTCTGGAGCCGGCACGACTCTCGCGCCGGACGGGAGCAACGCTTACAACGAAGGTAGCGGCGCGCCGCCTCAGTACGCGGCGGTCACGCCCGTCACCGACGCCGGGAACACGCCGCGCATGCTGGTCATGAGCAACGATCGCGCGGACGAGACGAACAACACGCCGCGCATCGTCTCGTACACCGGCGGCGGCGCTTATACGCTGGAGCAGACGCCGAGCTTGACGACGCTGGGCACCAACGCCAACGAGAGCCCGACGATTACCTCGGACCCGCTGACGCCGAGCGCCTACGCCGCTTGGATCAACAGCACCGGCGGCATCAACGTGATGCGGCGCACGGCGTTCAACACGTGGGCGGCGAGTTATCAGTTGGACGGCTGTGGCGCCGCCGGCGCCACGCTGGGCTGCTCGCACCCGAGCCTGGCGCTGGTCAAGAATTCCAACATGTGCTCGCCTGTCTGCGACGAGCTCGTCCTGGTCTACGTTTCCTCTTATGGCGCGATCAACTACGCGGTCGGCCCGGCGACCGCGACATCGTCCGCCTTCTTCACGTTCACGACGAACTTCGACGGCACCGGAACGGGGGGAAACGATGTCCCCATGGTCCCGCGAACGATCTTCTCTCCCGATCCAGTGCCGCTGACGTGGACCGGCTCCGGCGGCCAGGAGTTCGACTACATCCCGATCTCGACTTTTCCGGCGCCCAACGTCACCTCGATCAGCTCCGCGCCGGCGACGGCGCCGGTCACGACGAACACCTACGATCTCGTCATTAACGGCACGGGCTTCTACAACCAGAGCAGCACGAAGACCATCTCCGTCGAGCTGCTGATCGCGGGCCAGCCGCAGACGCAGATCAGCATCACATCCGTGACGTTCGTCAGCGGCACGCAGCTGCGCGCATCCGTCGTCATCACGCCGGGCTCTTTGACCGGAAATCCGTTCGACTTGGAAGTCGAAAACCCCGACGGCAAATACAAATACCTGACAAACGCGATCACCGTGAATCCGCCGACCCTAACCA
The DNA here is from genome assembly GCA_035606075.1 of Elusimicrobiota bacterium. Lineage (GTDB taxonomy): Bacteria > Elusimicrobiota > Elusimicrobia > UBA1565 > UBA9628 > GWA2-66-18. The sequence continues at coordinate 13,792 of DATNGC010000162.1, forward strand.
ATGCCTGGACTGTAGGCGCGTCCTCGAACTCGGCCGGCATCGAGCCCGCGATCCCGGAGGGCACCGCGCGTCCGACCCGCCAGCTCACCCTGACCGGCACGAATTTCGAGAAATGGGGCGTAACCACCGCGTCCATCACGGTTTCCGGGGCGACCGGCGTCAGCGTCGCCTCGGTGACCTATACGAACTCCACGACGTTCGTCGCGAATCTCAACGTGAGCACGAGCGCCTCGGCCGGCGTCTATGCGATCCGCGTGGTCAACTCCGACGGATTGACCTCGACGCTGTTGGCGAGCACGTTCACCGTCACGTTGCCGACCGCGACGCTGAGCTATCCGAGCACGGTCCAAGACACGTTCTTTAATACCAATAGCAAGGTCTACTACAGCTCCGGCATCGTCCAGCTCCAAGGCAACTCCTGGTACCTGCCGCAGTCGACGCAGACCGCTCTTCTCTCGTCCCAAGTGAAGATCACGCAAAACTCGGATGGGCAGATTTGGAGCGGCTCGGGTTACCTCGCGCCGGCCAGCTTCGCCTCTCCCCAATCCGAGAACCAATGGCTCAACGCGGACTCGGCGGCCAATCCCTGGACTTACTCGGCATGGCCGATCGCCAACCAGTCCGACGGCGTCGCCTATAACGTGGCGGTCCGAGCCCAGACGAAGGACAACGGCTGGTCGTTCCCGATCTCGAGCTTCACCGTCGTGATCGCCAAGTCCCTTCCGACTCCACAGGTGACGAGCCCGGTCGGCGGCACCGTCGTCGACGCGCAGAACATCGTGTCGCTGAGCGCCGACGACCAGCTCGCGACCGGCGCCGAGGGCCCGGGCGTTACGAAGCTCGAGGTCGTCATCCAGGACACGGCGACGCCGACGGGATATTGGACGGGGTCGTCTTGGACGTTCGTCGGCGGTCCGTATTGGCTGACCAGCGCGGTATCGCCGGTCATGCAGTTCAATCCGCCTGCCGCCCCGGTCAGCGCGAACCTGCTCGGCAGCACCGCCGTCAGCACGCCAACTTGGCATAACGGCGCCCAGTACCTCCTGCAGGCGGCGGCCACGGACGCCTTTGGCCACCGCACCACCGGCCCCGTCGCGTCGTTCTACTACGACGTCTCCAATCCGACGGTCACGCTGACCTCGGTGAACGGCGCCTTGACGACGCTGAGCTCCCTGCCGGCCAGCCCGACCTGGTTGAACTCCGTGACGTCGCTGTCCGGCGCGATCAACGACGTCGTGATGGACCTCTCGAACACGATCACGGTCTACGTCCAGATCACCGACATCACGGGCGCCCACAAGTTCCTGACCGCCGCGGACACGTTCACGGCCACGAACGCGACGAACGCCGACAACTACTGGTACATCCCCTATGCGGGCGTCAACGGCCTCGGCACTTGGACGCAGAACATCACCGGAGTGCCCTGGACGAACGGGCACTCCTACCGGATCGCGTTCTACGCCTGCAATTCCGCCGGACTCGGCGTGCCGAACGCCGGCTGCACCGGAAATAACGGCTCCAACGGGGCCACCGACACCGACGGCGGAGCCAACAATCCGCCGGCCGCCGTCTACTTCTTTAATATCTCCAACGTCCCGCCGTTCTCGGGCCAGATCTTCCCGACCACCGGCGGCTCGCCCAATGCCTTCGGCAACAACGTCGGCGGCGCGCTGTCGTCGGTCAGCACTTTGTTCGGAACCGCGCAGGACGGCGGCGGCGGCGCGGGCATCCACGACGTGGAGTACACGCTGCAGGACAACAACACCGGCAACTACTGGTGCAATCCGGCTTCCACGGCCATGGCCAACCCCGGCGCTCCGTGCAACGCCCAAGCCGGGCCGGGCTTCATCGCCGTCGGGGGCTTCCCTCAAGTCGTCCCCTGGGTGGTCGCGGTGACCTCGACGTCCGTTCCTTGGAGCGTGTGGACCGCGACCGGCATTCCGTTCCCGAACGGCCATAGCTTCACCTTCATCACGCGCGCGGTGGACAACGCCGGGAACTATCAGCTGACCTACACGACGCGGACGTTCATCTATGACTCGTCGCCGCCGAACACGGTGGTCACTTACCCGGCCAGCGGCGCAACCTACTCGGCGCAGCTGACG
>DATNGC010000163.1:0-39220 GCA_035606075.1 Elusimicrobiota bacterium
GGTCACCGCGCCGACCGCCAGAGCGTCCGCCTGCGCGGAGTCGACGACGCGGTAGCCCGCCGTCAGCAGGTACTTCTCGAAGGTGTTCGCCGCGACGTCGCCGGAGCCCGTCGCGCCCGGGTAGTCCGAGAACGACGTCACCGCGACGGCCTTCACGTTCGCGGCCGCGTAGCCGGGGCTCACGACCACGACGGCGTTCGGGGCGCAGGCGGCCAAGGCGGCGGCGGCCGCAAGCAGGAATCGGCGGTCAATCATGGGGAACCGCCTTCGCGCGCGCCTCGGCGTCCGCGATCTGCGCGGGCGTCAGCGCGGTCTTGAGCCGCTCGGCCGCGCCGGCGGCGCGCTTGTCGCCGCCCCCCGAGGCCAGGAGGTACCACTTATAGGCCTCGACCAGGTCCTTGGGCTCGCCGCGGCCGCGCTCGAAGGCGCGGCCCAGCCGGAACTGCGCCCGATGGTCGCCCTGCTGGGCGGCCTTCTTGTACCAGCCGGTGGCCGCCGACTCGTCGTGCGGGACACCGCGGCCGGTCTCGTAGATCAGCGCGAGGTTGCCCTGAGCCGCGGGAACGCCGTGCTCGGCCGCCTTGCGGTACCACTGCCCCGCCCCCGCGGCGTCCTTAGGCCCGCCGAGCCCGCGCTCGAGCATGTAGGCCAGGTTGTTCTGCGCGTACGGGTCCCCGAGCTCCGCGCCCTTCTCGTAAGCGGCCCGCGCCTTGGCCTCGTCCTTCGCGGTCCCCCGGCCCCAATGGTACATGCCGCCGAGGTTGGTCCAAACCACCGCCTCCTCGCGGTCGTCCTCCTTGTCCGTCGCGGAGCTCTCGTCCGGCTTCGCCTGCGACGCCTGGAGATAGAGCGAGAAGGCCTTCGCGTCGTCCTTTTTAACGCCCCGGCCGAGGTGGTACAGCGTCCCGAGGTTGTTGGCCGCCTTCGGGTCGCCTTGCGCCGCGGCCCTGGCGTACCACTGAGCCGCCTTCGTCTCGTCCTTGGTCTCGGGGCGGGCCGCGCGGCCTTGCTCGTAGACGAGGCCGAGCCGGTACTGGGCTCGGGCGTCGCCGCTCTCGGCGGCCTTCGTCAGCAGGCTGAACGCGTCCTCCTCGTGCCCGGCCTCGAACGCGGCGCGCGCCTCGTCGAGAAGGCCGGCGCGCGCCAGGACGGCGGCGGAGAGGAGGACGAGGGCCACTGGGAGCACGGCGAACAGGAAGCGGTTCATCATGAACGTGAGACGATTATAGGATACTCGAAGTGTCCCGTTCGCTTGCGGCCCAGCCCCCCGCGTGTTACTCTCTCATGACATGGCGCTGATCGAGCTCGAGAACGTCACCCGCGACTACGTGGTCGGCGGCGAGGTGCTCCGGGTCCTCAAGGGAGTGACCCTGGCGATCGAGGAGGGCGAGTTCGTCGCGATCATGGGCCCCTCCGGCTCCGGCAAGTCCACGCTCATGCAGATCATCGGCCTGCTCGACCGGCCGACCGGAGGCTCCTACCGCCTCATGGACCGCGATGTGTCCAACCTGTCGGACGACGAGGGCGCGGCCCTGCGCTCGCGCACGATCGGCTTCATCTTCCAGATGTTCAACCTGCTCAAGCGCACGAGCACGCTCGACAACGTCGCCCTTCCGCTGATCTATTCCGGAGCGCCGGACCGGGAAGGCCGCGCGACGGAGCTGCTCCGGCGGGTCGGCCTCGCCGACCGCCTCGACCACGCGCCCAACCAGCTCTCGGGAGGCCAGCAGCAGCGCGTCGCGATCGCGCGCGCCCTCGTCAACCGCCCGCGCCTGCTCTTCGCCGACGAGCCGACCGGCAACCTCGCCTCCGACCAGGCCGAGGACATCCTCGGCCTCATCCAGGCGCTCAACCGCGAGGGCATCACCGTGATCATGGTGACCCACGAGCCCGACATCGCCGCGCACGCGCGCCGGATCATCCGCATCAAGGACGGCCAGGTCGTGGCCGACGAGCGCCTGGACCCGAGCCCCCTGCCGAAGGCGCCGGTCCCGCTCCAGCCGGCGGCGGCGGCGGAGCTCGGGCTCCACGCCGTCCGCGAGTACGGCGCGTCGGCGCTCAGGGCGATGGCCGCCAACAAGGCGCGCAGCGCGCTCTCGATGCTCGGCATCCTGATCGGGGTGGCCTCGGTCATCGCCATGCTCGCCATCGGCGCGGGCGCGCAGAAGGCGATCGAGGCGCGCCTGGCCAGCCTCGGGTCGAACATGATCATGGTCTTCGCGCGCTCGCCCCGGATGAACGGGGTCATGGGCGGCGGCTCGTACTCGCGCCTCACGCTCGAGGACGCGAAGGCCGTCGGCGGCCTGCCCGGGGTCGTGGACAGCTATCCCGAGGCCGAGGGCAACGTGCAGATCGTGTTCCAGAACCAGAACGCGGTCACGGAGATGCAGGGGGTGACCCCCAGCTACGAGCAGATCCGCAGCGCGACGCCGTACTTCGGCCGCTTCTTCACCGAGGCCGAGAATCAGGCGGAGGCGCGCGTCGTCCTGCTGGGTCAGACCGTCGTCAGCGAGCTGTTCGGGACCCAGAATCCCGTCGGCGAGACGGTCGAGATCAACCGCACCGCCTTCAAGGTGATCGGCATCCTCCCCACGAAGGGCTCCAGCGGCTACGGCGACCAGGACGACATGATCGTCGTGCCCATCAAGACCGCGATGAAGAGGGTCCTCGGCACCCTCTACCTGCACGAGATGGCCGCGGAGGCCTCCGCCCCGGAGACGGTGAGCCCCCTGATGCAGTCCGCGCGCTCCCTGCTGCGCCGCCGGCACCGCATCCCCCAATATAAGGACGACGACTTCACGCTGCGCAACATGGCCGAGATGCAGGCGACGCTGCAGGGGACCACGCAGACGGTCTCGCTGCTGCTCGCGATCACCGCCGCGATCTCGCTGTTCGTGGGCGGCGTCGGGATCATGAACATCCTGCTCGTCTCCGTCAACGAGCGCACGCGCGAGATCGGCCTGCGCAAGGCGGTCGGCGCCTCGCGCGGAGCGGTGATGGCCCAGTTCCTCATCGAGTCGCTCGCGCTCTCGGCGGCGGGCGGCCTCATGGGCGTGGCGCTGGGCGTCGGGGTCTCGCTGGCGCTCTCGGCGTTCGCGGGCTGGGCGGCGCTGATCTCGACGCGCGCGGTGCTCGTCGCGTTCGGGTTCTCGGCCTGCGTCGGCGTGGTCTTCGGCCTCTGGCCCGCGCGCAAGGCCGCCCTGCTGTCGCCGATCGAGGCGCTGCGCTACGAGTAGACGTCATAACTTGTAGACGAGAACGTGACGCCGCCGCTGTCGCCGGTTTGTCATTTTGCTCATATTATTGGTTCATGACCCCTCCGCTCAAGGAAGCCCGCTCGCCCGCGCCGCCGCCGCCCGCCCCTCCGTCCGATCTCCCCCCCGCGCCCGCCGCCGCGGCTCCGGCCGCCGCCGCCTCTCCGCGCAAGGGGCCGCCGTACGAGCGCCGCGCCACCGACCGCTACCTGGCCGCCCAGCTCGCCATCACGCGCGTCCTGACCGACGCCGTGAGCCTCGCCGACGCGACGCCGAGGATCGTCAAGACCGCCTGCGAGAAGATGGACTGGGAGGCCGGCGCCATCTGGGAGGCGGACTACGGCTCCCGGAGCTTGGTCTGCCTCGACTTCTGGTGCTCCGCCGACATGGGCCTCGGCTCCTTCGCGGCCTCCAGCCGCAAGCAGTCCATCCCGATGGGCTCCGGCTTGGCGGGCCTGGCCTGGGCCGGCGGCGAGCCCGCCTGGATCGCCGACGTGACGGCGCATCGCGACGGCACCCGCAACGCCGCGGCCGGCAAGGCCGGCCTGCGCTGCCATTTCGCCGTCCCGATCCGCCTCGGGCGCAAGGTCTTCGGGGTCATGGAGTTCTTCAGCCGCAAGGCGCGCCCGGTCGACTACGCGCTCCTGCAGATGCTGGCCGTGACCGGCACGCAGGTCGGCCAATTCATCACGCACAAGCGCGTCGAGGAGGCCCTGCACGAGAGCAGCGAGAAGTACCGCCTGCTCTTCTCGGGCGTCAGCGACGCGATCGTGATCTACGACGCGCAGTCCGAGCGCATCGAGGACGCGAACGCGGCCGCTCTGTCTTTATACGGCTTCACGCGCGAGGAGTTCCTGACCAAGAGCCTCAAGGACATCTCGTCGGAGAAGCCGTCCCGGACCGGGATGCCGATTGAGTGCATCCAGAGCCCGCTCAAGCCGATCTCGATCCGCCAGCAGAAGCGCAAGGACGGCACCGCCTTCCCCGCGGAGGTGACGGCCGGCACGTTCAAGTGGAAGGACCGGCTGATGGGCATCCTCGTGGAGCGCGACATCACCCAGCGGCAGAAAGCCGAAGAGGCCGAGCAGCTGCGCAAGAGCGAGCGCATGCAGCGCGAGTTCGTCGCCACGGTCTCGCACGAGTTCCGCACGCCGGTCGCGGCCATCCAGGGCTTCGCGCAGACGCTGCTCAAGGGCGGCCTCGACGATCCCCGCAACCGCATCACCTTCGTCAACATCATCGAGAAGCACGCCAAGCGCCTCTCGCGCCTGGTCGAGGACCTGCTCGAGCTCTCCGCGATGGAGTCCGGCAAGCGCGTGCCCAAGCCGGAGACGGTCTCCGCGGCGAAGTTCGTGCGCAAGTACGCGCGCACGATCGCTCCGCTGTTCAAGCGCAAGAAGCTCTCGCTGCGCGTGGAGATCCCGGGCGAGATCAAGGCGTCCGTGGACAAGAGCCAGCTGTCTCAGGTCCTGCAGAACCTGTTCTCCAACGCGATCAAGTTCAGCCGCAAGGGCGGGCGCATCCACGTGACGGGGCGGCAGCTGCAGCACGCGGTGCTGATCTCGGTGCGCGACTCCGGCAACGGCATCCCCGAGGAGTACCTGCCCAAGATCTTCGACCGCTTCAATCAGGCGCGCAAGGACCGCAGCGTCGGGACCGGACTGGGCCTGTCGATCGCCAAGCAGATCGTCGAGAGCCACGGCGGCCACATCTGGGCGGAGAGCGTCAAGGGACGCGGCGCCGTCTTCCACTTCACCCTTCCCCGCGCGGAGTAGCGCGGGAGCGCCGGCTCCTCAGGGCGGCGTCAGGTTCTCGGCGCCCTTCACGCGGCGCCGGGCCTTGTCGAGGGCCGAGGCGCCCGACCTCTCCGTCTGAGACGGCGCGGCGACCGGCGGCCCGCCCAGGGCGGACTCGAGCAGGGCCGCGAGGCGCACTCCGGCGCGCTCGAGGCGCTCGTCGACGATCGGCTTCATCTTCGCCTGGTAGTTCGAGTCGATGATCCTGCCGTTGGGCGCGTAGTAGGCGGGATAGACCGTCCCCTTCGCGATCGAATAGCTCTCGAACGCCGCGTCGTGCACGAAATCCCCGGACGTCCAGCCCGAGACGTCTTTCCCCTGGAGGTCCGCGATCAGCCGCTGGCTCTCCTGTCCCGGATCGTTGGTGTCCCCGGGCAGGATCTGATGGTCCCACAGCGCGTGGAGGTTGAGCCCGCCGGCCGCGGCGTTGGGACCCTCCGCCTGACTGGCGGAGACGCCGCGGAAGGAGACGCTCTTCAGATTTCCGCCGCGGTCGTTGACGCCGTTGACGATCTCGTCCGCGCAGTGGAGTGGCTGGTGCTCGTCTCCGACGAAGTGGATCAGGAATATCAGCGCGAGCTGGCGGTCCGCCTGCGCCGTCGACGTCTTGAGGACCTCGACCTCGGCGTTGATCTGGTCGATGACGCACGCCTGGTTCGGGCAGTACGCCTCGAGGTCCTGCCCGCCCGACGGCGAGTCGGCGATCGGCGCGTCGACGAAGTGCCACGGCTGGCTCTGCGGGTCGTCGGCCATCGGGATGCCGTCGCAGACGTAGCCGGTCTTGCCGCGGACGTCGTCGGCGCACGGCGCGACGCCGTCGATCGTGGCCGAGCCGAGCAGCGAGGCGACGGCGGCCTTGGCGGCGGGGCTCAGCCGGCTTTGCGCGATCAGCGCGACGGTCTTGTGGCCATTGGCCGACCAGGCGCGCGCGGCGCGCGGGCAGGACAGCGCGGCGAGGATCAGCGTCGGGAGGAAGGCGCGAGGGGTTCGCATACGTGGAATATACCCCCAGTTTCGGCGCTTCGCCAGTCTTGTTTTCGTCTTCCGCGATCTAGTACTTTAGGCCTAGATCGATCTAGGACCTAGGGCCCTCGTGATCTGGGCCCAATAGACTAAACTGGTCGAGACCTTGTAGCCCCCGGGATCGGCCGGGGGGCATCCACCTCCGGACCTTAATCCGGGGCGCCAGGGGAGACGGCCGACGCCGGCCGGTTCCTCTGGTTTTTTTTGGGCCTCCGCACCGCTCAGAATGTCCGTTCATGACCAAGGAGGACGCATGACGCCGAAGACCGCACGCTCGTCCAGGACCTGGCTCACCCTCGGAGCGGCTCTTATCCTCGCGCCGGCCGTCCGCGCGCAGACCGCCTCCCCCGATCTCGGCTCCGCGCTGACCGACCTGTCCGCCAAGAGCGCCGACAGCCTCTCGACCCAGAAAGCCATCGCGGCCCGCCAGGCCGAGGCCCTCGCCGACGGCATCGGCGCCACCCCGAACGTCCCCGTGCTGATCCTCGCGGCGCGCGTGGCGCCCGACTCCTCTTATACGCCCGGCCACCTCTGCAGCCCGGGCGATCCGAACTTCAAGGAGTACCGCTACGCGGAGCACATCCCTTACTGCAACCGGAACGTGACCCTGCAGATGAAGCTCACGATCGCCCAGCACTACGGCGTGCCGCAGGCCGACTGGAACGGCTACGAGTTCGACCACCTGATCCCGCTGGCCATCGGCGGCGACAGCTCGATCGACAACCTGTGGCCCCAGCCGCACGGCGACCCGGACGGCAGCAACGGCAAGGACAAGCTCGAGGACCTGCTGTACCGCGAGATGGCCGCCGGACAGATCACTCAGGCCGCGGCGGTCCAGCAGATCTACGGCTGGTTCACCGCCTCGAGCATGGCCGAGAAGGCCGCGACCGAGATCTCCGCTCGGTAGGATCGGAATGGAAAAAGTTTGAGGATCCTCGCCCACGTCCTCATCAGCGCCGTCGCGGTCTTCGTCGCCGCGCGCATCCTTCCGGGCGTGAGCGTCGCCGGCTTCGGCACCGCGATCGTCGTCGCGGTCGTGCTGGGGCTCGTCAACGGCCTCCTGCGGCCCCTGCTGCTCATCCTGACGCTGCCCCTGAACATCCTGACGCTCGGGCTGTTCACCTTCGTGATCATCGGCGGGCTCGTGGAGCTCACGTCGGCGCTCGTGCCCGGGTTCCACGTCGCGAGCTTCTGGTGGGCGCTCTCCTTCGCGCTCGTCTTGTCGGTGATCAACGCCTTCCTGCAAGGCCTCGAGGGCCGCTGAGCCCTTCATGAACTATCCCCGCGGATAGTTCGCGAACCTTAATTCGTCGACCAGCCGTCGACGACCGAGACTTCGCGCGCGGGAGCGGCGGCCCAGCGCCCCTTACCGGAGCGAGCGCGAGCCTCGATCTTCGGGCTCCCGACCGCCGGCGACCAGTCCAGCCAGAAATGCCCGACCGCCTCGCGGCAATCCGCCCATTCCCCGCCGTCGAACCGGATCTGCGCCGAGGTCGCCCCGGACGCGGTGAGCCGGATGGCGTAATGCCCGGAGCGGACGGACTCGCCCTCCCGCGGATAATCGATGGAGACGACGAGGGCGGCTTTCTTCGCCGCGGGCGCCTTCGCGCCGCGCTTCGGAGCCGTCTTCGCGACGGACGGGATCTTCTTGGCCATGGAGAGAGGATAGGAAATCGGGCGCCCGGCGAGAGTGACCTCGATCAAGGTTTTATAAGATCGGGGCATGACGATGGAGACGCGGCAGTTCCTCGATTCGATCATCGAGAACATCCCGAACATGGTCTTCGTGAAGGACGCGAAGGACCTGCGCTTCGTGCTGTTCAACCGCGCGGGAGAAGAGCTCCTCGGCCGGCCGCGCTCCGAGATCATCGGCAAGACCGATCACGACTTCTTTCCGAAGGCGGAGGCCGACTTCTTCACCGCGAAGGACCGCGAGGTCCTCGCCAGCGGCCGCATGCTGGACATCCCCGAGGAGCCGATCGACACCGCGGATAAGGGCGTGCGCATCCTGCACACGAAGAAGATCGCCATCGCGGGGCCGGACGGCAGGCCCGCCTATCTGCTGGGCATCTCGGAGGACATCACGGATCAGCGGCGCGCCGAGCGCATGACGAGCGACATCATCGCGATGACCACGCACGAGCTGCGCACGCCGCTGACCTCGATCGTCTGGGGCCTCGACCTCCTCGCCAACAGCGACGACCTGAAGGGCAAGGCGCTCGAGGTCGCGAAGCTCTCCCACGGCAGCGCCCGCTTCATGGTCCGCCTGCTCAACGATTACCTCGACGTGGTGAAGATCGAGTCCGGCAGCGTGATCTTCAAGCCGCGCGCCCTGGACCTCTCGCGGCAAGTCCTGGAGGCCGTCGCCGCCGTGGCGCCTTACGCCGCGCAGTTCGGCGTCCGCTACGAGGTCCGCCAGGAGGCTCCCGGCGCCCGGGTCGAGGCGGATCCCGATCGCCTGACGCAGGTGTTGTCGAACCTCCTGTCCAACGGGGCGAAGTTCTCGCCGAGAGGATCCACGGTCGCGGTCTCCGTCCAGCGCCGCCCCGGAAGGACCGTCCGCGTGAGCGTCGCGGACCGGGGTCCCGGCATCCCCGAGGAGTTCCGCGCGAAGATCTTCCAGAAGTTCGCCCAGGCCCGCGTCCTGGATCCCCAGCGCAAGGGGACCGGCCTCGGCCTGAGCATCGCGAAGGCCATCGTCGAGAAGCTCAAGGGGCGCATCGGTTTCGACAGCGGTCCCGAAGGGACCTCCTTCTTCTTCGAGCTGCCCGAGCTGCCGGCCCCCTAAGGGCGCAGAAGGAAGTAAAGACCCACGAGAGCGAAGAGCGCGGCGGCGAAGCGCTCGAGCGGCCGGGGATCGAAGCTGGCCTTGAGCCGCCGGCCCGTCGCGACGGCGAGGGCCGCCACGGACCAGAGCGCGGCCGTCGAGGCCAAGAAGACCGTCAGCGGCCGCCCGTGCCGCGCGGCGAGCGTGGCCGTGGCAAGCTGGGTCAGATCTCCCCATTCGGCCACGAAGATCACCGCGAACGCGGCCGCGGCGGAGCGCGCGAAGCCCGGCTCGCCGGGGGCGGAGGCGACCTCCGGCAGGTCCTCCTCCTCCTCCCGGTTCCACATCGCCCAGGCGAAGCCGAGGAAGACGAGGCCGGCCCCAAAGCGGACGGCGCGCGGGGGCAGCAGGCTCAGGACGCCGCCGAAGGCGACCGCGATGAAGGACTGCACGGCGAAGGCAGCGGCCGCGCCGGCGAACACGGGCAGGGGGCGGCGCCTGACGGCCAGCAGGACCGTCGCGAACGCGGTCTTGTCCGGCAGCTCCGCGGCGAAGATCAGCGCGAACGTCGACGCGAACAGCGCCGGCTCGAAGGTCCAGATCGTCGACGGAGCGTCCATGAAGAAGAGTCTAGCCGATTCGGTCATGAAAGCGTGACCTCGCGGGAATCCCGCGTACGACGGCTCCGTGCTAGACTGCTCCGCGCCCGTGGAGCAAAAATCGCTCATCGTCTGCGACGACAACCCGACGCATCTGCTGCTCATGAAGCAGATCTTCTCCAAGCGCGGGTTCCGCGTCTGGTCCGCCTGCGGCGGCCAGACGGGCTTGAGCCTCATCCGGGCCGTCCGCCCCGACTTCCTCCTCCTCGATCTCGAGATGCCGGACGTCGACGGGCTCTCCGTGCTCGAGAGCCTCAAGTCGCTCGACGGGAAGCGCCCCTACGTCCTGGTGCTGTCGGCCTTCGACCGCGAGGAGCGCAAGCGCCGGGCGCGGGCCCTCGGCGCCGAGGAGGTCTGGAGCAAGCCGTTCAACGCGCACGAGTTGATCGCGCGCCTGCTGACCCTGGCGGAGGCCTAGGTCCCTTGGTCGGCCCCTCCCGGGGCCAAGGGCCCTCTCCGGGACCGCGCCCGCGGGGCTACACTGAGCGCATGAGAGAGATGATCGCGGTGGTCCTGGCCGTCCTCATGCCCGCCGTCCCGCTGGCGGCCCAAGAGACGGATTCCAGCTTGGGCCAGGCGTTCGCGGCCCTCGCCGCCAAGGCGGCGGCTAACAGCGCGGAGACCCGCAAGGAGTTCGCCCCTCAAGCGAGCGACAAGGAGCTCTTCGCGGTGGTCAAGACCACGACCGCGACCCTCATCGAGTTCAACGAGCACCAGCTCGACCGCCCCTACCTCCTCAGCGGCACGCTGGATCGCGGCACCGGCGAGAACGGGCTGTTCGCCGACACCTCGCTCGGGTCCTTCCTGGTCGTCTTCCGCTGGAACGGCAAGAAGATCGAGGTCGTGCGCCGCAGCGCGACGACCACGGCCAAACCCGGCTCCCCGGAGGCGCGCGCGCTGGCCAATTCCTACGCCGACTCGGTCCTGGCCGTGCTGCCGCTCGTCTCCAGCGACACCGTCAAGCGCACGTACCGGGTCGCGGCCGACGCGCTGTTCCTGACGGACTTGTGCGACCTGCACGGCGAGATCGTCGGCGCGGGGATCTATCCCGACGCCTCCGTCGACCTCGCCGACAGCTCGATCCAAGACCTCGCGTCGCTGCCCAACAATCTCGAGGCGCAGGTCCGCATCATGCTGACGCGGCCGGACACGGCCGGCTCCAGCGCGATGCCCGACGCGCGGCGCTTCTCGATCGCCGTCCATTACAGCCTGTCGATCGTGCGCGGCTCCGCCGATTTCGAGCGGCGCCCGGCCGACGGGCGCGTCGGCTACTTCACGCAGACCCACGTCGACTACGCGCGCGCCGACCTCGCCGACCGCGGCCTGCCGATCGAGACGACCATCGAGCGCTGGAACCTCCAGAAGGCCGACCCGAGCGCGGCGGTCTCCGACGTCAAGAACCCGATCGTCTACTGGCTCGAGGACACCATCCCGGAGCGGTACCGTCCCGCGATCAAGGCGGGCATCCTCGCGTGGAACGAGGCCTTCGAGGCGGCCGGCCTGCGCCACGCGATCGTCGTCAAGGAGGTCGACAAGGACATGACGGCGGAGCAGCGCGCGGCCTTCAGCCCGGCCGACGCCAGCTACAACGTCGTGCGCTGGTTCATGGGCCAAGGGGCGAGCTTCGCGGAGGCTCCGCACCGCTCCAACCCGCAGACCGGCGAGATCTTCAACGCGGGCATCCGCATCGGAGACTCGCTCTCGCGGACGATGACGGAGCAGCAGAGGATCGCCGCGCCCGCGGGAGGCAAGCCGGCGGCCTTCGACCCCGCGGCCGACAATTTCGAGGAGCAGGCGGCGATCGAGGCCTCCAAGGGCCTCATGGCTCTCGAGGCGCAGGGCGCCTCCGCTCTGGAGAAGAGCCGGTTCGTCAGCGAGTTCTTCACCTACATCGCCGCGCACGAGACCGGCCACACCTTGGGCCTGCGCCACAACTTCAAGGGCAGCTCGTGGCTGCCGGCCGACAAGCTGGGCGAGAACGGCCTGCTGACGGCCAGCGTCATGGACTACGTGGCCCCGAACATCCCGGCGGACCCGAAGAAAGCCGGCCAGCCCTACTTCCAGACCAAGGTCGGGCCGTACGACAAGTTCGCGATCGAGTACGGCTACGGCTCGGTCTCCGGCGACGAGACCGCGCGCAAGAAGCAGCTTCAGGCGATCGCGAGCCGCGCCAACCGCGACCCGAGCCTGGCCTTCGCCACCGACGAGGACGTCCGCACGATGACCGGCGGGCCCGCCGACCCCGACGCCCAGCTCTGGGACCTCGGACGCGGGGCGCAGATGAACGCGCAGCGGCACGTCGAGACCGCGCGGCGGCTCTGGGGCAGCCTCGACGCGGCGACGGAGCAGCAGCGCGACGGCGAGCAGCCCTCGCTGCGGCGCCGGTTCAGCTACGGCTTCCAGGAGTATCACATGGCGGTGGCGAACTTGGCCCCCGTCATCGGCGGCGTGCGCACGCGGCGCGGCCCCCCCGTCCCGGGGCAGGACTCCTTCACGCCGGTCTCCGCCGCCGAGCAGCGCGCGGCGCTGAAGTTCCTCGACGAGAACGTCTTCAGCGACAAGCCGTTCCAGTTCGACCCGTCCCTGTTCCGCCGCATGGGCGAGGAGAGCAGCATGGACCTGGGCGGCTACAACCAGCCCGTGGCCTTGAGCCCGCAGGTCGGCAATCTGCGCGCCGACGCGCTGCGCACGCTCTTCGATCCCGCGGTGCTGGGACGGCTGAGCAGCCGGCGCGACCTCGTCAAGGACCCCGCCGATCAGCTGGGCGTCTACGACGTGATGGGAGCGCTGCGCTCCTCGATCTGGAAGGAGGTCGAGGGCGCGGCTCCGGTCGCGATCAGCCCTCTGCGGCGGAACCTTCAGCGGAACCACGTGGAGATCCTGGAATCCTTGTGGGGCGATCCCGGCCAGGGCGACGTCCGCGACGCGGCGCTCAACGATCTGCAGCGCATCCGGGCCGACGCGAAGCGCGCCCTCGCCGCGGAAGGCAAGCTCGACGGCCCGAGCCGCCTGCACCTGTCGGAGGTCGTGATGTCGATCGACGCCGCCCTGTCGCCGAGATTCGCGGCGCAGAAATAATCGGGAGAATCCATGGAACGAACGCTGACGACGCTGCGCGCCGGGTTGGCCGCCGCGCTTTTGCTGAGCGGAATGGCCGCGGCGCAGGCGACGACTCCCGATTTCGACCGGGAGGCGCCGGCGCCGGGCGCCATCCTCCAAAATCTGGCGGCCGCGGCGGCCGCGATGCCCGCGCCCCCGGCGGCGGCCTCGGCCTCGGCCCCGGCGGCGGAGGCGGTCAAGGTCCCGGCTCTCCCCGCCGGCAAGGCGAACCAAAAGTTCGCCAAGCCCTTCCGCGAGGCGTTCCTGAACGCGTCCAAGCGCCTGGAGACGCCCAAGTGCGCGGCGTTCTACGGCGAGGGCGCGGCGGCCAAGTTCGAGGGCGCCGAGTACCGGTTCATCCCGATGGGCGCTCCGCGCATGAACAAGGACGATCTCCCGTCGGTCGTCGGCGCGGCCACGCACAACGAGGCTTCGCCGGCTCTCGTGACGATCAACTCCGAGGGACCCTTCGTGAGGCAGACGATGCTCGTCAGCGGCGCGAGCGGGTTCCGGACCATCGACATGGGGACGAATCTTCGCGGCGCCGACTTCGGCGCGCTGCTGCTGCTGCACGAGCTCGGGCACGTGGTCGGCAAGTTCGGGCCCGACGCGCACGACAGCAAGCTCAACCGCTCCTACACGGAATCGGTTCTGAAGGCCTGCTTCCGGTAGGAGCCGCCTAAAGGCGGCCCGTCTTCAATAACAGCTCGTTGTCGCGCGTGTCGATGCCCGTCAGGTGCAGGAGCGGGAACGCCGGGATCAAGGCGTGCATGTCCACGTTGACGCGCAGGGCGCGCGAGCCGTCGCGCTCCTCTCCGACATACTGGAAGGTGCAGATGCCCTTCATCGAGTCGGCGAGGCGCTTCTTGGCGAGCTCGAGGATGAGTCCGGACACGGCCTCGATGTCGAGGCCTGCGACCTTGACGCGGCGCACGCGCAGCTCGAACTGATCGGGCGCAGTCCAGACGAAGTCGATGACCGTCCGGAACGGGATGTGCACGAGCAGGGGGCTCTTCCACTCGCCGCGCACGTGCAGGCCGTCGTCGTGGAACTTGAGGGCGAAGCTGCGCATCTGCGAGCCCATGCTCTTCTGCTCTGAGGCGAGGACCTCGGTGCTCTCGAAGAGGGCCTGGTTCAAGCGAATGACGACGTAGGGCGCGATCTTGAGGGGCTCGCGCGCGGTGGCAGTCGAGAAGACGGGCGGCGCGGGGGCGACGGCGAGCTGGGCGTTCACGTCGATGCCGAGATAGTTCTGCCCGCCGCCGTCCTTGGAGTCATGGAGAATGCGCACGCCGCCCAGGTCGATGCCGACTAGGTAGGGCGCGAACTGACTCAGGGGAATTCTCAGGACGAGGGCATTGCGGCGCGAGCCGAGCTCGTCGTTGAGGTTGAGCTCCTTCTCGCCGGCGAAGCCGACCATGTTCTCGAAGGCTTTCGCGACCTCCTGCATCTGGCGCCGCTCGATGGGGATGGCCTCGAGCTGCAAGCGCGCGGCCTCGCGATCGTCCTTGAGGCCCTGCACGTCGGCGGGAGCCGCCTTCTTGAGCTCGTGGTCGAGCTCCGCGATCTGTCCCTTGAGGCGGCGCTCCTGCTTGTCGAAGCCGGAGAAGTCTCCGGACAGGGCGGCCAGGTAGCCGCGGGCGCTGGCGAGGGCGACGGAGAGCAGCTGGACGGGGACGATGACACGCTCGTGCTCGGGGTCCTTCGACTCCGCTGGATAGAAGTAGGTCTGGTCGAGCGGGAAGATCAGGACGAGGTGGCCTTTCTTCGTGGTCTTGGGCTTAATGGTGACCTGGAAGCGGAAGGAGCTCAGCTTCTCGTCTAGGTTGATGGCGCGCAGCTCCTCGACGGGGACTTTGACGATGCCGCGCAGGGCGATGGTGCCGCTGGAGGCGTCGAGGGCGATCGAGACGTCCTTGAACATGTCGGACTTTACCTTCTCGGAGATCAAGGTGTTGATGAAGTCCTGCGAGAAGAAGAGGCTCGCGACGCGGTTGGACGGGACGGGGGCGGGCGCGGCCGAGGCTGCGGAGACGCAGCCAGCGAGCAGGAGGGTTATCAGCCTCATCACGGCAATGATACTACGCCGGGGCGGATTCGCGCTTGTAGCGTAGGGGTAAAGCTATGGAGGATTACGTATAACGCAGGGGGTGAGCGGCGGCCGCTTCAACTGTCCACCCAAACGAGGCGGCCGGCCGCTCTGCCCAATGGTTAGGTGGAAACAGTGCGATGCCGTTCAACATACTCAGATGGTGCCGGATGTGCGAGTCGTGCAAGTGGCCACCGAATGTTTTCTCCTTCCGCGATGGCACCGCCGCTCATGCGCCAAAGTTCATCCGCGGGTGCTTTCGCCCAAAATCTGGCTCCTCGATGATGCCAATAGTCTCCGTCCTGCACCGGCGACCATCCCTGATTCCATTCGTATGCGCCGGTCACTTCCGCCACCTCGCGTCGCCGAGAGCCGTCACTGATGATTATTAAGTCACCCTTCCGAAGGTGATGAGCAAACCGAAAAAGACTGGGGGCGCCGTTAGCACTATTGCTGAGAGTCGGATATGTATCGCGTATGGACTCGCCAATGGAAGCTACATCGGCGGAGTGCTTAAGCAGATCGCCAATCTTGCCCCAGCCGATGGCAATCTTCGAGTTCTCCTTGCAACGGCGGATTGCCAGGTCAGAATCTTCATGATGTGCTATCAGGCGCCAAACTCGGGCTTCCATTATTTCTCCTGGGTTCCACCTAACGCCAGGCTGAACGGCGGCGGCTACCCGCTGTCCAACCAATTTGAGGCCGCCGTCCGTTCAAGCCGATGTTAGACGCCAGGGTGGCCATTGAAGCAAAGGCGTCCATCTACTAGATCGACTTTCATTTCTGAAACGGGATGCCTACTAAATGAAATCTCGCTCACCATGACATCCAGCCCATTCAGGTTCTGCACTGATGCCAGGTTGTGAACCCCTGGAGTTCTAATTCTTTCATCTTGCGGACACAAGACAATACTCCAGCCTTCAGTATGCAAGCCTTTCGGAGTATCAACGCCCAACCAGCACAGATACGGAATCGCGTTTTCCGTGGACGTGTCAGCTAACCAGCTACGCAAGTACTCAACAGCTGCCGTCGTGATTTCAATTGTTGTCATCGTGCATTGCGTCTAACGCCGAGGATGAACGGCGGCGGCTACGACTATCCAGCCCGACTGAGGCCGCCGGCCGTTCAAGCCCATGTTAGACGGCAAGAGTCGATCTCAATTTTGAGAGCTTACACGGCTAACCGACAAAGATTCGCCGCACTGATCACAAAACTTCGTCTCGTCATCGGATTCCTGCTCCGAACCGCAGCCCGAACACTTGATCGTTGCGGCCTTTGGAGTTGTCTCGGGCTGGTGGACGGCGCCGCAGTAAGGACATCGCTTCCAAGTACGTACGAGGCGATGCTTGCAGGACCCGCATAAACAAAAATCATTTCCGCAATGCGGGCAATACTTAAATTCAGAGGGTGCATCCTTGCCGCAAGTACATTTTGGGATAGAACCTGTAGCCACGCTTTCACCGATTTTGCTGAGCGTCCGGGCGATAACATCAAGCTTGAAATACCAAAGCCAAAACATTCGGGTGATTAGGAATAGACCGATGACGACCACAACCCAAATCAGAAAGAACGATCCCGCGAATACTCCATTCATGGCGGCCCCTTCCCGATTAATTTAGCGAACCCGTTTTATCCTTTGTCTCCGATGTATTTATGTGCCGATTTTTCTGATGGCCACCTAACTATTGAGTCTGCGGGTCAGTATAGCAGGGGGTCCCAAGCGGTGCCACGAGAAATTCTTCTTACACTAAAAGGAGATTTTAATGGGAGCTAATACAACTAGCCGACAAATACCGCCCCAGCCGGTCCGTATATCGAGTCTAGCGCCTAACGACTCACGCGCCACACAGACCCCGACGCGTCGTCGGTGACGAGCAGCGCCCCGTCCTCGCCGAACGCGACGCCCACCGGCCGCCCCCAGACCTCACCATCCGTCGTCACGAACCCGGTTAGGAAATCCTCGTAGCCGCCGCCGGCCCGGCCGGCCTTCATCGGGACGCGGATCACCTCGTAGCCGGTGCGGACCGCACGGTTCCATGAGCCGTGCTCCGCCGCGTACAGCGCCCCGTCGGGCCCGAACGCGATGCCGAGCGACGCGTTGTGCGGCTGGACCAGCACATCGGGCACGATCACCTTGTCCTTAAGCTCCGGATGCTTGCCCGCATGCCGCGGATCCTGGTGCCCGCCGATGTAGAACCAAGGCCACCCGTAAAAGCCCCCGTCTTTCACATGCGTGATGTAGTCCGGCGGCAAGTTGTCGCCGAGACGGTCGCGCTCGTTCACCGACGTCCACAGCTCCCCCGTGAGCGGATCGACCGCGAGCCCCACCGGATTGCGCAGACCCGACGCGTACACCAGCTTGCCGCTCCCGTCCGGCGCGAACTCGAGGATGTCCGCGCGCTCGTGCTCGACCGGATTCGCGTCCGGATCGTTGACGTTCGAGTAGGACCCCACCGACACGAACATCTTCTTCCCGTCGAGCGAGAACGCCACGTCCCGCGTCCAATGCCCCCCGTCCACGAATCCGCCGCCGGGAACCGAGGCGACGCGCTCTGGCTTCCCCGACGCCTTGAGATCTCCCTTCGCGTAGGCGAAGCGCACGACCTCGCCGGTGTTGCCGAAATAAACGTACGACGGTTTCGGCCCCGGCGGATAGAACGCGATCCCGAACGGCTTGTCGAGCCCCGACGCGAAGATCGAGGACGTCTTCGCTTTGCCATCGGGACCCACCCCGCGAAGGACGCGAATCCTCCCCGCGGAGCTCTCGGCGATGAAGACATCGCCGTTGGGCGCCGTGCGGATTTGCCGCGGGTTCTTGAGTCCCTCGGCGTAGAGCGAGACCTTCCAGCCTTTCGGCGCCCGCGGCCAAGCCCCGTCCGGGCGCTTCACCAGGCTCGGCCCGTTGTTGGCGGACTCCGTCGCGCCCGGAGCGGGAAGATCGGCCGTCGTGATGTGATGCCGCGCTCCCGGCGTCTCGCTCGTGTAGTCCGTGAACGGCCCCGCGCCGAGCAAGACGCCCGCGGAAACGGCGACGGCGAGGAACCTCGTCAGCATCGGCTTACTGAAACAAATATGAGCCCCCATGGGAATGACAGCCGGCCCGCGAACGGGTATTCTTTTCGAAGCTCATGACGATGCTCCCCGCCCTGTTCGGTGTCGTGGTATTGGCCGCCGTCGCCGCCGGCGTCCGGCGCTTCCTGAGAGTGGCCGCCGTCGGCGCCGCGTACAAGACGAAGGCCCTGTGCTCCGCCCTATTCGTGTCCGGCCTCGAATTCGACGATACCGACCGCGCTCCCGAGGTCTCGGCCGAGGCCTACCGCCTGATGTCCTTGTTCCCCGCGCGCGTCGACCGTGAGAAGAAGACCGTCACCGCGTCGTTCAGCGGGCTCAGCGAGCGCACCGCGGTGTGGCGCCCCGGCTTGGGCGCCACCATCGCTTTCAAGCCCGTCCCTCCCGCGCCGACTTTACCCCAGCCGCGCCGCCTCGACGCCGCGGAGCCCTGGCCTGAGGGAGAGGCCCCGTCGCCCGCGCCGTCGCCCGCGCTCGAACGCGTCCTCGACTCCGCCTTCGCCGAGACGCGGGGAGCCAGCCCGCGCCGCACGCGCGCCGTCGTCGTCGTCCAGGACGGGCGCGTCGTCGCCGAGCGCTACGCGCCGGGCTTCTCCCATGAAACGCCCTTGAACGGTTGGTCCATGTCGAAGAGCGTGCTGGGAACCCTGATCGGGACGCTCGTCGGGGAAGGCCGGCTCGCGCTCTCGGACAAGGCGCTCCTCGCGGAATGGGCCGGTGCCGGCGACGCGCGCGCGAATATCGCCGTCGAGGACCTCTTGCGCATGCGCAGCGGCCTCGAGTTCGCCGAGGTCTACTCGAACCCCCTCTCCGACGTGACGCGCATGCTGTTCGATTGCCCCGACGCGGGCGGCTTCGCGGCCTCGCGCCCGCTCGCGGCGCAGCCGGGGACCGCGTGGAAGTACGCGAGCGGCACGACGAACATCCTCTCCATGATCGCGCGCCGAAAGCTCGGCGAGGACGCTTACCCGTCCTGGCCGCGCCGCGCGCTCTTCGATCCCCTGGGCATGTCCAGCGCCGTCTTCGAGCAGGACGCGTCGGGCACCTTCATCGGCTCGTCTTTCCTGTTCGCGACGGCCCGCGACTGGGCGCGCTTCGGCCTGCTGCACGCCCAAGACGGGGTCTGGGACGGCCGGCGGGTCCTGCCCGAGGGCTGGGTGAAGCTCGTCACGACCCCCACCCCGCAGTCGCCGGACCTCCGCTACGGCGCGCATTGGTGGCTCAAGCTCTCGAAAGAGCTCGGCGGCGAGGGCCGCGCGGCCGCCGCCCTGCCCTCCGACGCCTTCCACGCCCTCGGCCACGAGGGCCAATGCCTCACCGTGATCCCCTCGCGCGGCCTCGTCGCCGTCCGCCTGGGCCTCTCCATCGACATCACCGCCTGGGATCAAGCCGCCTTCCTCGCCGACCTCCTCGCCGCCCTTTGATGGGGTCAGGCCTTTAGTTAATTTAGTTATTTGCAAATAACTAAATTAACTAAAGGCCTGACCCCAGGTTCGCCCTTGAAAATCCCTCGAATCCGACTATAGTTTAGGCATGGGACCCCTCCCGCCCGCCCTGCTGGCGCTGCTTTTGGCCGTCCCGGCGGCCTTCGCCCAGCCGGCGTTCGATTTTCAGAACGCGGAGCCTCCGCTTGACCAGGAGCTTAACCCCTACTACGCGCAGGAGTTCCTCAAGCATCCCGAGGCCCAGCACGCGAACGCGCTCCAGGACGCCGATCGCGAGGCGCGCCTGGTCGAGCGAGCGACCGCGCTGAAGGACATGTCGGATATCCTGATCTCCTACATCGATCCCGCTTCGATGAACGAGGCCCTGCGCGTGCGGCTCGTCGACGACGATTCGAACCCGGAGGCCCCGAAGCTGCTCGGTTTCGGGGCTCACCCCGCCCGCCTGCTCGCGTGGCGAGCCAAGTATTTCGACTACGTGCCGGAGGGCCGCGTGCAGTTGGCGCTTTGGGAGTGGTCGACCTTGCTGCCCGAGCAGCGAGCATACCTCTCCGCCCCGCCGCTCGATCTGAACGAATCGTCATGGGAGGCCTCCTCCTTCCCGACGCGCCTCGCCGACCTGCGCCTCTGGGGCGACGCCATCTACGAGCGCCTGATGAAGGCCTCGCCCAAGACGCAGGCGGAACTCATGGCCATGCAGAACGACCGCTTCCGGATCTGGAGCGTCATGGACGGCGCCCAGAAGCGCCTCAGCGGGGAGCAGTTGACGAAGGCGTCCGCCGCGGTCGCTGGGATGGCCAAGCTCGAGACGCTGCCGCCGAGCGTGCGCGAGAGCTCCGACCCTCAGATCCAGAGCCTGCTCGCGAAGGCGCGCGCGGGCGCGTCGCCGCAGGACACGCTCGCCGCCCTCTCCGCGCTGTTCGACAAGGCCGGCGTCCACGACGACTCCGTGCGGACGCAGGCCCCCGACCGGCCCGATCAGAAGCTCTCGAGCGTCGACCCGAAGCTTTTCAACGACATGCTCGTCGCGGGGATGCGCGCCGAGATCGGCGACGTTCCCGCGGGAAAAAGCGTCGAGGACTTCTACAAGACGCATCCTCTCCTCATCTCCGTGCGCGACCTCGCGACGAACCTCGCGCAGTTCGAGCCCGACACCGGCGCGATCGTCTTCAACGAGCGCTTCATCGGCGACTGGATCAAGAGCCAGGGGCTGAGCGCCCAGGCCGTGGTCACCGACCCCGCGCGCTTTCACGAGCTCGTGATGATCCTGGCGCCGAACTTCGTGCACGAGTCCACGCATAAGATCCAGAAGGCCTTCGCCGACGAGCACGGCCTCTTCGCCTGGA
Organism: Elusimicrobiota bacterium; assembly: GCA_035606075.1. GTDB lineage: Bacteria > Elusimicrobiota > Elusimicrobia > UBA1565 > UBA9628 > GWA2-66-18. The sequence continues at coordinate 20,545 of DATNGC010000163.1, forward strand.
ACGCCCAGCATCAGGAGATCGAGGCCAAGGAGGCGCAGTCCGACTACATGCTCGAGAAGATGGCCAAGGACCCGGCCTACCGCCAGTTCCTCCTGCGCGCGCGCGACCACTCGTTCATCGTCCAGCAGGACCTGCAGCAGACCGCGGCGTTCCAGCGCGATCCCCGCACCTTCCGCGCCGTCGTCATGAGCGACTATTACGCGGGACTGCCCTCCCTCGAGGCCGTCGAGTCGGCGACTTTGACCTTCCTCGACTCGAACATCTCCGTCCTTCGCGACGAGCTCAAGCGCCGCTCGGCGCTCCCTCCCTCCGTGCTCGCGGCGATCGACGAGAACGGCAAGGACAAGGACGAGGATTTCAAGACGGCGGCCGAGTGGAGGAACTATCTGATGACGGTCAAGACGCCGGTGGTCCGGAAGCTCATCGCCGACGACCTCGCCAAGCGCGACAAGACGCTCAAGACGTACGAGCTGACCAGCGCGCGGGAGGGCGACGTCGACGGGCGCGCGGAAGCGGACGCGCAGAGCGTGATCCGCGGCGACGCGGCCGCCAAGCCCGACGCCGTCCCGTCTCCCGGAGCGCCGCGATGAGCCGCTGGCTCGCGCTGCTCGCCGTCCTCGCCTGCGCGGCCGCGCCGCGCCCAGCCGAGTACGTCCTGCGCGAGGGCCGCTTCGCGGTGCGCCCGCCGGCCGGCTGGACCGCCGGCCGCGACGCGCGCGAGGACGAGCGCCAGAAGGTCTACGGCGTGCGCCTCAGCGGCCCGCGCGGCGCGGACGGCGTCCTCGCGACGATCTCGCTCGCCTATTACCCTTCGGGTAACGCCCTTTTTAAAGGCGGCGCGGCGGAGTTCCTCAAGCGCAGCCTCGGCGCGGACGAGCGCTTCGTGCCGCCCGCGGGAGAATCGACGTCGCCGGTGAAGGACGGCGAGCTCGGCGGCCTTCCTTCGAAAGCCTTTACGCGGCGCTCCCACGAGTACCTCCCTCCGGATCGCATGGACAGCAAGGAAGTCGCGGTCGTCGAGGAGGTCGAGGTGGCGCCGGCCAAGGAGGGCTTCTACGTCCTCCAGTTCAAAGCCTCGGCCGAGCAGGCCCCCAAGCTCAAGCGCGCCTGGTCCGCCGTCCGCAAGAGCATCCGATTCCTTTAAATGGGGTCAGGCCTTCACTTTTTCAACTTATCGTTCCGAACAAGTTGAATAAGTGAAGGCCTGACCCCGACATTTATCCGCGGTAGGAGACGAAGTTGTTCTCGGTCTCGATGAGCCGGACCTCGTGGAGCAGGCCGGGCTTCAGGCGCTTCTGGAGGCGGTCCCAGAGCACCGCGGCGATGTTCTCGGCGGTCGGGTTGAGGGTCCGGAACTCGGAGACGTCCATGTTGAGGTTCTTGTGGTCGAAGTCGCGATCGACCACCTCCGTCATGACCTCCTTCAGGTCCGTGAGGTTGAAGACCATCCCGGTCGTCGCGTCGATCGGGCCCGCGATCGTGACCTCGAGCACGTAGTTGTGCCCGTGGCCGTTCGGATAGTTGCACTTGCCGAAGACCCGCCGGTTCTCGGCGGCGCTCAGCTCGTCGCTCTGAAGCCGGTGCGCGGCGGAGAAAGCCAGGCGGCGGGTGATGAAGGCGCGTCTCGCGGTTTTCTTCATAGATTGGTGTCGAGCGGGACGACGGCCCCGCTGAGCAGGCGCGACGAGTCGGGACGCGCCAGCTCGACGATCGTCCGCGCGACGTCGGCCGGGACGGCGCCGGCCTTCAGGTGCGGCGCCGCGCGGCGCAGCATGTCGGTGTCGACGGCGCCCGGGGCCACGCCGATCACGTCGATGCCGAGCGGGCGCCCCTCGACGGCCAGCGCCTCGGTCAGTCCGCCGACGCCGAACTTGCTGGCGACGTAGGCCGCCATGCCCGGGAACTTCGTTCGGCCCGTGAGGCCGCCGAGCGAGCTCACGTTGACGATCACGCGGCGGCGGCCCGGCGCCGGGCGCCGGAACTGGCGGAACAGCTCCCGGCTGCAGAGGAACGGCCCGCGCAGGTTCGCGGCCATCGTCGCGTCCCAATCGGCGCTCGAGAAGCCCGCGAAGGGTCCGCCGTGGAACACCGCGGCGTTGTTGACCAGCACCTCGACGGGCCCGAAGCGCCGGCGAGCCGCGGCGAACGCCCTTTGGACGAAGGCTTCGCTCGAGACGTCGCCAGCGAGCGCCAGGGCTCGCGACCCTCCCGGGAGACGGCGCGCGGTCGCCTCGAGGGTCGTCTTCGTGCGGCTCACGAGCACGACGGCGTCGCCGGCCGACAGGAACTCCGCCGCGCACGCCGCGCCGATGCCGCGGCCCGCGCCGGTGACGAGGACGACGCGCGAGGCTTGGTTCATAGGTAGTCGAGCTCCCACGGGGCGACGGTCGCCGGCTTCAGCCCGTGCCGTTCGTTGACGCGGCGGATCGCCGCGAACACCTCCGGCTTGAAGGCCAACTCGCCCGGCCGAAGGCCGGCCATCGACAAGTTCGCCGCGTGCAGGCGGCGCTCGAACGACGGCACCGGGAGCACCGTCATTGCCGCCTTCTCGAGCAGGCGGAAATGGAAATCGCAGTCCTCCACGGCGCCGCGGGTCTCGTCGTACGGCCCGACGCGCGCGAACGTCTCGCGGCGATGGAGGTACAGCGAGCACTGCACCGGGAAGAATTCTCCCGAGCGGTAGCGGTCCAGCGTCAGGCTCAGCGGGAAGGAGAGCCGCGCCTTCATCCGCTCGAAGACTTCCGCGATGCGCTCTCCGCGCTCGTCGATCAAGGCGGTCGGCAAGCCGCCGACGCCCCAGGCTCGCGGGTTCTTCTCGAGGAACTCGGCGCGCGGCCCCAGGCCGGAGGCGGTGAGCAGGTCGTCGCCGTCGAGGAAGGTCACGAACGCGCCCGACGCCGCGCGCACGCCGGCGTTGCGCGCCGCGCCGAGGCCGAGGTTCCGGGGCTGGCGCACGACGCGCACCGGCAGGTCCGCGAGCGCGGCGACGCTGCCGTCGGTCGAGCCGTCGTCCACGACGACCGCCTCCGCGCCGTCCTTCGCGCAGGCCAGCACGCTGAGCGCCGCCGGTCTCAGGAACGGACCGCAGTTAAAGGCGGGAATGACGACCGAGACGCGCGCGGCCACGGCCCAGATGATAACAGAATGGCCGCCGTCCGGTCGCGCGCTAGCGCTGGACGGCGGCGCGCGCGGCCGCGAGGTCCTTCTCGCGCGCCGCGAGCTCTTCCTTCATGTCGGCGAGGTCCTTGGCGAACTCCTCGCGGATCGGCCCCTCCGTAATGTTCGCCAGCCGAGCCTGCACGGACTCCATGTTGGCCTTGATCTCCTCGATCTCGTTCTCGAGCATCTCCGCCTTAATCGCCGCGTCCTTGTGTTCCATGGCGCCCAGTGTAGCCCGCGGACGCCAAAAATGACAGGGGGCGGTCGGCGAAAATCTATACTAAGCCCCATGCTCGCCGCTCTCCCGTTCCTGCTCGCCGTGGCGGCCGCCGCTCCCGTCCGCTCGGCTTCCGCCCTCGCGGCTGCGCCGCTCGCCGCCGACGCCGACGTTCCCGTGCCCGTCGCCGACAACGTCTCGCGCCTGCTGCGGGAGTTCGACGTCGACGACGACAGCCGCATCACCGTCGACGACCATCCCTCGGGAAGCTTCGACCTGATCGACGAGCAAGGCGGCCGGCGCGAGGTCTCGGGCGTCTATCCGCTCTCCGTCCTGCTCCAGGAGCTCAGCCTCGCGCGCGATCGGGGCGAGAAGGCCGTCGTCCTGCCGCCGGCGAGGCTCGACGAGAACATCGTCGACCGCACGCACCGCATGATCAGCGGCCTTTTCTGGGACTCGCTGACGCGGCGCGTCGACGAGGAGGGGCTCGGACGCGTCTTGGACGACCCCAAGGCGGCCTCGGCCGACGGCCTGCGCCGCCTGTACGTCCCGGCGGGCGACGACGGCGCCCTCGCCTACTTCCGCGACGTCGCGCGACGTCGCCCAGAGCTGAAGCTCGCGGTCGAGACCTTGGAACATACAGGCGGCTTCGACGGGAGACAAGGACTTTTGAGCCTCGCGCTCAAGAGGATGTCCGACGGGCGCATAGCGGGCGAGCCGTTCGTCGTCCCCGGGGGGCGCTTCAACGAGATGTACGGCTGGGACACGCACTTCATCATCCTCGGCCTGCTCGAGGACGGGCGCTTGGACCTCGCGCGCTCGATGGTCGACGATCAGGTCTACGAGATCGGGCACTACGGGAAGATCCTGAACGCGAACCGAACCTACTACCTGACGCGTTCACAACCGCCTCTTCTGACGTCGACTCTCGCCGCCATCGAGCCGAAGCTCCCGCCCGGCCCGGAGAACGACGCCTGGCTCGCGCGCGGCCTCGAGGCCGCGATCGCCGAGTACCGGACCGTCTGGACGGCGCGTCCGCGGCTGGTCGGTTCGACGGGCCTGAGCCGCTACGACGATGAGGGACACGGTCCGTGCCCGGAGGTCGAGCCCGGCCACTACGATCCCATCCTGCGGCCCTATGCCGAGAAGGCCGGGCTGACGCCCGATCAGTATCTGGCCGCGTACGACTCCGGAACGATCAAGAACCCCGCTCTCGACGCCTTCTTCCTGCAGGACCGCGCCGAGCGCGAGTCGGGGCACGACACGACGTACCGGTTCGACGACCGCGCGACGGACTTCCTCACCGTCGATCTCAATTCCCTGCTCTACAAGACCGAGACCGACGTCGCGGACCTGCTCGACAAGCGCTTCGGCGGCGCGTTGAACGGCGAAAGCTCCTCGCGCTGGCGCGCCCGCGCCGAGGCGCGCAAGAAGCGGATGAACGAGCTGTTCTGGGACGCGACGCGAGGCCTCTTCTTCGACTACGACCTCAAGAATCGGCGCCGCTCCGGCTACGTCAGCGCGACGGGCCTCTATCCCCTCTGGGCGGGCTGGGCGACGCCGGAGCAAGCCGCCGCGGCCAAGACGAATTCCCTCCGCGAGCTCGAGCGCCTGGGCGGGCTGGCCGCGACGGCGGAGTCCTCGCGCGGTCCGCTCTCGGCCGAGCGCCCGGCGCGCCAGTGGGACTACCCGTACGGCTGGCCGCCGCACCAGATCCTCGCGTGGGAGGGGCTCGCCCGCTACGGCTTCGCGGACGACGAGCGGCGGCTCGCCTACCGCTGGCTTTGGACCATCGTCAAGAACGCGCGCGACTACAACGGCACGGTGCCGGAGAAGTACGACGTCGTGAAGGCGTCCCACCAGGTCTTCGCCGAGTACGGCAACGTGGGGACGAAGTTCGCCTACATCACCAAGGAAGGCTTCGGCTGGATGAACGCGTCCTACGAGCTCGGCCTCAAGATCCTGACGCCGGAGCTGATGGCCCGCCTCCGCTCCGTCGAGGCCCCGGGCCGCGTCTTCAATGGATCGACTTCAGCAGCTCCGCCTTCTTCGCCTTGAATTCGTCGTCGGTGATGACGCCCTCGTCGTGGAGCTTCTTGAGCCGCTCCAACGTCTTGAACGGGTCGGACGCCGCGCCGCTCGAGACGGAGGTCCCCGTCGAGACGTCCGGCGCCGGCTCTCCGGTCGCCGCGACCTCGGGAGGCTCGTCGCCGCGCAGCACCACCGTGAGGTCCTTGCCGGCCGCCCGCACCGTGGCGGTCAGCGCGACGGGCGGGACGCCGGGCTGGTCGTCGGTCCCCCACTCCGAGAACGTGTCGAAGACGAGCTCATGGCGCCCGGGGGTCAGGCGCAGCGCCGTCTTCTCCCCGTGCTTGACCCGGCAGCGATTGCCGCCGAAGACCTTGACCCCGTCGACGAGGATGTCGCGGATGCAGTACAAGTCCGTGCCGAGCACCCGCTTGCGCTCCTTCAGGTTCTCGACCGTCATGCGCGGGCCCGCGGCGGGCTCGGCATAGAGCGTCTCGCGCGCGGACGCCGCCGAGACGGACGAAGAGGCCAGCAGCGCGGCGCCGATCAGGAGACGTCTCATCCGCGCAGCGCGTCGAGGAGCTTCCGCGCGAACGCGGGCAGGCTGGGGTCGCGCGCTCCCATGACGAGCACGAGATCGCCCGAACGCGCCTCTCGCGCGAGCGCGGCGGGCATGGCCGCGCGGTCCGCGACGAAGCGCGCGTCCTTGCCGCGCGCCTTGAGCTCGCGCGCGTAATCGGCCGCGGACACGTCCTTGGCCGCCGTTCCGCCCGCGTAGAAGATCTCCGGCAGCCAGAGCACGTCCTGCGGTCCCAGAGCCGAGGCGAACGCGTCCAGGAACTCGGCCCTCATGAAGCGCGCCGGCGCGAAGCCGTGCAGCTGGAAGACGGCGTGCACGCGCGGCGAGCGCAGGTGAGCCGCCGCGAGCGCGGCCGCGACCTTGACCGGGTTGTGCGCGAAGTCGTCGACGACCTCGACGCCGCGCGCGGTCCCGACGCGCTCGAAGCGGCGAGACACGCCCTGGAAGCAGGACAATGCTTTCGCGCAGCCCGCGAGCGGAACGCCCGCCTTGCGGCAGGCGGCGATCGCCGCGAGGGCGTTCTCCACGTTGTGACGTCCGGGGACGGGAAGGTCGAAGGCCTGGCCCTCGAGCGAGAAGCAGGACCCCTCAGGGCCCGCCTCGAGCGCCTCGGCGCGCAGGCCGCTGGCGTCGAGCCAGTTCTTGCTGTTGCGGCGGAATTCCGCGAACAAGCGCTCGAGCTCGGCGAGCTCCTGGTGATCCTTGCTGACGTTGAGGTAGACCCCGAGCCAGGGCCGGTAGCGCACCAGGGTCCCGTCGCTCTCGTCCGACTCCACGACGAGCAGGTCCGAGCTCCCCCGGAACGCGTTCCCGACGAGGCCGCGCCGGATCAGCGACGTCAGCGCCCCGCCGGTGATGACCGACGGAGAAAGCCCCGCGCCCTCCAGGATCTCGAAGATCATCGCGACGACCGTGGACTTGCCGCTGGTGCCGGCGACGGCGATGCTCTTGTGCTCGGCGACGTGCCGCGAGAGCTCGTCGGCGCGATGGGCGAGCTTGAGCCCGAGCGCGCGGACGCGCTCGAGGTCCTTGTTGTCCTTCTCGATGGCCGTCGAGGCGACCGCGTAGGCATGGGAGCCGTCGAGAGCCGAGCCGTCCTGCGGGAAGATTTTGACCCCCAGGTCCTCCAGCTTCTCGCGCAGCTCGGGCGCGCCGCCGGCGTCGAAGGTGCGGTCGGAGCCGGTCGCGGCGCCGCCGCCCATCACGTGGAACTGGGCGAGCGCGCTGACTCCGAAGCCCGCGGCGCCGACGAAATGGACCTTCCCGGACTCAGGCATGGCGGGGAGTATAGCAGACCGCTTTCGTCCTTGCTCGGATGTGACGGTTTCGTCCAAAGTCCGTGACACGGCCGCGATGGCGCCGGGAGGGGCCCGCGTGACAGAATTGAATCATGGATACCGCGCCGGATGCCGTTCCCGCCGTCCCTTCCTCCCAGTCCGCGGCGCCGCTGGACGCGGCGTACTGCGGTCCCGAGCCGGACTTCACCGAGATCGCCGCGCTGTACGCCGACATCGGCATCCCGCGCTGACGGCCTCAGAGATCGACGCGCTTCGTCTTTTGCCGCGAGGCGTACCAGCAGGGCGCGTCGCCGAAGTGCGGGAACAGCGCGCGCACGCACTCCACGTCCTCCGGCGCGCCGGTCGAGTAATCCATGCGCGCGGCCTTCTCGGGGACCGCGTAGAGCACGTCGACGCGCACCGTGCCGAAGGCGGCGTCGCCGCGCAGGCGCGCGACGATCAAGTCTCCGGCGAAGAGCGCGAAAATGGCCCCCGCGGCCGCGAGCAGCCCGCGCCGAAGGCGCGTCATCCCTCGCGCTTGAACGCGAAAGGCCCGAAGGCCTGCATGACCGGCATGACCTGGATCCGGTTCACGTTGACGCGGCGCGGCAGCGTGCAGGTCCAGAAGATCGTCTCGGCCACGTCCTCGGCCGTCAGCGGCGCGACTCCCTCGTAGGGCTTCTTCGCCTTCGCCGCGTCGCCCTTGAAGCGCACGAGCGAGAACTCGGTCTCGGCCAGCCCGGGCTCGACGTTGGTCACGCGCACGTTGGCGCCGAGCAGGTCGGCGCGCAGGTTCAGCGCGAACTGCTTCACGAACGCCTTGGTCGCGCCGTACACGTTCCCCCCGGGGTACGGGAAATCGGCCGCGACCGAGCCCAGCAGGACGACGTGGCCCTCGTCGCGCGCGATCATCCCGGGCAGCGTCGCGCGGACCGTGTACAGCAGCCCGTTGATGTTGGTCGCGATCATCCCGTCCCAGTCGTCGAGGTTCGCCTTCTGCGCGGGCTCGAGCCCGAGCGCCAGGCCGGCGTTGGCGACCACGACGTTGGGCTTCGCGAACGCCGCGGGCAGGGACTCCAAGGCCTTTTCCGTCTCCGCGCGGCTGCTCGCGTCGAAGGCGAGCGTGTGGCACGCGGCTCCCAGTTCCTTCTTGAGCGACGCGAGGCGGTCCGTCCGCCGCCCCGTCGCGATCACCTTCGCGCCTTCGGCCGCGAAGCGGCGGCAGGCCGCGGCTCCGAAGCCCGCCGTCGCGCCGGTGACGAGGACCGTCAAAGTCTTGGGCTCGACCCGTTCGATCACGGCTTCCCCAGCTTGCTGGCGTTGTTCTTGGTCACGAGGTCGTGGCTGAACGCCGCCAATCGCTTGATCTCGTTCCAGTCGGCGTCCTTGTCGAGCCTCAGGCAGACCCAGCCGTAGCGGTCGGTCAGGCGATGCGGCGAGAACCGCTCGTACTCGAGGAACTCGTCCTGGTGCTCGTTGCCCGCGAAGAACGAGAAGACCTTGGCGCCGCGATAGACCTCGTAGGAGGCGAACAGCGTCTTGCCCGTGCGCCAATTCGCGTGGTCCCACGACGACGTCTCGACGACGTTGGGAAGGGCCGCGCAGATCGCGCGCAGGCGCTTGAGGTCCTTGTCCTCGCCGCTGACTCCCATGATCCTCCGGAAGCCCTAGCGCCGGGCTTCCAGCTCCTCCCAGCGCTTGTAGAGCTCCTCGACGTTCTTGATCGCGGCCACGACCCGCTCCTGCCGCTTGCCCAGCTCGGCGGCGTCGGCGGCGATCGCGGGGTCCTCGAGGGCCTGCTTGGCCTTCGCGATGTCCTCCTCGCCGGACTTGATGCTCGCCTCCATCTTCTGCAGCTCGCGCGCCTCCTTCGAGCTCAGCGCCGGCTTGACGGGCGCGGATGCCCGTCCCGGCGAGGAGCCGGCGTCGCGCGGAGCGCGCTCCCGGGAGTCCTCCCACTGAGAGAGCTCGGCGTAGAAGTTCGTCCCGCCCTTGCCGTCGAGCGCGAGGATCTCCTTGCTGACGCGGTCGAGCAGGTAGCGGTCGTGCGTGACGAGCACGAGAGCGCCCGGAAAATCCTTCATGCTGTTCTCGAGCACCTCGAGCGACTGGAGGTCCAGATCGTTGGTGGGCTCGTCGAGGAGCAGGATGTCGGCGGGCTTGAGCATGAGCCGCGCGATCAGCACGCGCGACTGCTCCCCGCCCGACAGGCGCGACAGCGGGTACTCGAGCTGCTCCGCGCGGAACAGGAAGCGCGCCGCCCAGCCGTAGACGTGGATGCGGCTGCCCTTGTACTCCACGTGCTCGCCGGCGCCGCCGCACAGCGCGCGCTTGAGGGTCATCGACATGTCGAGCTGCTCGCGGTGCTGGTCGAACGTCACCACCTCGAGCTTGTCGGCGAACCGGACCTCGCCGGAGTCCGGCGCCAAAGTCCCGGCCAGGAGCTTGAGGAGCGTGCTCTTGCCCGCGCCGTTCTCGCCGAGCAGGCCCAAGCGGTCGCCCGGGCCCAGGATCAAGTCGAGCGGCCCGAACAGCCGGCGCCCGCCCATGCTCTTTCCGGCCTTGATCAGGCGGACGAGGCTCTTGCTCTGCCGCTCGCTGCCCGTGAAGTCGATGTCCGCGGCGCGGCCCTGCGCGTTGCGGTACTTGAGCTCGGCCAGCTCGCCGATCATCTCGCCCGCGCGGTCGATGCGCGCCTGCTGCTTCGTCGTGCGCGCCTTGGGCCCCTTGCGCAGCCAGGCGATCTCGCCGCGAACCGTGTTCGCCAACGCGTCCGCGCGCGTCTCCTGGTCGGCGAACAGCGCCTCGCGCTTCTCCAGGAAATCGCTGTAGTTCCCCGCGCTGGAGAAATGCCCGCCCTCGTAGCGCTTGTTGAGCTCGATGATCCGGTTGCACACGCGCTCCAGGAAGCGGCGGTCGTGCGTGACGGTCAGGAACGCGAAGCGCAGGCCGAGCAGGAACTTCTCCAGCCAGAGCACGCCCTCGAGATCGAGGTGGTTGGTCGGCTCGTCGAGCAGGAGCAGGTCGGGCTCGCGGATCACCTGGGACAGGATCGCCAGGCGCTTGCGCCAGCCGCCGGACAGCTTGGAAACCAGCTGGTCGGCGGAGGAAAACCCCGCGCGCTCGATTCCGTCCTCGACCTTCATGTCGATCTCGTAGTCCTCGAGGCCGAGGCCCTGCAGCGCCTGGGTCAGCTCGTCGCGGACCGTCCAGCCCTCGTCGGCCAGCTCGAACCGGTCGGTCTGCGCGAGGCAGCCGACGCGCAGGCCGCGGCGCGGGGTGACGGAGCCCTCGTCGGCCGTCTCCTGGCCCGCCAGGATGCGCAGCAGCGTCGACTTCCCCGCGCCGTTGGGCCCGATCAGACCCGTCCGCTCGCCCTCGTTCAGTCCGAAGGAAAGCCCCTCGAACATCGGCCGCACGCCGAAGCTCTTGGAAAGTCCCTGGCAGCTGAGAAAGACGCCCATTAGCCCTCGCTCCCGCGCCGCCGCTCGAGCTCCGCCTGCGCCGACTCGAGGCGCTCCAGCAGGTCCACGATGATCGAGCCCGCGTACACGTCGAGGTCCAGGCTCGCGCACAGGCGGCGCAGGCGCCGCAGGCGCGCCCGCGCGGACGCCGCGCGCTCCTCGCCGGTGAGCTCCTCCTCGCTCACGGCCCCCTCGTGGACGGCGAGCTCGAGGAACTCGATCTCGATCGAGCAGTCCGCGGCCAGTTCCTCGAGCTTCTTGCTCCGCTGGGCGCTCATGATCCCTTCTCCTTGAGCTCCGCGAAGACCTTCTCGAGACGCGGATCGAGCGTCTCCGGGATGTCGATGCGCACCGCGGCGTTCAGGTCGCCGCGCCCGCCTCCGTCCTTGCCCAGGCCTTTGCCGGCGACGCGGAAGGCCCGTCCCGCGTGCGTCCCGGCCGGGATCTTGATGCGGATCGGACCGTCGAGCGTGGTCACGGAGGCCTCGCCGCCGAGCGCCGCGACCCATGGCATCACGGTCACCGTCGTCTCCAGGTCGCTGCCGAGGACCTTGAACGCCGGGTGCGGCAGAAGTCGGATGCGCAGGTACAAGTCGCCCGGCTCGCCGCCCGCCGGCGCTCCGCCTTGCCCGCGCAGGCGCAGCCTCATGCCGTCGCGGACGGCCGGCGGCAGGCGCGCCGAGATCGTCCTCTCGACGCGCGTCTCGCCGACGCCGCCGCACGTCGGGCAGAAGCCGCGGCCTTGGCGGCCGGTGCCGCCGCAGGCCGGGCACAGCGAGGGGACCAACAGCGAGAGCTTCTTCTCGCCCCCGCGCACGGCGTCCTCGAGCGAGATCGACATCTCGGCCTCGACGTCCTGGCCGCGGCGCGGACGTCCCGCGCCTCCGGCCCCCCGCGCGAAACCGCGGGCGGCGCCCTCGCCGTAAAGGTTCTCGAAGAAATCGCTGAAGCCGGAGAAGTCGGCCCCGCCTCCGCCGAAGTCGGGCGGCGCCTGGCGGCGGGGCGGCGGCCCCGCCGGCCGCTCCTGGTCCCAGCCGGGGCCCAGCTCGTCGTATTTGGCCTTCTTGGCCGGGTCGGAGAGGACCTCGTAGGCCTCGTTGATCTCCTTGAACTTCTCGCTCGCGCTGGCCTTGTTCTTCTCGGCGTGCAGGTCGGGGTGATGCTCGCGCGCGAGCCGGCGATAGGCCTTCTTCAGCTCCTCGGGTGAGGCGCTCTTGGAGACGCCCAGGATCGCGTAGTAGTCCTTGAATTCGCCGGCCATAGACGAGGCAGAGTCTATGAAATAATCCGCCGCTCAGCCTTGCCGCACGCGCCACGGACGGCCCGAGTCGGAATCCGAGTCGTCGGACGGCGGCTTCTTGCGCATGACCTCCAGCAGTCGGCGGACCTCGTTGCGCAGATAGGCGTCGTCGAAGGGCTTCGTGACGTAGGCGCGGGCGCCGCAGTCGAGCGCTTCCTTGGCGACCTCGATGTCGCACAAGCCCGTCAGCATGATGATGATGGTCTTGGGGTCGAGCTCGCGGGCCCGGCGCAGGACCTCGATGCCGCTCATGCCGGGCATCGCCACGTCGAGCAGGATCAGCCGGGGCTTCTCCTCCTCGACGAGACGCAGCGCTCCGCGGCCCTCGCAGGCCTCGAGGACGTCCCCGATCGGGGACAGGGCCCAGCGCAGGACCGTGAGCATATCCGGATCGTCGTCGACGATCAGAATCTTGTCGGCCATACGATCGCTCCAGCGGACGAAGTCTCGCTTCGACGAACGGCGGCGGGGGATCATGGCGTCCGCGATTCGAGGGGCGGTGGATCGTCGGGCCCTCGCGGAGCGCTGCGGGTGTCGCTTCAGTGTACATCCGCGCCCCGGGCGGGACAAGGGCGCGGGGGGTTATTTGATCGCTATTTGAGCGAACTTCAGCGGCCTGGGTCGCCGGAGCGGCGATAGCGCTCGAGCGCGAGGACGGCGCTGAAGCGGACGTCCTCGTCCCGGTCGCGCAGGGCGGCGCGCAGGTCGCGCGCGACCGCCTTCGTCGCGCGTCCGGCGCTGCCGAGGGCCAGCACGGCGCGCGCGGCCGAGGGCCCGCGTTTGCCCAATTCGTCGGCGGCGTATGCCGGAGTTTACCGCCGAAACGGACGGTTTTCCAGGGCGAATACCGACTGCGTCCGGACGCACTCGGTATTCATGCCGAGGATCGGGCATACCGACTATGGCCGGCCATAGTCGACCTGCGTCGTCAGCGGGGCGCGAGCTTTCTCTCGAGCGTCGCGGCCGTCCGGGAGACGGCGCGAGTCTTCGAGGATTTCGCGGCCGCGAACAATGCGAGTGCTTCCTTCTCGGCCGACGTCCCGCCCGCCGATTTCGCCGACGCGCGCGTCTTCTCTTCGTCCGCGGCTCGACCCGCCTGGCGCAACGCCACCAGCGAAGGATAAGCGAGCGTGACCTCGTCCCCCGTCGCCTCCTCGTCCGAACCCGGCGCCGGCTTCTTCGAGCAGTCCGAGAGGCTCAAGCAGGGCGGCTCGAGCGCGACCTCGCGCAGGAACGCCCAATCCTCGGGCGCGGTCAGGTTCCGGCCGAGGAGATAGACGATGGTGCCGCGCTCGTTGCGCTTCTCGCGCCTCGTCTCCCGGTACAGTTCCCGGAAGGCGCGCTTGTCCGCGGGCGTCAGGCCGTTGAAGTCAAAATCGAGACGCGGATCGTTGTCGTTGCGCGAGAGAAGGATCGTCTTGAGCTCCTCGACCTTCCCGGAAACGGCGGCGGGCGGCGCCGAAGGCGCCGCCCGCCCGTCCGTCCCCGCGCCCGCGGCCAGCAGGCCGACGATGAGCGCGGCTCTCCTCATTTCTGGAAGTCGTCCAGCATCTCCTGCTTGGCGCCGTCGTCGGTGATGCGGCCCATCTGGTCGTCGGCGTACAGGCCGGCGTCCATCTTCACCTTGTCGGTGCAGTTCGCGCAGTACTTCTGCACGTTCTTGAGCAGGATCGTCGAGGAGCCGTAGGAGCCCAGCGGCGTCACGTCGCAGGCCGGCTCGCCGGCGAGCGTCGCTCCGGTCCAGATGCTGACCATGTCCTTGCCGTTGGCGTCGAGGAAGGGCGTGGGGCACGTGGCGTGCGGCCAGTTGCCGTTGCGCGACTCGGTGTGGCGCGCCTCGTGGAAGACGATCATCATCCGCGAGATCTGCGGGTGGTCGAACTTGATGAAGTTCTGGGTCAGCCACATCTTCGACGGGTCCTGGAACGGGATCACGCAGGCGACGGCCTTGGCGCTGCCGCAGTCGTCCATCCCGATGCCCGAGACGCGGGTGTTGAAGAACTTGAGGTACGTCGCGCCGTCGACGGCTCCGAAGATCTTCTTGTGCAGCGGCGTGGCGCCGGAGCCCTTGATGGTGCCCATGAACGCCATGTCGGCGCGCATCTGGGCCTGGATGTCGGCGGGGACGTCGGAGTCGAACACCAGGTCCTTATTGTTGATCACGGTCTGCTCACGGAAGGCCCACTTCTTCTTGGCGGCGGCCGCCTCTTCCTTCGTGAAGTAGTAAAGGTCGCGGCCGGACTGAGGCACGGGCTTGCCCGCGGCCTCCAGCGCCGACGCCTGGACGGCCGCCTTGGCCGCCTCGAAGGCGCCTCCGAGCTCTTCGGCAAAGGAAGGAACGGTGAGGACGACGAGACCCAGGGCCAGGAGACCCCAAGCGCGAACGGTGCGGACCATAGCCACCTCCGGTTCCGGCCGCCGCGACCCCTCGCGGCGCGAGACCCAACGTCTGGGTTCTAGCACATTGTGATCCGGACGGCCCAGAGGTTCCTGGGCCTTTTGGCCCAATATTTTGACAGGGGTTCCGGAACGGGTTATTTCCGGCGGAAGCGGAGCTGGAGGCCGGCGATCCAGGCGAGCGCGAAGGCCATGTAGACGCCGAGGCTGACTCCGGGGTGCTCCAGCTCGCGCGTCTGGAAGAGGTTGTACCGGAACACCTGATGGAAGATGTCCAGCATCAGCAGCAGCGTCGCGGTCCCGAACCAGAGGAAATAGCCGGACAGGAAGTCGACGCTCCCCTCGCGCCGCTCGGGCGCCAGCCAATAGTCCTTGTTGGGCAGCTTGATCTCCGCCGGGTCGATCGAGCGCATCCGGAACGAGACCGACAGCAGCATGACCGTCAACAATGCCACGATCCCGAGGTCGGTCCAAATGAAGGTCGAGCTCGACATCCAGCCGTTCGGCGCGCCGCCCGGGCCGAAGTGCGACGCCACCCGGTCCGGAAGCATCGGGGCGTAGTGAAGCGCCTGAACGGCGCACGCGACGGCCGCGGCGAGGAACGCCGCCAAGGAAAGCTTGTTCTTCACTTGAGAATCTCCTCGATCGCTTTGAGGACGTCGGGAGAAAGGGTCTTGCCGGAAGCCGCCGCGTTCTCGACGACCTGCTCGGGCCGGCTCGCGCCGATGATGGCGGCCGTCACCTCGGGACGGCGCAGGATCCAGGCCAGCGCCAGCTGGGACAAGCTCAGCCCCGCGCCGGCCGCGATGGGCTTGAGCCGCTCGACGACGGCCAGCTTCTCGTCGGTCAGGTAGCGCTGGATGAAGCCCCCCATCGTCTCGCTCGCGGCGCGCGAGCCCGCGGGCGCAGGCGCGCCGCGCTTGTACTTGCCGCTCAGCGCTCCCTGCGCGAGCGGCGAGAAGACGATCTGCCCGATGCCTTCCCTCGCGCACACGGGAAAGACCGCGCTCTCCGGGGCGCGCCACAGCATCGAGTAGGCGGGCTGGCTCGAGACGAACCGGACCGTCTCGGGGACTCGAAGCGCCCGAACGATCTGCGCCGGCGACCACTCGCTGAAGCCGATCCAGCGCGCCTTGCCGGCGCGCACGGCCTCGGTGAGCGCCTCCATCGTCTCCTCGACGGGGACGGTCTCGTCGTAGCGGTGGCACTGGTAGAGGTCCACGTAGTCCGTGCCGAGGCGCTTGAGCGACGCGTCGAGCTGCTTGCGCACCTGCGCGCGCGACAATCCGCTGTCCGTGTCGCTCATCGGGAAATAAAGCTTGGTCGCGAGCATGTAGGACGAGCGCGGGCGGCCCTTCAGCGCTTTCGCGAGGAACGTCTCGGCCGCGCCCAAGCCGTAGACGTTGGACGTGTCGATGAAGTTGATCCCGGCGTCGAACGCCGCGTCCACGCAGGCCTTGCCCTTCTCGAACTCGACGCCGACGCCGTACGTGAGCCAGGAGCCGAGCGCGATCTCGGAGACGTTCAAGTCGCTGGCGCCGAGCTTGCGGTACTTCATGCGCCGATACTATGGCGCGGAGGGCGGAGCCCTGTCAAGAGCCGCCCCGGAGGCCTACGCCGCGTGGGCTTTTCGGTTCCCGGCCCTGGGTCGTAAATCGCGGCCCTCTTGGGTCCTCGGCCCCAAGAGTTCGCGCGGGAAAGCCGATAAAATGGGATCATGAAAAAGATCATCGCGCTCGCGTGCCTGTCCGCCGTCGCCATGCCGGCCCTCGCGGCCAACGTCGTCGTGGACGCCGCCGCCGGCCAGACCTCTCTGCGCGCCGTCGCCCCCGCGCTCCCGGTTCTGGCGCCCGCCGCGAGCTTGTCCGTCACGGTCCTCGGGGCGAGTCCGATTGGGGCGTTCGCCGCTCCCGGCATCCAGGCCGCGGCGCTCGTCCCCGCCCAGGCCGCGGCCCTCGTCCCCGCCCACGCCGCCTTCACGCCCGTCGCCGCGGCCATGGAGGGCCCGGCGCAGCCCGCCGCCGCCGCGACCGGCCGCGTCGAGGCGCTCCGCCCGCAAAGCGAGGCGAAGATCTCGGCCATGGGCTCCGCGACCGGCATCGCCGCCGGGATCGAGCGCGCGCGCGCCGGGGGCAGCGTCGAGACGGCGCTGAGCCGCGGCTTCGACCAGAGCGCGGAGCGGACCGGCGACGCCGCCGAACCCGTCCTCTCGCGCGAGACCGCCGCGGGCAGCGTGAGCGACGAAGGCGGACTCAAGCCGGCCTCGCCCGCCGCGAAGACGCCCGCGTCCGCCCCCGCCGAGGCCTCCCCCGCCGTCTTCACCGGGACCTGGCGCAAGGTTTCCGGTCCCGGCTTCGACCGGGTCCGGGTGGCGGCTTCCCAG
Organism: Elusimicrobiota bacterium; assembly: GCA_035606075.1. Classification (GTDB taxonomy): domain Bacteria; phylum Elusimicrobiota; class Elusimicrobia; order UBA1565; family UBA9628; genus GWA2-66-18. Next base: position 37,350 of record DATNGC010000163.1, read on the forward strand.
AACGGCGTGCAGGTGCGCTACGGCGCTTCCTTCCAGTACGGCTACAACTATTCGGGCGTCAACGCCGGGACCGCCCATGACGCGCCCTGGCGCGGCGGCGTCCTCGCCCCGGGAGGCCTGGTCACGCGCGAGACGACGACGCGCTTCACCGGAACCAAGCTCGAGGAAATCAGCGTCCGGACCGAGACCCACTGGGTGAGGATCCCGAACCGCCTCGTGGAGACGCGCTCGCTCGAGGTCCGCGACGGCCGGCTCATCGAGACCTCCGAGTCCACGCTGTACCGCAAGGCCTTCTTCTACTTCGGGCCCTACAGCGTGAAGACGCGCATCAACACGACCAATCTGGCCGATCCGGCGCGCCCCCTGACGACGACGGTGTACGAGCGCGAAACCGCGGCTCAGAACGGCGCTCCGGCGTCCGAAACCGCTCAAGTCCCGCCCGCGCCGCCGGCGCCGGGCGCGCTCGCCCGGGCCTCGGCCGGACTCTCCGCGGCGGGGCTGGCGTACGCCGTGCCGGCTTTGGCCGCGGCGGGACAGGCGCCGCACCACGAAGCCGCGGCCGCGGCTCTGGGCGCGATCGCCGGGTTCGTCGCCATGGGCCTCGTCGGCTGGGCGCGCCGGGACAAGAGCTCCGGGGGCGACTTCAACTTCACGCCCCTCTTCAACGCGATCCGCGCGCTGATCTACGGCCTGGGCGGAGCCGCGGCCGCCGCCGTCGCCGCGACGGCGATCTCGCGCCCCGCGGGCTTGGCTTTCGCCTTCCATCCGGGCGCGGCGACGCTGCGCGCGGCGATCGGCGCCGCGGCGGGCTTCGCCGCGGGCGCCGCGCTCGGCTGGGCGCGGCGCGATAAGAACTCGGGCGGCGACTTCGGGTTCGGCATCCTCTTCAACGGGATCAAGATGCTGATCTTCGGACTGATCGGCGCGGTCGTCGGCGCCGTCGGCGCCGGATTGGCTTAAGGCAAGACCCGGCCGCGGTCCGGACCGTGAAAGACATGGACCTCGTCGGCGGCGTGCGCGTCCCGGGGGACGGCGGCACTTTGAGCCTGTACCGGCGCGGGGACCGCTTCACCCTGCGGGTGCACGACGTCGAGCTGATGAGCAGCGGAGCGCACGAGTCCGAGGACGCGCTCGCCGAACTCGCCTGCGCCAAACTCTCCCACGTCGCCGACCCCGTCGTGCTGATCGGCGGCCTCGGCATGGGCTACACGTTGGCCGCCGCCCTGCGCGGGGTCGGTCCCGCGGGCAAGGTCGTCGTGGCCGAGCTCATCCCCGGCGTCGTGGAGTGGAACCGCGGGCCGCTCTCGCACCTCGCGGGCCATCCGCTGAAGGACCCGCGCGTGATCGTCCGCGTGCAGGACGTGTCCATGAGCCTGCAGACCGAGCTCGCGGCGTTCGACGCCATCCTGCTCGACGTCGACAACGGTCCCGAGGGGCTCACGCGCGACTCGAACAACTGGCTCTACTCTCCCGAGGGTCTCAACGCCGCCTACACCGCCCTGCGCCCCAACGGCGTGCTCGCCGTCTGGTCCTCGACGCCGGAGAAGACGTTCACGATGCGGCTGAGAAAGCTGGGCTTCGAGGTGGAGGAGGTCAAGATCGCCTCCTCGTCGCACGACGACCGCCACACCATCTGGCTGGCCGTCAACCGCGCCTAGCTACGGCGCCGGCGGCGTCACCGCGAGGTACACCGTGCTCCACAGCTGGGCGGCGTTGGACTCGTCCGCGTCGCCCCCGCCCTGGCCGAATGGCTGCGCGACCATGCGCCCCTGCACCGGCTTCCAGGACCACAGCTCCGAGTGCCGCAGCTCCTCGGTGGCCTTGATCGCCCCCCAGAGCGCCGTCTGCGCGCGGCCCAGCGCCGCCTTCGT
>DATNGC010000164.1:0-16055 GCA_035606075.1 Elusimicrobiota bacterium
CATCCGCGCGCTCGTCGCCCGGCGCGCCGTCAAGCGGACGAACGGGACCGTCTGCCAGTCGTGGGCGCCGGTCGACGTGCGCTTGGCGGCGCGCCGGGCGACGAGCGCGCGGATGTTCCGGAGGATGGGCTCGAACTGCCCCTCCAGCAGCGTCAGCTTCTGGTGCAGCGCGGCGTTCGTCGCGTGAAGGGAGATCTGCACCGTGTGGTCGCCTTCCAGCAGGCGCCGCGCGATCGGCTCCGTCAACGGCGTGCCGTTGGTGGTGAAGATCTTCTTGGTGTTCGGCAGCGTCTCGTTGATGTAGTCCAGGAACTTCTCGATGCCCGGCACATAGAGGATCTCGCCGAAGCCGGTGAACGTCAGGCTCTCCGCGTTGCGGATGAAATGCCCCATCCTGCCTTCGAAGAACTCGCGGTAGAGCTCGAGGCTGAACCGGGTGTAGTTCCCCTCCAGGCAAAAGACGCATTTCGCGTTGCAGGCGTTGTGCGTGCCGAGCGTGATGTGCCGGGGCGTGGAGGCGGCGCGCTCCACGCCTCGCGCGAACTCCTTCTGGTTGAGGTCGGCGTTGAACTCCTGCAGCTTCACGTCGAGAGGGGTGAGCATGGCGCCCTACGATCTTCCCATAAATGAACGCAGAAATCCCAGGGCGGAGGGCGCGGCGGCGGGCGGAAGCGAGGCGCGCTCCCGGCGGAGCTCATCGTCGAACGGATCGCGCGCGCCGGCCGGGGTCAGGCGCAGGGCCTCGTCCAGGCGCTCCCGCGCCTTCTCGAAGCGTCCCAGCTCGCGATAGCACCGCGCCAGGCGGGCCAGCGTCGACTTGCTGACGGTCTCGATTCTCAGCGAGCGCCGGAACGCGGCGACGGCGCGGGGCCAGTCCCTCTTGTATTCGTGGTACGTCCCGAGCAGCTGCCACTTGTCGGGCTTGAGGCGCAGCACGCCCGAGTCCTCCGGCAGCCCGAGCTCGAGAGCGAGGCGGCAGAACTCCTCGTAGCGCCGGAAGCGCTCGGGGTAGTCGTTCTCGCCGCCGTTGGACTCCCAGAACAGGTGATGCTCCTCGCCCGCGATGCCGAAGCGCTCGGGCTCCTCGTGGAAGACCGTGCTCTTGTCGACGACGCAGAAGGACTGGCTGGCGAGCACCGAGTCGATGTGCGGGCGGACGCGCTTGAGGAACTCGAGCGTCAGCGCGAAGTCCTCGCGCGTCTCTGTCGGCTGGCCGAACATGATGTTGACCTGCGACTTGATGCCGGCGCGATGCGTCGCCTCGAGCGTCATGTAGGCGTTCTCGTCGGTGAACTTCTTGTTCATCCGGTAGCGCAGGCTCTGGGAGCCCGTCTCGACGCCGTAGCCGAGCCAGCGGCAGCCGGCCGCCGCCATCTTCCTCAGCATGCGCTCGTCCATGCCCGGATTGATGATGGCCTGGGCCTCCCAGGCGACCTTGAGCCCGCTGACGATCATCAGGTCGCAGAAGCGTTCGAGGGCCTTCATGTTGCCGTTGGCGAGCGAGCCCACGAAGTAAAAGAGGCGCACGCCGGGATAGCGCTCGACCTGGTGGGCGATCTCGGCGAACATCCTGTCCCCCGACATGGACCGGAACACGCGCCAGAACTGCCACTCGCTGCAGAAATGGCAGGTGCGCACGCAGCCCCGGCTGTCGAAGATCTCCAGCCGCGACGGGTCGTTGTACTCGCCGCGGGCGATCGCGTCCGTGAAGTCGGAATAGTCCGGGTACGGGAGGGCGTCGAGATCGGGCGCGAGCTCGCGGTCCCCGCAGTCCTTGACGGCGCCGTTCCAGCGGAGGATGAGCCCGGGCATCGGCCGCAGGGCGCCCTCGCGCGCGACGACGTCGAGGAGCTCGCGCAGCGTCTCCTCGCCCTCGCCGACCGCGACGGCGTCGATGAACGGCTCCTCCGCGAAAACGCGGCCGGCCTGTGCGCGCGAGCATTGAGGCCCGCCGAACACGACGAGGCGGCTCGCGTCCTTGGCCTTGATCCGCTTGGCGATCTCTTGGCTGACGAGATAGGAGGTGGTGTGCGTGGTGAACCCGATCACCGGAGCGCCGGACGCGAGGATCTCGTCGACGTGGCGCTCCACGGCGTCCTCGCACTTGAGCACGAGCTCCGAGATCCGGCTGCGGTTCTCCCAGAAGGAGTAGTAGTCCTTGTCCTCCCACATCCGCCGGAACTCGGGGATATTATGGAAGAAGGCGTTGTTCAGGTCGAAGCAGACGGCTTCGTGGCCGTGGCGGCGGGCGTAGGCGGCCAGGCAGGCGAGCGAAAAAGGCGGGCATTCGCGGCCCCAGCCGGGACACTGGATGAGGGCGACCTTCATGATGAGGGAAGGCTCGCGGCCATGAGGCGTATCCTACATTTTAATTGCTATGTTTTAAGCCATGAAACGCGGCGGTTCCTCGTCGGGGCGCTGGTTCGGGCGCGCCGCGTTGACGGCCTTGAGCTTCGCGCTCGGCCTGGCGCTGGCCGAGGCGGCTCTCCTGCCGACGCGCTGGTCGGCGCGGGAGATCTATTCCCGCGCGGGCGGCTGGCGGCATCTCGAATACGGCCAAGCGGTGGGCCGCGTCGAGAAGAGCTGGACCGCGGACTTCCGCAAGAACAGCCTCTCCCTGCGCGGCGCGGAGCCGGTCCACCCCGCGATCATCGCGCTGGGCGACTCGTGCACGGCCGGCTGCTTCGTCCCGGAGCGAGAGACCTACGCCGGGCGCCTCGCGGCCGGCGGCGTGGAGGTGCTGAACGCGGGGATCCCGGGCTTCAGCAGCTATCAGGGCGCGGCCTGGGTCCGGGATTCGAAGATCCTCGATTACCACCCGAAGCTCGTGACGATCTATTACGGCTGGAACGATCATTGGAGGGCGTTCCTTCCCGAGCGCGCCTTCGCCTGGCTGCGCGAGGCGGCGCCCTACTCGCACGCGGCCTCGTGGATCCTTCTCCGCTACGAACGCTCTCTCTGGCAGGTCGACGACACGAGTCACCTCTTCTTCTCCCGCGTCCCGCTGCGCGAGTACAAGGCCAACCTTCGCGAGCTCGTCCGCGAGGCCCGGGCCGCGGGCGCCGTCGCGGTGCTGATCACGGCGCCGATCGAGCCGCGCAACGGCCCCCCCGTCGAGGAGCTGCGCAAGGACGGCCGCCTGCCCGAGTTCTTGGATCACGAGGCCTACGTCGGCGCCACGCGCGAGGTCGCGGCGGAGACCGGCGCGGGCCTCGTCGACTTCGCCGCCGAGTACGAGCGCCGGAAGACTGCCGACGCCCGCGAGTATTTCAGCGACTTCGTCCATCCGAACGCCAAGGGGCATGCCCTTCTGGCCGGCCTGCTGCGGCCTTGGGCGGCCTGCGCGCTGGCCGGCTCCTGCCCGCCGCGCCCCGAGTATGCCGGCCGCTAGCTCCGCGCCGCTGCGCGCCGCGCTGACCCTGCTCGCCCTTCTCGTCTTGGGGCTTCCCGCGCGGGGCGCGGAGCCGTCTTGGAGGGAGCGGCTCGAGCGGGCGGAGGCGCTGGCCGATCAAGGAGCAATCCGGGAGTCGGCGGACGCCGCGCGAGGCGTGCGGGCCGAGGCGGAGGCGAGCTTGGCGCCGGGCGCTCCGGAGCTGGGCACGGTCCTCGCGCGGTTGAGCGCTATCGAGGAGGCGGCCGGGAACGAGAAGGAGCTGAGCGAGCTCAAGGCTCGCTTGGCCGCCGTCGAGCCGAAGACGTTCGCGGTTTGGTTCGCTTTGGGTCGCCTCTATCGCCGCGACGGGGAGCTGTCCCGTGCCGAAGACGCCCTGAAGAAGGCGCTGGCCTTGCGGCCGAAGGCCGGCGGGCCGGTCCTGGAGCTGGCGCAGGTGGACGAGGACGCGGGCCGCTTCGAGGACGAGGCCGCGGTCCTGCGCGCGGCGATCGAGTTGAAGCCGCGCGGGATGCTCCTCTACTCCCGCCTCGCGCGCGCCTACACTCGGCTCGGCCGCTTCGAGGACGCCCGGGCCGCGTTCGCCCGGGGCAAGGAGCTCGCTCGCGACGACGCCGGGACCTACATCGCCGAGGGCTACTTCTACCTTCATGCGGATCGCCCCAGGCAGGCCGCGGACTCCTTCGAGGAGGCGGTCCGCGTGGACACGGCGAGTCCATTCGGCTATCACCATCTCGGCTACTACTATTTCAGTCAAGGCAAATACGCCGAGGCGGAGGCGGCGCTCCGCAAGGCCCTGCAAATCGAGGAGTCGGACCCGAAGACGAACGAGCACGACGTCCTGCACACCCTGAAATGGCTCGGAGACGACATCCAGGCGCAGGGACGCTTCGCCGAGGCGGAGGCCGTCCATCTCGAACTCGTCGCGAAGGCTCCCCCGGGCGACATCTTCCAGCTCACCGGCCTGCGGTCGCTCGCCCAGGACTACCTCTTTCAGAAAAAGACCTCCCAGGCCGAGGCGGCCTACGTGAAGGCGGCGAACACGTGCGCGCCTCCGGTCGTGTGCGAGTTCACGTACGCGGGCGGCGCCCTGTTAGGCCTCGCGAACTTCTACCTCGATCAAGGCCGGCGGGCCGAGGCCGAGGCGGCGGCGGAGCGCGCCGGGAAATTCTGCGCGGGGCCGCCGGCGCCCGAGCGTTTCGACGTGCTGCGCGGCCTCGCGCCGCTCTACGGGCGGCTCGGCGACGCCGCGCGCGAGGAGGAGCTCTACGACCGGTTCCAGGCGCAGCTTCGCGCGACGCCATACGATCCCGAGCTCGCGTGGGTGGAGACGGGCTTGGCCGGGCTGCGAGCGCGCGCCGGCCGCTTCGGTGAAGCGGAAAGCCATTACCGGAGGGCCATCGAGATGCTGGATCGCGGCGGCGACTGGAAATCGGAAGCCGGCGCTGTCGACTCGCTGTCGGCGCTCGAGGCGAAGGAAGGGCACCTCGCGCAGGCGCGCGAGGACGCCGAGCGCGCGAAGGGCTTGAGGGGCCGGAAATGAGCGCCTCCCCTCTCGACCGGGAGCTGATGAAGTTCCTTTGGGACCGGGGGCTGTACCGGAAGCTCCTCAATTACGTCGTGACGAACGTGCAGTACCGGCGTCTCTCGACGTTCCTCTGGAGCTACCCGTACCAGATCTTCATCGATCCCTCGAGCCGGTGCACTCTGCAGTGCCCGTTCTGCGCGGTCGGGACACGCAGCTATCCCAAGCCGATGAAGGACATGCCGCTGGCCGCCTTTAAGCGGCTGATGAGCGAGCTGGGCCCCTACCTTCTGGTCGCGGAGCTGTTCATCAAGGGCGAGCCGCTGATGAACAAGGACATCTACGAGATGATCGCCTGCTGCAAGAGATACCGGGTGTTCACGCGCGTGAGTTCGAACATGCAGTTCCTAAGCAAGGAGCTCGCCGAGAAGATAGTCCTCTCCGGACTGGACCACCTCCTGGCCAGCATCGACGGAGCCACGCAGGCGAGCTACGAGGCGTACCGCAAGGGCGGCGACCTGGAGCTCGCGCTGTCCAACATGAGGCACGTGGTCGAGGCGAAGAGGCGGCTCGGCCGGAGCAATCCGCGCGTCGAGTGGAAGTACATCGTGTTCAGCCACAACGAGGCCGAGCTCGACCTGGCCCGGAAGATGGCGGCCGAAATCGGCGTCGACGATCTTTGCTTCGTCCCGGCGTTCGTGGGCGACGCGCCGCTCAATGCCGCGCAGGAGAAATGGCTGCCGGCGGATCCGCGCTACCGCATGTACGGGGACGCCGGGGCCAATCTCGAGAAGACGGTCGGAAACCGGCAGATCGAGGACACGTGCAACCTTCCGTGGATGTCGCTGAGCGTCGATCCGCTCTCGAACGTCCAGACCTGCTGCCGCTGCAACGAGCCGCAGCACGATCACGGGCGGATGAAGCGGGCGTTCTGGCGGGTCTGGAACGGGAAGCGCTTCCGCGACTCGCGCCGCTATATCAGGGACCGCCGCCGCGTCGAGAACGACCCGACGAACCTCTGCTCGACGTGCACGGCGAAGTCCTCGCTGAACGCGGTGCTGCCGTTTGAGTTCGAGAAGTCTCTGATCGGCTATCCAGAACTGCCGCCCCGATGACGCGCCTCGTTTGAGGCGTCGTTCTTACCGCGCCATCACTTAGCCTCCTATCGGGCAATTAACTTTATTAGTAGTATTTGCGACGGCTTTGTCATAAGAATGGAGAGAATTGTGAGAAGGATAATTATTGCTTTGATGCTTTTCGCCCCTTGCCTATCAAGAGCCGCGGTGCGTTTGACCAGTGCGGGGCCCGGGATTTCGAATGCGATTACTTTTACTCCAACGGCGGGTGCTATAGCGCAGATTCGAACAACTGAGGGCGTGCCAACTTCGACTGTAGCGACCGGTAGCCTCCCTCTGAGCATCAACTCAGGGGTAGGTGGAGCGCTAAATTTAAATACGGTCAGTACGGGCCCAGTCGTGATGAGTCTCGATCCATCTAGCAACGTAGGAATCAAAACAGCGTTCCCTGCATTGCCTCTTGACGTTAACGGCTCTGTTCAGTTCGGAGCGGGTGCTAATAAGGCGTAAAAAGTTATTATAAGGCATGTCTGTCGCGCGGCTTTTCCCCCCCGTGCCGCGCATGCGCTTCTGCCTGCTGCCTGTCTCGATCTACGTCCTCTTGGCGTGCCGCCATCTCGCTTTGCCGGGGATTTTCGATGACGAATCGCTCGTCGGTCATTTTTCTCTAGAAATCATCCGGGCTGTCCTCTCCGGCAAGCTTCTCGATGTCCCGACCGGAATCCATCCTTATCACGGCATTCTGCCGAGCATTGCCAGCCTGCCGCTGATTGCCGTTCTGCCTTATTTGCCTGTGACCGCGTTGCGGCTTACATTTGTCGTGGCCGGCGCATTGACCCTCGTGCTGTTCTATCGGCTGGCGTACCAACTCATCGGGCGTTGGCAGGAGGCGCTCTTGGCCGCCGGCCTGCTCGCGACCTCGCCTTCTTTCGTCATCGGAATGCGCATAGGCGCTTACGCGGGCGGGCTTCTTCTTCCCATCGAAGTCGCGAGCCTGTATTGGCTCTCATTGTGGCTCGAGTCCGGAGACGGTGCGCATCTGGCTTTATCGCTATTCTTTCTCGGACTGGGGTTGAGTTGCGGCGCTCAATTTGTATTTTCGTTCGCCGCGACTGCGGGTGTACTCGCATATCACTTGTCGAGTCGAGGCGCGCCCAAGCTCGCGCCTCGAACGATCGCCGTGGGAACGGGAGCCCTTCTGGCCGGAGCTGCCCCCATCGCCATCCACGTGTTCGTCCATTTCCAGAACGCCGCGTTCTTTGTGCGCGGCCGCATCGCCGCGGAAGGTTCGTTCTTTCAGCTGATCCACTGGCCCGCTCAGTTTGAGCGCTTTCGTGAACTCGTCGACGGCAGCGCATTCCCAGGACTAATCTCCGGGTACCGCGTTGGGGCCGAGCTCGGACCGTGTAATGGAATTTTCCCTTGGATCGTCGGCGGGGCACTTCTTCTCATGGGGCTTTCCATGTTTGTGAGACGAAGGGATCGGGCATGCCCAAAGACCTTGCAGGAAGGAGATCTGCTCGCGTGGCAGGCGATATTCTTTCTTGCGAGCGGGACCTTTCGGTTCGCAGGCTTGCCGATCCACATTTTTGCCTGGCTCCCTCTTCCCCAACTTTGCGTCGCAATGGCAGTGGCGCGCTGGAGACCCTTTGCGCCGCGCTGGTCGCGGGCCTTTATTCTCGCCGCCATCGCGGTCTTCGGTGGCAACTTATATGCCGATGCCGCTTGCATGGCGGGATTCGACCGTTACCTTGTGAGGACCGGCGGCGAGGATCGGTTCTCGAGCGCCGTTTATGATCTCGTCGATTGGCTCAAGGCGAACCCCGCGGAGAGAGTATTGGTCCTCTCTCGACCCGTTGAATATAGCCTCTCGTTCTTGAGCGGCCGGCGAATCGAGGCAACGGGGCTATCATTCCCGACCGATGCCGCCCCCTCGCCCTCCCGTCGAACTCGGGATAACTTCGTTGGGCGCCGGTCCGTCGAGTTGGTCGACTACGTGCATCATTGGCCCAATGAGGATGCTCCCATCTCCGTCATGTTCGATGAGGCGCGCGCGCTCGGATACGTTTGCACGGTTGCGAGGCGATTCAATGACAGCGCCTCGACTCCCGTCTTTACCGTTTGGCGCTGCGCGTCAAAGGAGCGTATCACCGTACGATGAAAGGTCCGCGGTGGACGTCCCGCGTCGTCCCGATCCTGGCTGGATTCATGCTCGGCGTTCTCTTCTTTGATGGGTTCATCGTTTATGGCTTCGCGCATCCTTCGCGAATCGAACGCTTGCCGGCGTCGGTCGTGAGAGTCTTCAGGAACACATACATCCGCAGTCGGAACATCATCCAATACGATGAATCCTGCTCGCGGTACGACGACGAGCTCGGGTGGACGCTGAAGCCGGGCACCTGTCGGTTCGTCAACAGCGAGTTTTCAATCGCGATCAGCGCCAACAGTCTCGGGCTGCGAGATTCAGAGGAATCTTTGCGCGGCCCGCAGATAATAGTCCTCGGGGATTCTTACGCCATGGGCTGGGGAGTCCCCGAGGCGGCGACATTCCCGCAGGTCATCGCACGTTCGACAGGGGAGCGCGTTTTGAATGCGGGCATCGCCGGTTACGGAACGGTGCGTGAGATGCGGCTTCTCGACCGTCTCGACGTCTCCCGGCTTTCGACCCTCATCGTGGAATATTGTCCGAACGACTACGATGAGGACAACGGCGAATATTTTAGGAGAAAAAACGTGTATGTTCCGATGCCGCGGGCGCAGTATGAGAACATGCTCGAGAACGATCGCAAACGCCGCAGGTATTTTCTGGGAAAATACGCCTTCGATGTCGTCGAAGGGGCGCTGAGCACGCTTCTACGGACATCGCCCGTGACCGCGGTGAAAGCGGACGCCGGATCTCCAGTGCGTCCAGATGCGGAGGCTGCGGCATTCCTGAATGCGCTCACGCATGCCGCACGGGCGCGGTTGACCCATGTTCGCATCATCGTTTTCTCGACGGGTAATGCGGAATTCATCGCAGCGCTCAGGGCAGCTATAACGAAGAGCCGGTCACCGTCATGGGTTAAACATATCGAGGTCGTCGACCTTCCGGAAGAAGCCCGATCCGGATTCGTTCTGGATGATCATTGGTCTGCGCGAGGTCACGCTCTCGTCGCCGCGGCTCTGCTCCATCGCCTCGGCGTTTCGCCGGACGACCAACTCCGCTCCGGAGGGGCGGATTACTTGCGTGCCGCTCGTTGACGCTTTTCGTCCGGGAAAAGGCCGGAGTCGACTAATCTGCGAAAGACGTTCTCCGCGATCAGGTGATCTCCTACTGCAGTGCAGTGCCCCCACTCGCCGCCGAAACGGTCGATGAAGAGGTCGTCGTAGCGCCGATGCCGCAGCGCGGACCGGAAATTATCCTCGTTGCCGATGAAGAGCACGTCGTTCGGATTACCCGTCGCGCGCTCGAGCGCCTGGAGCGCGAGAGTCGGGTACTGCATCGCGGCCAGCCGGACGCCCCTCGCCCGGAGCAGCGCGAGCATTCGGCGGAAATTCGCCGCGGTCACGGCCGATTCGCCGTCATCGGCTCCGGGCGTGTCGACCGCCGCGAACCGCCCGCCGCCTCCGAGACCGTCCTCTCCGTCTTCGGCGCCCTCGTTCTCGGCGAGCGTCGCGTAGATTTTGGCCGCCTCGACGGGCGGAAGCGTTCCCGCGAGGCGCACGCCTGCCGCGCTGGTCGCGGAAGAGCCGTCGCCGCTTGCGAGAATTCGGCGGTAGACGGCCTGCGATTCAGGTTTCTTGGCGCCCTTGGCGTCGGCTTCGTTCAGCCGCCGAAGATCCTCTTCGGTGCGCTTGGGGTCAGGCTGCCGCCACTGCTCGTGGTAGGCATACGCCAGGAGCTTCGGAAGCTTGAGGCGCGCGCGCCATCGACGCCAGAGGGAGGTGGAGAGCGCTCCTTCCTCGTAGATTCCGAACCAGCGCGAATCGTTGACGCCCATCATGGCGATGACGACCTGGGGCCGGTAGCGTTCCAGCAATCTCGGAAGACGGGCGAGCAGGATGCCCGAGGTCGTTGAGCCGTGCGCCGCGTTGATTACCGCATAGCGGCCGGGGCCGGCGCGTTCGTCCAGCAGGCGCTGGAGCTGGAGAGGCCATGCATGCTCATTCGGGGCGGTGGTGGATTCCCCGAGGCAGAGGATGCGGACCTCCGCCCGGCTCCAGCCGGCTCCGGCGGCAGCGCGCGACTCCCGCCACGAGAGAAAACCGGCGGCGGCCTGCAGGCCCAGTTCGACCAGACAGACGCCCAGCGCGAGGAGCGCCATCCGTCGAATCACGGACGTTTCATCGCCTCATTGTACTCTCGGACGATGGCCGCGTCCCCCTTCGAGCGGTGGATCACGTGGGAGTCCCAGTCGTTGACGCTGCTCGGGTTGTGCCGCGGGCAGGTCAGGATGCAGCCCTTGCTCTCCCGCAGGTTCGCCCGGATCGTCCGGTACGCCGGGCCGTTCCAGATCTCCCGGAACGGCTTCTCGGCCAGCGTCTCCGGGAAGTCGCCGAATACGTCGCACGGCAGGACGTTGCCCTCGACGTTGAGCATCACCTGCGTCCATGGCTCCGAGCAGCAGTCCGCGCGCTGGTACTCGTGCGGCGACTGGCCGAACTTCGGCGGCAGGCGCATGACCACGCCCAGCTCGTCGGCGACCTTGCGCGCCTCGTCGATGTAGCGGTTGGCCAAGTCCGGCTTGAAGTACAGCGAGAGGTATTTCTGCTGGGACTCGTAGATGTAGAAGTAGCCGGCCGCCACCTCGTCGGCCTTGAGCTCCGCGGCCAGGCGCACGAAGTTCGGCAGGTCCTCGATGTTGAACGTCGTCAGCACGAACATCAGCCGGATGCGCGGGTTCCCCCCGTTCTTGTCGCGCAGCTCGATGAGATGCCGCAGCTGCCTCATGACCTTGTCGAACGCGTCGTAGCGCATCATCGTCCGGTTCAGCTCCGGGTTCGACGCGTGCAGCGAGATCTGCAGCGAGTAGCGGCTCCCTCCGTTGGCGATCAGCTCGCAGATCTGCGGGCCCAGATAGGACGCGTTCGTCGCGAACAGCTTCTCGACGTGCGGGAACTCCGTGTTGAAGAAGCGCAGGATCTTCTTGGAGTCCGGCAGCCCCAGGAACTCCCCTGAGCCCGTGAGGTGGATCTTCTCCGCGCGCGAGAGCAGCGGGATCACTTCCTTCCCGAACTTCTCCAGGTACGGGTCCAGCTCGAAGATCGGATAGTCGTAGCCCTTGGAGCAGAAGATGCAGTCCGCGTTGCACACGGCGTTGAGCTGGAAGAACACGTGCTGCGGCGAGCTGGCCAAGATGAGCTGGCGGCGGTCGTACTCCGCCCCGTTGAGCCTCGTATTCTCCTGCTGTCGACGCCGGAGCTCCGCCAGCCGTTCGTTCCCGCTCCTCGTTTCCTGGATCATCGCGCCCCGCTGAACTCGGCCGATCGGTCCGTTACGGCTCCGGTCCGGCTCTCCCGCTCTGCCTGCCACAGCGTCGCCCGCACGAGCGCCAGCGCGTCGCGGCTGGCGACGTCGTCCGGATGCTTGCCGGCGAGCTTGATCTCGTAGTCCTTCAAGCGCGACAGCGAGGCGGGGTTCTGCAGGTCCAGTTCCGCGTACGCGAGATACGCGCGCGCCGCCTCCAAGTCGTTGCTCTTGAACTCGTGATACTGGGCCAGCGACAGCTGGCGGTCCAGCGCGAGCTCCGCGTCCAGCCCCTTCTGCACGTCGATGCCGAGCTCCGCGGCAAGCGCGCAGAACTCGTCGCAGCGCTTCATTCGGACGAGGAAGTCGTTGGTGCCGTCGAGTGTCTCCCAATAGAGGTTGGTCGGCTTCGCCGGATCGACCTTGATGCCGAACTCCTCCGGATGTTCGAACAGATAGGCGTGCTCCTCGAGCGCGGTATACGTGCGGCTCGGGTAGACGCGGTCGAGCCAGCGATGGTTGCGGCGCAGGAACTCCAGCGTCTCGCGGAAGTCCGCGTCGGTTTCCCCGGGGAAACCGAACATGAAGTTCGCCGTGGTCTTAATGCCCGCCTCGTGCGTGTCTTTCAGCACCCGCTCGGCGACGGCCGGCCCGTACTCCTTGCGCATCAGCTTGAGGACGTGCTCCGAGCCCGATTCGAGCCCGTAGATGATCGAGGTGCAGCCGGACGCGGCGAGCTTGTCGAGCACCTCGCGCGTCATCTCCGGGCGGATGATCGCGTTGATCTTCCAGGCGATGGTCGGACCCTTCTCGATCACGAGCTCCGCGAAGCGCTCCAGCGACGGCACGCTCCCGTTGGCCGTGATGTCGTAGAACTCGACGTGGCGGCGGCCGGGATGGCGCTTGGCGTGGTGGGCGACCTCGGCGTAGATGCGCTCCCCGCTCATGTAGCTGTAGCCCTTCCAGAACTCGCGCGTGCTGCAGAACGCGCAGCGCCGCACGCAGCCGCGGCTGGCCGTCATCGGGATGCGGTTGGCGTCCTCGTACAGCGCGAGCGGGAACGGCTCGTAGTCGGCGAACGGCAGCTCATCGAGGCTGTCCTGCGGCGGGCGCTCTCCGCCGCTCAGGATCTCCCCGTCGCGTTTGACGACGGCGCCAGGGCAGGGTTCGAGGCGCCCCGAGTCCTGCAGCTTCTTCACGAGCTCGGGAAAGGCGAAGTCGGCGGCTCCGGTCACGATCGCGTCGACGGAGGGATGGCGGATGAGCTCCTCGGCCTTGCCGCCGAGGAAGAAGTACTCGCCTCCCAGCACAATGACGCGGTCGGGAGCAGCCGCCTTGAGCCGGCGCGCGACCTCCAGCGTCGTCCGCAGCGAGCCGAGGAACACCGCGAAGCCGATCACGGGGCTGTCGGACTCCAGGATTCTCGTCACGGCGCGGTCCCAGAAGGCGGCGTGGTCGCGGAAGCAGTCGGCCATCCACGCGGCGTCCTGCCAGAACGCGAACTGCTCCCAGGCCCAGGCGTTCTTGTATTTCTCCCCGCGCTCGCGGTACAGCTCGATGCTGAGGTCGAAGACCTCGGTCTCGTGCCCGAAGTGCTTGAGGGAGCCGGCGAGCTGGGCGAGGCCCAGCGGCGGGTCCGTCGTCCACCAGACGGGGCACTGCACCAGCGCGACTTTCGCCGGAGGCCAGCGGCTCAATCGAGAAACGCCCGAGCGCAGGGGCCACATGGGAAAAATGATATAAAAATTCGTGCGCCGGGAGTCCTCGACGAAGAGCCGCGCCCTCGCCTTCCTGGCGGGCCTCGCTTTCGTCGCCGCGTTGCTGCTCCCGGCCGAGGTCTGGGCCCGCCGGAAAAGGCCGGCCGGCGCACTGGACGCCGAATCCTCCCCGGACTTCGAATACTTCCATCTCCAGATACACGACCCCTTCTTCGTGTTGGAGAGGAAGTTCGGCGTGATCCCGTACCGGTACCGGACCGCGCGGCCGAGGGCCGGAGGCGTCCAGTATTTCGACGCCCGCAAGCGCCCCGGCGTCGCACGCGTGTTCATCATCGGCGGCTCAGTCGCGATGCCCTTCAACGCGCAAGAGATGAGCCGCTTGGGCGAGTTCCTCCGGCGCTCGCTCCCCGGCCGGCGGTTCGAGATCGTCGGCTGCGGCATGGGCGGCTACGACAGCTATCGCGAAAGCCTCGTCGAAGAGGAGGTTCTCCGGCACGAGCCGGACTTGATCGTGCTTCTCTCCGGCAACAACGAATATGCGCCCGCCTTGAGGCTGAACCCGGCTCTCTATCGGCTGAACCGCCTCTTGCGGCATTCGCGCCTCTATCAAGAGATCCAGGACTCCTATCAAGGACGGCTGAAGAGCGTGCCGTGGACCTTGGAGGAGCGCCAGGAGAACTTCGAGGCCAACTTGCGTCTCATGATCGCGCGCGCGAGAGGCAAGCGCGTCCCGATCGTCCTCTGCACCCTTCCCGTCAACATCCGCGACATCCCCCCGGTGTTCAGCCGCGAGCCGGCCGAGGACGCCGGTTATTTTCGCGCGCGGGCGGCGCTGGAGCGCGGCCGGACGGCGGAGGCGGCGCGCGGCTTCGCGGCCTACGCGGCGGCCCATCCGAGCGACCCGTGGGGGCATTACTGGCTCGGCAAGGCGCTGGACCTCTCCGGCTCCGGCGCCCGCGCGCGGCAGGCCTACTTGGACGCCGTCGACCGGGACGATCCCGGCGATCGCTGCTCGCCGCGCCGCAACGCGATCATCCGCGGACTGGCGCGCGAGGACGGCGCGGCCGTGGCGGACGTCGACGCGGCGTTCGCCCGCCTCGTCCCGGACGGCCTGACCGACTCGCGCCTGTTCAAGGACGGCGTGCATTGGTACGACGAATACTATCCCCTCGTGTCGCTGGCGATAGTGGAGGCCGTCGCCGCCCATGATCTCGCGTCGACGCGACCCATGCTCGCGCCGGCCGGCGAATGGAAGCGCTGGTGGGACCCGCGCTTCGAGGCGGAGCTCTCCCATCCGGCGATGGACCCGGCGCGGCGCCGCCGCTACGCCGACGAGGTCCTCATGACGGCGGTGAGCAAGATCTTCCAGGTCGACGGCTTCGTGGAGGCCGGCGTGTCGTATCTCGAGATGGCCGAACGCCTCGAGCCGGGAATCCTCGAGCGCTCCCTTTCCTCCCCCGACATCCTTCAGGCGCGCAGCGACGCGAACCCCTGGCTCGAGCACGTCCGGCGGCGCCTGAAGGGCGAATGGTCCCGCGTGCTGCTGCACGCCGGGGAGGCCTGCCGGCGCCTGGGGCGCGCCGGTCAGGCGCGCGCCTATCTCGATGAGTCTCTGCGGCTCGCGCCGGAGCAGCCCTATGCCCGTCTCTCGCGCGGCCTGCTCGAGCTCTCCGTGGGCCGGAGGGTCGAAGCTTCCGCCGATTTCCTCCGAGCGTCTTACTCTGATGCACCAGGCGTCAAGTCATGGGTCGCGGCGGTGGGATCGTGAACCTCGCCGCGCCGGCGCGCTCGGGCGTCCTCGAGACCGACGAGACCTGGGAGGGCGACGTGCGCGTCGAGGGCGACGTCGTGGTCCCGGAGGGACGCCGCCTCGTCCTGGCCCCCGGCTGCCGGCTGACCTTCGCGCGGCCGCCGCGCTGGGCCTGCGCGGTGTTCCGCAGCGCGCGCGAGGGCTACCCGATCGAAGCCTCCCAGCGCGAGCTCTGCGACATCGTCGTGCTGGGCCGTCTGGAGGCGTTGGGGACGCCCGAGCGCCCCGTCGCGCTCGGCGCGGACGGCGCCCCCTGGGGCGGCGTCCTTTGCCTGCGGTCGGGACGCGCCGACTTGGCGAGCGCGTCGCTGTCCGCCGGAGGAGACGCGGCGCTGCAGACCTTCGACGACGCCCGCGCGAGCCTGCGAGACTGCTCACTCTGCGGGACGGAGATCGCCGTCCGCGCCCTCGGCCGCTCGCTCGTCGAGGCGGCGGGCGGCACGATCCGCGCCGGCCGCTGCGCGATCCAGGCCGGCGAGGGCGCCCGCGTCCGGCTCGACGGGGTGGAGCTGGTCGACGCGCCCGAGGGCTGCTCCGTCTGGGACGGGGCGACCTTGGACGCGACCTTCTGCCGCTTCGTCCGGGCGCGCGAGCGCGGCGTGTCCGTGCGCGACGTGGCGTGGGCGCGCCTGCGGGGCTGCGAGTGGCGCGAGACTCCCGTGCCGGGCGAGCGCCGTCACCCCGCGCGTCTCGACATCCGGCCGGAGCCGGGGCGATGAGCGCGCCTTTTCCCGCCCTCCTCGATCTCGCGCTTCGGTTCTGCCCTCATGCCGAGCGGGACGTCTCGGCCCGCCTCTGGCGGGAGGGCCGGCGCCGGAAGCTCCTGAATTATCTCTGGGTCGAGTTCCTGCTGGCGCGCGGCAGCGCCCGACTGTGGGGCGGCAAGCCGTATTGGCTGACCGTCGATCCGACGAACTTCTGCCAACTGCATTGCCCGTTCTGCCCGACCGGCGCCAACCGCGGCGTGCGGACCAAGTCCGAGATGACCCTCGAGCATTTCGAGCTCCTCATGGAGCGGCTCGGCCCGACGCTCGTCCACGTCGACATGATCAACTGGGGCGAGTCCCTGCTCCACAAGCGGCTGCCGGA
>DATNGC010000165.1:0-6363 GCA_035606075.1 Elusimicrobiota bacterium
ACACGTACGACGGCTTCCTGGACACCTACGAGTGGACGCTGTCCCTTCGCCCCGAGATCATCGGCGCCTATCCGGCGCTCGTGCTGCCGGGGGCGGACATGGGGCGGCACCCCGAGCGCTACGAGATGGAGTATACGAAGACGCCGCCGAGGCGAGTCGTCGCCCTCCCCCGCTTCTCCGGCGCGGAAGTCCGGCGCGCGAACGCGAAAGTCTTCTACGTCAGCGCGCTGCAGCGCCTCCCGTTCGTCCGGAACACGCTGGCGCACCTTCCCGGCGAGGGCGCGGCGAAGCGGCCGCTGCTCGCGCTCTACGAGGAGTACTCCGCGCTCCTCGTCCGCGACGGGTTTCTGCCGCGACTCGAGGAGGTCGAGCATCTCGAGGACGCCTTCGCGTCCGGCTCGAATCACGGCAACTCCCTCATGCGCGACGGCGCCAAGCTCGACCGCGCGATGGCGCGCCTGCGCGCTTTCGCCGCGACGGTCCTGGAGACCGGCGGACGCGCCGGCAGGCTCCCCGTTTTCGAGCACTACTGGCGCGTCGAATCCGAGTTCCTGCGCTGGATCGACTTGGTGCGGACCTCCGATGCCGGGCTGGGGTCCCGCTTCGACGCGGACGCCGGCGCCGCCGGGCGCCTGCTCTGGGTGGGCCTGGAGACGCTTACCGACGAAAGCCCGCTGACGGGACGGGCGCGGGGAGAGGCCGAGATCGTCCACGTCGTCGCCCCAGGGAACCGCCCGCATCATTGCCTCAGGAAGGTCCGGCACGTCCGCGATCTCGCGGGGCTCGGCGGCCGCGAGGGGGGAGACCGCCGCGCCGACGCCGTCTTCCTATCGCACCTCTTCTCGCGTTCCTCGCCGGCGGAACGCGAATCACTCCTGTCCTACGCGGAGCGGGCAGCGGGGCCGGGCGGCCGGCTCGTGCTCTGGGACGGCATGCTCGGGCCTTCGCCGCTCGAATCGCTTCGGCATAAGACGGACGCGGACTGGGAGCGGCCCGCCGCGGACTGGAGCGCCGCCGCGGTCGAAGAAGAGCTCGCCGCGCGCGGCTGGTCGCTGGAGTCGGCCCCCGACCGGCTCGCCGATTCCTACCGCTTCCGCTTCAAAAGGTCTTAGAAGCCAAGCAGCTCTTGAGCGCGGGTCGTTCTCGCGCCACGAGCACGTCGCCGCTTCCGAAGCGCAGAGTCTCGTAGCCCGGCGGCGGCGGCTCGCCGGAGCTGGTCACGATGACCAGGACCCCGCGTTCGGACAGCCAGGACGATAGGTCGCGCGCCGGAAGCCTCAGGATCGAGGGCATTCGCGGCCGCTGCTCGGAGCAGGGAACGGGCGATTCGATGTCGCAGGCCCTGTCGAACAAGACGCGGTCGAGGCCCAGCAAGAGCGGCGTCCCCTGTTGTACCACGTGCTCCGGGGAGTTCCCCGCCAGTGGGAACGCCTCGACCAGGACCTTTGCTCCCCGTTCGTCCGGCAGGCAGTCGCGGACCGCCTCGGCCGTTCTCAGCGCCGCGGCCCTGAGAGGCCGCAGCCGCGTGAGTCGCCGCCAGCCGGCGGCCTCGCCGACGAGCAGCGCCGCGACGAGTCCCGCCAGCGCCGCCCGGCGAGGGAGCATCCGCAAAGGGGAAAGCTCTCGGGCGACGAACCAGGGGACGAACGGCGCGGTCAGGAGCGTCATGGTCCAGGCGTGGAGGTCCACCTGGGTCTGCACGAACAGACCCAGCGCCAGGTAAGTCGCGATGAACCAGAGAACCAGCAGCGCGACGGACCTCCAGACTCTGCCGCCATTCCGCCGCCGGACGGCCGAGAACCACGCGAGGGCCGGCAGCAGCCGCCCCAGCCAGACGAGCGGCGGCGCCTCGAGGCCGCCCAGGAACGAGACAAGCTTCGCCGGCACGCTCAGGCGGACGAAATCCGCGTCATGAGCCTGGAGCGCGTTCGTCAGGAAGCCGAGGACCGCGCCGTGCGCGGCCTGCAGGACCAGCCAGCCGAGCACCGGCGCGGAGAGCACGACCAGCGGCGCAAGCCTTCGGCTCCAGCTCCGCTGCGCGGGCCAACCGGCGATCCAGGACGCGCCGAGGCCGGCGGCGATCAGCCACGCCTCGTAGCGCGCGAGGCACCCGGCCGCGATCAGCGCGCTCGCGGCGAGCATCCACGGAAAATCGCCGGATTTCAGGGAACGCGCCCAGCAATAGACGGAGGCGAGGATGCTCAGATGGAGGAGAGGGTCCGCCGTGGCGCCCGTTCCGAGGATCAGCGACTCCGCCTGAAACGCCGCATAGGCGGCGCTCGCGAGCGCCAGAACCGCCGAATCGGTGAGCAGCTCGGTGAGGAGGAAAAGACAGCACAGTGATCCCAACGTGAACAGCGTGTTGAGGAGAGGCAGAACGGCGAGCGGCTCCTCCCGGAGCCGAAGCGCTGTCCCATAGATCCAAAAGCTCCCGGGCAGCCACATGACGTCGACGTTCAACGTCGGAGCCCGCGCCCAAACGAGGCTCAAGAGCGCCCGCAAGAGCTCGGCGGACGAAAGGAAGATCGGAAAGCCGCCGGAAAGCCGGAAATGCCAGAGCGCCAAGGCGGCGCGAACGGCGAGCAGGAGGCCGAGACCGATCAGGGCCGGTCGCCGGCTCGCGGAGGGGGGCATGTGGGAATGATATCAAGGAACGGAGCCGCTCCTTGACACTCCCGCCCGGCGCCGCTACGCTATCCTCACGTGAAGATTTTTCTCGCGACGCCGCCGCAGCCCGGCCTCATGCGGCGGCGCAACGCCCAGCCGCTCGTGCTCGCGGTCGAAGAACGGGCCTTGAATCCCGGGCGAGGAAGCCTCAAGCGCGGTCTCCTGCCTCCCCTGGGCGTCGCCTATGTCGCGGCCGTGCTCGAGCGCGCCGGCCACGAGGTGCGCCTGCTCGACGCTCCCGCCGAGGAGCTCGACTTCGACGGGCTCGTCTTCGCGGCCGTCGCGGCGAACCCAGGCCTCATCGGCATCTCGGCGATGACGCCCACGAGCCTGCACGCCTACCGGCTCGCGGAAAGATTCAAGGAGGCGCTCCCCGGCGTCCCCGTCGTCCTCGGCGGCGCCCACGGCGTCTGCTACCCGGAGGAGATCCTCGAGCGATGCGCCGCGATCGACTACGTGGCGACCGGCGAGGGAGAGCGAACGGCCGTCGAGCTCGCCGGCGCCGTGGCCGCCGGCTCCGGCGTGGAGCGGGTGCGGGGCCTGGCCCTGCGCGGGCCGGACGGCAAGCCCTACCGCACTCCGCCGGCGGACCCCGTGCTCGACCTCGACGAGATTCCCTTCCCGGCGCGCCGGCACCTGCCCCTCTCGCGCTACGCACCGGAGCCTTACGAGAACCAGCGCCTGCCGTCGACCAACATCATCGCCGCGCGCGGCTGCACCTGGTCGCGCTGCACATTCTGCGAGCGCTCGGGGCCGATGAAGCGCAAGTACCGGGCGCAGAGCCCGGAGCGCACCATCGAGGAGATCAAGGGGCTGATCGCCGACTACGGCGTGCGCGAGCTCGTCTTCTACGACGACGACCTGATGTCCAACCAGAAGTGGATCCGCCGCTTCTCCGAGCTGCTCCTGAAGGAGAAGCTCGACGTGATCTGGGCCTGCCGCGCGATCTCGAACATGTCCATCCAGCGCGACACGCTGGCGCTGGCGCGGAAGGCCGGGCTCTGGGAGCTGTTCATCGGCTTCGAGAGCGGCAGCCAGGAGCTCCTCGACAACATCGAGAAAGGAATCACGATCGAGCGCAGCCTCGAGGTCTCGCGCTGGTGCCGCGAGCTGGGCGTGCAGATCATCGGCTCCTTCATCCTCGGCCTGCCGGGCGAGACGCCGGAGCGAGGGGCCGAGACGATCGATTTCGCAAAGAGGCTCGACGTGGACTATGCGGCGTTCATCCCGCTGCACCCGTTCGAGGGCACGCCGCTGTACGCGCAGGCGCTGGCCGAAGGCAAGCTCATCGAGCAGTCCTACGACGAGCGCATGAACGCCACGCGCTATGTGCCGCGCGCCACCTACGTCCCCGAGGCCTACGGCTCGCGCGAGGCGGTCGAGGCCATGGTTCGCCGCGCCTACCGCGAGTTCTACCTGCGCCCCGGCTACTTCTGGAAGCACGCCAAGCGCCTGCGCCGCTGGGAAGACGCCAAGCGGTACATGTCGGGATTCGACTTCGTCCTCAACATGCTCCGATGAGCGCGAAGCTCCCGAGCCTTACCGTCTTCTTCCCCTACCTCAACGATTCGCCCGCCGTCGCCGGCCTGCTCGACGGCGCGGCGGCCGCCGCGGACGCCTGCGCCGAGCGCCACGAGCTGCTGATCGTCGACGACGGCAGCTCTCCGGAAGAGGCCGCCCGCCTCGACGCCGCGGCCGCCGCGCGCGGCGCGCGCGTCGTCCGCCACGGGCGCAACCTGGGCTACGGCGCTGCGATCCGCCGCGGTCTCGCCGAGGCTTCGTCCGAGTGGGTCTTCTACACCGACGGCGACGGCCAATACGATCCCGGCGAGCTCGCGCTCCTCGTCGACCTTTGGCGCGCCGATCCGGGACTCGACTTCCTCAACGGGCGCAAGACGTCCAGGTCAGACCCTTTCCCGCGGCGCGTGCTCGGCGGCGGCTACCGCCTCCTCGCGCGGTCCCTCTTCTCCGCCCCGGTCTCCGACGTGAACTGCGACTTTCGCCTGATCCGGACCTCGCTCCTGCGCCGCCTCTCGCTGGCGAGCGAGGGCGGGGGCGTGGGCCTCGAGCTCACCCGCGCGGCGGCGGCGGCGGGCGCTCGTTTCGGCGAAGCCGGGGTCACCCATCTTCCGCGGCGGCACGGTCGTTCCGAGTTCTTCCGGCCGCGCGGGCTGCTCCAGCTCGCTCGAGACCTCGGGCGAACCCTGGCCGGCGGCTGAGCCGCGGGCCGGATCAGACGGCGCGCAGCACGAGGACGTCCTGCGCCGGCCAAAGCCCCGCCCTCGCCGCGGACCAGTCGCCGTAACGGATCGGCGCCGCTCTTTCCAGCCCCGCGCGCGCGCAAGCCGCCAGGACGTCGCGCTCGTGATGGGAGAAAGCGTACGCGCTCTCGTTGAAGCGGCAGCGGCCGCAGCGGAAGGGAAAGAGGGAGCCGTGCCGCGCACCGCGCAAGCGGAGCAGGCTCGGCGAGTGGAGATAGAACGTGACGAAGGCCCGTCCGCCCGGAGCGAGCACGCCCCGAATCTCCGACAGATAACGGGCGGACTCGTCGCGCCCGAGATGAGTGAGGACGGAGATCAGGAGCACGAAGTCGAAGCGCCCGAAGCGGGAGAACGAGGCGCGCGCGGCGCGGAGACGGCCCGCCGGATTGTAGGCGGGGTGGCGGATGTCGACGCGCTCGAAACGGAAGCGCTCGTCGCGCGGCGTGATCGTCTCCCGGCCGTAGGCGATCAGGTCCGGACGCACGTCGACGCCGAGATAGCGGGCGCGAGGCCCGAGCGCGTCCGCCAGCGGCGCGGCGATGCGCCCGCAGCCGCAGCCGATCTCGAGCACCCGGCCCTCGCGGGGGAGCCCCGCGTCCAGCAGTTGGCCGAGGCAGTCCGCTCCGACGCGGCGGAAGGAGGCGAGGTCCGGCTCGCCCACGAGCGCGCGCAGGGAGCGGGGAGGGGGAGGCCAGACCCTCACGGCGCGTTCGCCGCGTCCGCGCGCGAGCGGGCGAGGAGGCGGTCGAGCGCCGGAGTGCTCACGCAGCGAAGCCAGCAGTGGCACTCGCCCGACGCCACGTACTCGCGCTCCGCGCGCGCCTTCTCGCCCGTCCAGAGCTCGTCGAGCGGCGTCTTCGCGGCGTCGCCGATCGAGCGCGCTCGGTTGACCGGGCAGAAGAAGACGGAGCCCTCGGGATCGATCATGACGTGGCGCTCGCCCGACGTGCAGCGCCGGAAGAACTCGAAGCGCCGCGCCTCGCGGCCGTAGTCCTCCAGCCCGCGCCAGTACAGCAGTTCCGACCAGAGCCAGTCCCACTCGCCGCTGTCCGCCTCGGGCACGGCGACGCGCTCGAACGCTCCGTGGCGGCGGCAGAGGTCCAGCACGACCTCGCGCACGCCGCGCAGCGCCAGCTCCTTGCGCGCGCGCGTCCAGCCCAGCGGCTCGATGCCGTCCGTCTCGACGGCCCACTGCGCGCCGAAGCCCGAGCCCAGCTCCTCCGTGACGAAGCGGTAGGCCTTGTAGACCTGGTGCGCGTTGGCGGGCAGGATCGTGAAGGTGAAGCCGAACGGGTACTCCGGGAACTCCGCGCGCGCCGCCGCGACCGTGCGCGTCAGCCCCGCGAACGCGCCGTCCTGGCCGCGGATCGCGTCATGGACTTCCTCGAGGCCGTCGAGAGAGGAGCCGAGCTTGAGGTTCTTGACGCCGCGCGCG
>DATNGC010000166.1:0-27337 GCA_035606075.1 Elusimicrobiota bacterium
GTCGGCTTTGCCGTTGGCGGCCGCCTCGAGGAGGGGCGTGTCGCCCAGGCAGGCCTTCGCGTCGATCGTGGCGTGGTGCGCGACCAGGATCTGCGCGGCTTCCAGGCGCCCGTCGCGGCCTGCCGTGTGCAGGGCCGTGTAGTCGCAGACGCCCTTGCCGTCGACTTGCGCGCCGAGGCTCAGCAAGGCGTTGATGACGTCCGCGTCGCCGTGGGCCGAGACCGCCGCGCTCAGCGGCGTGGAGTGCCAGCCGTCGTTGGCGTTGGGGTTGGCGCCCATCGCGACCAGGCGGCGGATCTCCGCGACGTCGATCGTCTCCACCGCCGACAGGAGCTTCTCATCGAGCATCTTCTGCTTGGCCGCGGCCGGGTCCTCGTCGGCGGGCTTCAGCGCCGCCTTCAGGTCGGCCAGCGACGCGAACGACGCGCCGGCCGACAGCACCGCCGTCTCCGACTCGCCCGCCCGGGAGAACGTCGCCAGCGCGGGCACGATCAGCGCGACCAGGAAAATCTTTTTCATTGGAGTCCTTTGGCGTATTCGTAAGATGAACGGCGTGCCGCAATCCTATCGAAAGCGGAGCGCAAGCGTCAATGGCACATGGGCCCTTTGGCCTAAGCCGTTGGTGGGCCCTGGCGCTCGGCCGCCGATCCGTCTACGCTGGACGGGTGAGGCTTTCCCGCCGCGGCATGGCGTCCGTCGAGTACATGCTCCTGCTCTGCTCGATGCTCACCGTCACCTGCCTCACGGGCTATTTCCTCAAGAACATGACGTCCTCGATGGTCGACCGTCTCGCCGACAAGATCTTGAACGCCGCCTTCTCGCTCGGGCGCTGACCGCCCCTGGCCTTCGCGGGGCTCTTCCGCTATACTAGGCCGCGATGAACCTCAAGCACATCGGCGTGCCCGACATCCTCGACATGATGCTCGTCGGCTCGCTGATCTACGGGCTGCTGCTGTGGTTCAAGCGCACGCGCGCCGCGTTCGTCGCGCTGGGCCTGCTCCTGCTCGCCATCGTCTATACCGTCGCTTTCCTCGCCGGGATGTACATGACCGTGCGCATCTTCCAGGGCTTCTTCGCCGTGTTCATCGTCGCCGTGATCGTGATCTTCCAGGAGGAGATCCGCTCGGTGTTCGAGCGCATCGCGGTCTGGAGCCTGACCGGCGGCGTGCTCAAGTCGGCGCCGACGCACCGCCAGGTCGAGATCCTGGTGCGCTCGCTCGGCGACCTGGCGCGCGACCACATCGGCGCGCTCGTCGTCCTGCGCGGCCTCGACCCGCTCGACCGCCACGTCTCCGGCGGCTGGGACCTCAACGGCGAGCTGTCCGAGGCCCTGATCAAGAGCATTTTTGATTCACACTCCCTCGGGCACGACGGCGCGTTCATCGTCGAGGAGGGCCGCGTCTCGCGCTTCGGCGTCCAGCTGCCGCTGTCCAAGGACCTGGCCCGCATCACCAACCTGGGCACGCGCCACTCGGCCGCGCTCGGCCTTGCCGAGCGCACGGACGCGCTGATCCTCGTCGTCAGCGAGGAGGCCGGCACGGTCTCGATCGCGCGGCGCGGCGAGCTCAAGGTCGTCGCCGACCTCGAGGACCTGCAGGACGCCATCGAGGTGTTCCTGGTCCGCCTGAGCCCGGACCACGCGCAGAATCCCGTCGTGCGCTTCCTGACCGAGAACTGGCGCGAGAAGCTCAGCGCCGCCGCCGTGTCGATCCTGCTTTGGTTCTTCTTCGTCGGCCTCGGAGGGGGCGGGCGGTGAAGCCCGGCTTCCACGCCCGCCGGCTCGTCAAGTTCCTGAGCGAGAAAGGCAAAGCCCTCTCGCCGCTCACGATCCTGACGCACGACCACCCGGATCCCGACTCGCTGGCGAGCGCGTGGGCGCTGGCGCACCTCGCCCAGCACCTCGGCAAGATCCGCTCGCGCATCGTGTACGGCGGCATGATCGGCCGCGCCGAGAACCGGATCATGGCCGAGCGCCTGCTCGTCCCCGCCCGGGCACTGCGCAAGGGCGAGCTGGCCGGCGTCGAGCACTTGGCCCTCGTCGACACCCAGCAGCCGTTCAAGAACAACCGCTGCCCTCCGCGGCGCATCCCCGACCTGATCGTGGACCACCACCCGCGCCACGCCGACACGCAGGCCGACCTCCCGCTGATCGACGAGGAGGTCGGCGCGACGACGACGATCCTCGTCGAGGCCCTCGTGCTCGCCGGCGTGCGCGTGCCCAGCCGCTTGGCGACGGCGATCGTCTATGGGATCGGGTCCGAGACCCAGAACCTCGGCCGCGAGGCGACGCCGCGCGACATGGACGCCTACCAGATGTTCTGGCCCAAGGCGAACATGAAGACCCTCTGGCGCATCTCCTATCCCCTGCGCTCCGAGGAGTTCTTCGGCACCCTCGCGCGCGGCATCCGCGACACCTTCATCGTCGACCGCGTCGCCGGCGCGCACCTCGGCGAGGTGCGCACGCCCGACCGCGTGGCCCAGATCGCCGACTTCCTGATGACGCTCGAGAAGACCCGCTGGTCCATCGTGACGGCTCGCTACCAGGACCGCCTGCACGTCTCGCTGCGCTCCAACGATCCCGGCGCGGGCGCGGGCCGCCTGCTCAAGCGCCTGCTGGGCGGAGGAAACCGCGGAGGCGGACACGGCATGATCGCCGGCGGCTCTCTCGAGCTGGGCGCCGGCGCCAGCGAGGCCGCCTGGCGCGCCGCGGAGGACAAGGTCGTCGCGGACTTCCTCGCGAGCCTCGACCTCGACCCGCACGCCCGCCGCTGGCCGTTCCGGAGCTAGTCCCAGCCCAGGACGGTGTAGCCCTTCTCGGCGAGGCAGCGGTCCGTGTAGGCGCGGACCAACGCGCCGGGCTTGTTCGCCTCGGCCGTGCCCGAGACCGCGCCGCCCACTCCGCCCGCGGCCGCGCCGGATTCGACGGCGCCCTTCCAGTCCCCGAGGATGAGCCCGACGGTCGCGCCGATCAAAGCGCCGGTGAACGCGCCGAAGCCGGTCTTCTTCGCGACCTGCTGGGCGGGGTGCTCCTTTATATAGGCCTTCGCCTCGGCGAGGCATTCGTCGGTGTCCTTCTTCGCCTGCTCGTCGCCCGCCGTCTTGTAATGCTCGTCGGGGTAGAACTTGGGGCGCGGGGACGCGCAGCCGGCGGCGAGCGAGGCGGCGAGCAGGACGGCGAGGGCCCGGGACATGCGAAAAGGATAGCGCCTGCGGGACCTTTCGTCCAGGTCGAAAAGCCCAGGGGAACGGGCCCCAAGGACCCTAGGAGATGATTCCGCTCCGCGATACAGTATCCCCATGATCCGGCCCTTCAAGCGCGCCCTGGCGACGTTCGTCGCCGGGCTCATCCTCGCCGGAGCTCCCGGGCTGCGCTCCTACGACGCCGCCGCGCAGGTCTTCCGCGCGGCCGCGCCCTCCGAAGCCGGAGCCGTGCGACTTTCGCTTCCGGTCTCGCCCGCGAGCGTCTCTCCCGCGGCCCTTCTCTCTCCGTCCGCCGTCGTCCTCGCTGCTTCCCTCGCCGCTCCGTCCGCCGCTCCCTCGCCCGCGGCCTCGGCCGCCGCCCCGGCCGCGGCCGCCGCGGCGCCCGCGGCGTTCGCGCCGATCGCGGCCGCCGCGGCCGCTCCGGCCGCGCCCGCGGTTCCCTTCGTCCCAGCCGCCGCTCGCGCCGACGAGAAGCCCGCGTTCGCCGCGCCTCTCGCGGCGCTCGCCTCGGCGGCCGCTCCGCGCGCCGCGCCGAACGCGGCCGCCGCCGCCGCGGACGTCCAAAGCTCCCGTTTCTTCGACTTGGCCGCGGCGCATTCCGCCTCCGACGACGCCCTCCCCGTTCTGGCCGCCGCGCAGGACGTCGAGCCCGCGCCGAAGGCCGAGTCCCGTCTCGCGCCGGCCTCCGCGCCCGCGACCCCGCCTTCCGGCGGCAAGACCAAGATCCCGCGCTCCATGTGGGGCCTGTTCTGGGGCCACCACATCCTGACCGTGTTCGGCATCGAGTTCCACGGCATCAGCCAGCCCTTCCTGGTGATGGAGACGCTCAAGAAGAGCAAGGCCGTCATGGGCATGGTCCGCAACGTGCACATGGGCTCGATGTCGATCGTGAACCTTCTGCCCGTCGGCCTGCTGATCGACAAGACCGACTTCCGCACCCTGTTCATCGCGACCTCGCTCGCCCGCGCGGCGCTGATGGGCGCGATCCCGCTCCTTTTCCTCGCGGGCCACCTGAGCTTCGCCGTGCTCATCGGCATCGTCGCGCTCAACCCGCTCTTCCAGAGCACGATGATCGTCGCCGACGGCGCGGCGCGCATGGCCTTCCTCGGCACCGACGAGAAGCTGAACAAGGAGGCGAGCGCCACGCTGAGCAAGTGGGACTCGCTGGCCGGCATGATCATGCCCGTCGCGGCGAGCTTCGGCGTCGCCGCGCTCGTGGGCTCCTTCGGCCTCGGCGGCTACGCGATCGCCTACGCCGTCTACGCCGGACTTCTCCTCGCCGCCGTGCCGGTGTACTGGCTCATGGTCCGCGACCCGCGCGATCACTCCGAAATGGGCATGGCCGGCTTCTTGTCCTTCCTGAAGGGGACGGTCTCGTTCCTGTGGGCCCTCGCGAAGGGGATCGCCCTCTCGCCGCTGGCGCTGGCCCGCTTCGCCGGCGGGTTGTTTAAAAATCGGCCGGCCGCCGCCAAGGAGACGGGCCTTTCGCTGAAGGAGAAGCTCGCCCGCGTGCTCGACGGCCACGACGCCACGACGGGGTTCGCCTACATCCTGCGCAACAGGACGCTGGCGACGCTGATGGGAGTGGGCGCCGTCGAGGCCTTCTTGTCCGACGCGATGCCCATGGTCGTCCTGCCCAACTTCATCAAGGACGTGATCGGCGCCGGGCCGCACCTCGGGATCCCCCTGATCGGCGGGATCCTCGCCACGGCGGGGGGGATCTTCGGCCTCATGCTCGCCGCCGAGTCCGTCGGCCGCTTCCTGGCCTCGTGGCGCATGGAGGGGGACAAGGGCGACCGCCTCATCGAGAAGCTCGGCCACGGCCGCTTCTACAAGATGGCCGGCGTCTCCTCGGCTCTCTTCTGGCTCATGTGGCTCGTGCCGACCGTGCTCGCGCCGCACCTGTTCTGGGTGAACCTCGCCGCGGTCATGTTCGTGCAGTTCATCACGCAGATCTTCCACGGTCCCGTCGGCATCGTGATGGCGCCCGTCGTGCGCAACGAGATCCCCGACGACAAGCTCGGCCGCGTCGAGAGCGCCTTCGGGATGGTGGACATGTTCTTCTCCGCGGGCGGCGCGCTGCTCGCGGGCTTCCTGCTCGACCTGTTCCCGATCTCGACGGCGATGGCGATCATCGCCGCGGCGATCACGCTGACCGGAGTGATCGAGTGGAAGGTCCCGGGCTGGATATTCCCCGACGGGAAGCATCCCAGGAAGAAGTCTCCCCCGCCGTCCGCCTAGGCGTTCTCCCCCCGCCGCGAGCTCGATCTAAAATATTTCATTAATTACGAATAAACCTATTGACACATATTAGATAACCTGATAAAAGGTGTTACATCGGCGCCGCACCCCGGAGGCCCGCATGATCGCGAAAGACCTGATGCCCTGGCTGTTCGTGAGCCGCAAATCGGCGTGGACGCCGTTCGC
The DNA here is from genome assembly GCA_035606075.1 of Elusimicrobiota bacterium. Classification (GTDB taxonomy): domain Bacteria; phylum Elusimicrobiota; class Elusimicrobia; order UBA1565; family UBA9628; genus GWA2-66-18. The sequence continues at coordinate 5,629 of DATNGC010000166.1, forward strand.
GAAGGTGCGCTGCGAGGGGGGAGTCTGCCGCTGGACCAAGTCCGGGAGGACGCCGGGAAAGAAGAAGGCCCCGGATCACAAGGGATCCAGGGCCTCCTGACGCAGGCGCCGGAAAGGCGCCCCGATTAGGCGGCGATCGGCGCGGCGCCGCGGCGGCGCTTGACCTCTTCGACGATCGCGGGCAGCAGCTCGTTGAGATCGCCCTGAACGGAGACGTTCGCCATCTGCATGAGCGGACAGTCCTTGTCGGTGTTGATGGCGACGATCGTGCCCGACGAGGACATGCCCGCCAGGTGCTGGATCTGGCCGGAGATGCCCACCGCCACGTAGAGCTTGGGGCGCACGCTGCGGCCCGTCAGTCCGACCTGGTGCTTGTACGGGATCCAGCCCGAGTCCACGGCCGCGCGGCTGGCGCCGACGGCCGCGCCGAGCGCGTGCGCGAGCTCGAAGATCTTCTTGAAGCCCTCCGCGCCGCCGAGGCCGCGGCCGCCGGAGACGACGCGCTCGGCGGAGCCCATGTCGATCTCGTTGGAGGTCTCGGGCTGATACGTCGAGAACGTCGTCTTGGCCGCGCCGGGATCGAAAGCGACGGGGACGATCTCGGCCTTCGCCGCGCCGGGCTCGGCGCGGGGGAAGGACATGGGCGCCAGCGTCAGGACCGCGACGGGCGTCTTGATCTCGACCGACGCGACGAGGTTGCCCGCGTAGTAGGGGCGCGAGACCTTGCCGTCGTCGGCGATCTCCGAGACGTCCGTCGCGAGGCCGGCCTTGAGCAGCACGGCCAGGCGCGCGGCGAGCGCGCGCCCCGCCACGTTGGACGCCAGCAGGATCTTGGCGAAGCCCTCCTTCCGGGCGACGTCGGCGGCGGCCTTGGCGAACGTGTCCTCGGCGAAGCCGGCGAGCGAGGCGTGCTCGACCGAGTAGACCTTGTCCACGCCGCGGGACGCGAGGTCGGCGGCGAGCGCCGAGGCCTTGTCCGAGAGAACGACGGCCGCGAGCGGCTGCTTCAGCGCGTCCGCGAGCTTGCGGCCCGCGGAGACGAGCTCGTAGGTCGCGGGCGGCAGGGCGCCGCGCTGCGAGACGGCGACGACGAGAATTCCTGAGTTGGCCATATTAGATGAGCTTCCTCTCGAACAGGATGTCGACGAGCTTCTTCGCCTTCTCCGCGGAGGTCGCGCCCTCGACCTTCACGCCGGCGGGGCGCGAGGGGGGAAGAGCGGCCTTGGCGATGGCGGTGGCGGCGCCCGCGGCGCCGACCTGGGCGGGCTGAAGGCCCAGGTCCGCCGCGGTCCATTTCGGGAGCACGGCCTTCTTGGAGGCCATCTTGCCCTTCAGCGAGGGGAGGCGCGGCTCGTTGATCTCCTTGACCGTCGCGACGCAGGCGGGCAGGGCCAGCTTGAGCACGTCGGTGCCGTCCTCCATCGCGCGCTGCACGGTCGCCGAGGAGGGGTCGATCGCCTCGATCTTCTTGACGGCGGTGGCGCTCGGCCAGTCGAGCCACGCGGCCGTCTGCACGCCGACCACGCCCGCTCCGACGTCGTTGGTGTTCTTGCCGAAGAGGACGAGATGGACGGGCTTCTCGGCGTGGAGCTTCTTGATCGCGGCGGAGAGCGCGAGGCTGGTGGCGAAGGAGTCGCCGCCCTCGAACTCGGGGCCGGAGACGAGGACGCCCGCGTCGCAGCCGCGGGCGATGGCCTCGCGCAGGACGTCGGCGGCGGAGTCGGCTCCGACCGTCAGGACGGTCGCGCTCGAGCCCGGGACGCGCTCCTTCAGGCGCACGGCCTCCTCGACGGCGTATTCGTCATAGGGGTTGATGGCGGTCGGCAGGCCGGCCGTCTTGGGCTGGCCCGTCGCGGGATCGACGGGGACGTTGACGCTGGTGGGCGTGCTTTTCACGCAGACGACGATGTGGAGTGCCATGGCGGTAGCATAGCAAATACGAAAAAACCGGAAGCGGCGCGGCCGTCCGTCGCAGAAGTTTGACAAAACCGTCGCTGGGCCGCCGGAGGCTTCCTGGTAGACTGCGGCCGTGCTCCGCGCCCTGCTCGCGTCGGCCGTTTTTCTCGCCCTTGCCGCCCCCGCCCGCGCGCAGATCGACCCCCAGCGGCGCGTGCTCCTCCTGGGAGGCTACGAGCAGGGCTTGCTCGCCCCGGGGCCCGTGGCGCCCTACGCCTACGCGTACATGAACGTCCCGGAAGTGGCGGGCTCGAGCAGCGCGCTGCGTCTCGTGGTCGCCCCGGTCTACGTCGACTCGGAGATGGGCTTCTTGAACGTCATCGGGAAGCACGCCGACGCGGGCGTCGGCTTCAGCGGCGGCGGCTACGCCTTCGGGCAGACGGAGGTCCGGCGCGGCGACGAGAAGCGCGGCGAGTCGTTCACCGGACACGGCGGGGGGCCCTCGCTGTCGCTCTATCCGAAGCTGGGCAAGATCGGCCCGGTGCCGATCAACGGCTACCTTCGGGGCGCGGCCTCCTGGGCGGACTACCGGCGCAACTACGCGACGGCGCCGGAGTTCGTCCTGCCGCCGAACGAGTGGACCGGCATCCTCCGCTTCGGCATCCGGGCCGGCGGCCGGCCGCCGGGGCTGGACCAGGCGCCCTCCGGCGAGGTCTCGGTCTGGTACGAGGCGCGCGACCGCGAGCACGGCGGCGCCTACGGCTACAACGGCGACCGCGTGGCCGAGCGAGCGACGCACCTCTATTGGACGCGCCTGCTCTTCGCCTACGACTTCCCGGACGACCGTCGGCTCGGCGTGGACATGAACTTCGGCGCCGGCACCGGCGTCGACCGCTTCTCCGCGTACCGGGTCGGCGGCATGCTCCAGAACAACGCCGAGTTCCCGATGAGCGTCCCGGGCTACTTCTCGCAGGAGATCGCCGCGGAGAAGGTGGCTCACGTCTGGCTGCGCTTCGGCAAGTCGCTCACGAACGAGCGCCGGATCGTCTTCAATTGGTTCGCCGGCGGAGCCGTGATCAAGCCGGTGCCGACCACCGACGCCGGCGGGGCGCAGCACGCCGGCGTGGGCATGGGCGTCGAGTTCCTGCCGAAAAGGGAGGGAGGCGCCTTGCGCGGCATGCTCAGCTTCGGCTACTCGCCGACCGCCGTGCGCGGGGACCATCGCGGCGGCGAGGGCGTCGCGCTGAGCATGGAGCTCAATTTGGGAACGACGCCGCCGCCCTCGGGACCCAGCCGCCTGCCGGACACCCAGGGCGGCCTGCGCTGGCTCATCGGCTCGCCCGCTCTTCCGTAAAAGTAAGCGAAAGAGTCACAGCGTCCCCATAGCCGTCGCCCGCGCGTCGGATTTAAAATTAAATCGTGAGGTGGCGATATGGCGACTCGAAAGATGACGCCGTGGCGAAGGCCTCGGGCCGCCATGACCGTCCATCGAATCAGAGACCCGCGGGGCCCGGCTCGTCCATTGACGCGGTCCCGCGCGACGAGGCGGCGCGAAGCCGGGCCGCGCGCGCCCCACGCCGGCCCGCGTTTCTACCGCGAGGTCCTCGAGAGTCTCGAGGAGTACGCCGTCTTCACCATCGACCGGGCCGGCGTCGTCACCAGCTGGAACCGCGGCGGCGAGAGGATCTTCGGCTACACGCCTCGCGAGATCGTCGGCAAATCGGCCGGCTCGATCTTCATCCCGGAGGACCGGGCCGCCGGCTGCCCCCAGACGGAGATGCGCGACGCGCTCGAGCACGGGCGGGCGCTCGACGAGCGCTGGCACCTTCGCAAGGACGGAAGACGCTTCTGGGGCAGCGGACGGATGTTCCCGCTGCGCGACTCCGTTCACCGGCATATCGGGTTCACGAAGATCGTCCAGGACCTGACGGAGCAGAAGCTCGCCAGCGAAAGGCTTTCCGCCGCGAACGGAACGATCCAGCGGCAAGCGGCGGATCTCGAGAAAGAGGTGGCCAACCGCACCGCGCGGCTGACGGAGATCAACCGCGAGCTGGAGTCCTTCACTTACTCGGCATCGCACGACCTTCGCGCGCCCTTGCGCAAGATCGCCGCCTTTTCGCACATGCTGCTGGAGCGCTCCGGCGCGAGCTTGACTCCGGAATCCAAGGACTATCTGAGCCGCATCCAGCGCGAGATCAAGAAGATGAACGAGCTGATCGACGACATGCTCGCGCTGGCCCGGGTGACGCAGACCTCCCCGGATATCCGGGACGTGGACTTGAGCGCCATGGCCGCCGAGATCGTCGATGAGCTTCGCGAGTCCCATCCTCGATCCGGCGTCGAGACGCAGATCGCCGGCGGCCTCACGGCCCGCGGAGACCGGGACCTTTGCCGCATCGCGCTCCATAAGCTCCTCGATAACGCATGGAAGTTCACGCAGCCGGTCCGTTCGCCGCGGATCGAGTTCGGCGCGAAGACGATCGGCGGCGAGCGGATCTACTTCGTGCGGGACAATGGCGCCGGTTTCGACATGGACCGTTCCGAGCGGATGTTCGAGGCGTTCGAGCGCCTGCACAACCCCGAGGAGTTCCCCGGCACGGGGGTCGGATTGGCGATCGCCCGGCGGGCGATCGAGCGTCAGCGAGGACGGATCTGGGCCGAAGGCCGCGTCGGGAAGGGCGCGACGCTGTTCTTCACGCTTCCGGCGGAGGCGCCGCGATGAGCGCGAAGAGGATCCTCTTGGTCGAGGACGATCTCGACGATATCGAGATGCTCACGATTCAGCTCAAGCGCAATCAAGTCGACGGGGAGCTCGTCGTCCGGCGCGACGGGCAGGCCGCGCTCGAGTTTCTGGAGCGGGACGATTCGCGCCTTCCCGATCTGGTCATCACCGACGTCAAGATGCCCCGCATGACCGGATTGGAGTTGATCCGCCGGATCCGCGAGAGCCCGCGGCTGCGAGGATTGAAGGTGGTGTTTCTCACCTCGTCCGACGACGCAAGAGACCGGCGGGAAGCGGCGCGCTGGGGCGCGGCCCTCTACCTCAGAAAGCCTCTGGAATACGGACAGTTCGACGAGCTCGTCGATCGGATCAAGACGACTCTTTACGCCGCCGGGCCGCGCGCTTGACGCCGGCGCCATGACCGGCAAAAAACCGCAAACTCGGGCCGGCTCGAGTTTGCGGTCATGGTCGATCTCTCGACGATAAAACGTTGGTAGGGACAGGATTCGAACCTGTGTAGGCTATTGCCGCCGGTTTTACAGACCGGTGCTTTTGACCGCTCAGCCACCCTACCGTACGTCGACGACGGGGCATTATGCCAGTTTCAGCGGGTCGTCGCAAGACGGAAGCGTCCGGCCCGGATCACCCCCGCCAGGCATCATCGCAGCGATTGCGGGGGCTGCCGGGTCAGCTTGATCGCCGGCCGCCACGAGTCCCATTCCTTCTTGGGCTTGTCGTTCAGCGGGAAGCGCGCTCCAGCCTTGGCCTCGGGACCGGGCGGGTCGGGCGTCGCGAAGGCGAGGCCGCCCTCGATCGCGGCGGCGAACGACTGTGCGCCCACGCTGAGTCCCGTGAGCCCCAGGTGCGCGTGGAGGCCGCCCGCGTTCCAGAAGACCGAGTTCGAGCGGACGAGCACCCTGTAGGGACGGTCGATGATGACCTGGGAGAGGACCGAGCGCGCGTCGTCGGTGAGCGAGGAGTCCTTGATCGCTCCGACCTTGATGCCGCGGTAGGTGACCGGCGTGCCGAAAGCGAACGCGGAAGGCTCGTCGGAGACGACCGCGATCTCGAGTCCGCCCTCGGGCGCCTCCTCCGGCAGGGGCTCGGCCAAGGCCTCGAATCTGTCTTTCGGCGGGCCTTGGCCCGGCAGGGCCTCGATATAGGCGCCGCTGACGATCGTGCTCAGTCCGGTCACGCCGGCCGCCGAGATGCGCGGGCGGACCACCCAGAAGCGGGCGCCCTCGCGCGCCAGCGCCTCCGCGGTGCGGTCCAGCTCGACCTCCGCGACGACCCTCCTCAAGTCCTTGGACAGGGTCAGCTTGCGCACCGTCCCGACCGTGAAGCCGAGGAACTTGAGGTCGGTGCGCTCCGCCTGCAGCCCGTCGCCCTCGCGGAAGAGGATCTCGATCGTCGGCCCGCGGCGGGAATGCTCGCGGAAGGCGTACCAGCCCAGGCCGCCGGCGGCGATCAGCGGGACCAGCCACACCGGCGACAGCCACGCGCGGCGCCGCTGCTTGCGCGACTCGGGGATGGGCGCGCTCATGCGGGCGCCTCGTCCCAGATCAGCCGGGGGTCGAAGACCTCGGTCGCGAGGATGGTGAAGAACACCATCGCCGCGAAGGACCAAGCGCCGACTCCCGGGCGGATGTCGGCGACCTTGCCGAACTTGACGACGCCGATCACCAGCGTCACCATGAAGACCTCCAGAAAGTTCCACGGGTTGACGAAGTCGACGAGCTGGTACAGGCGCATGCGCGCCGCGGGCCAGCGCCCGGTGCCGGCGAGCAGGGAGATGAGGAACAGGGAGGCGAGCTTGACCGCCGGCGTCAGGATGCTGGTCGTGAAAACCAGCGCGCCCACCGCGTACTGCCCCGCGCCGAACAGGGAGCGCACGCTGCTCCACAGCGTGACGTTCGACATCAGCCCGTGGTAGTCGACGGTGACGAGCGGGAAGTAGTTCGCGGGCCCGTAGAAGAGCAGCCCCGCGAGGGAGAGCGCGCGCGTGCGCGCCACGCTCAAGGGCTTGCGCCGCCGGACCTCGGCGCCGCAGCGCGGGCAGACGGCCTCCTCGCCCGGCTGGAGTGCGCCGGGACGCTGCACGAGGCCGCAGAGACGGCATTCGGCGAGCGCGTCGCTCATCCGGGCGAGTGTAGCGACCGGCGGGGCCGCCGCGCGATGAGCGCGCGGTAAACTTTGCGTCTCCACGGCGCGACTGTCTCCGTTGCTTCACCGGCTCGTCATTTTAATGTCAGCGGCTCTCAATCGACTCCGCGCGGCGCAAGTCTTAACATGCGACCCGAACGAAACGGTTGGAATCCGCTCGAATGGATCCACAAGACCAAGAAATCGATGGAGGAATCATGCCTGAAGTCATCAACAAGAAGGTGCTCGTGATCGAGTATCCGCGCCACAACGAGACGATCACGTCGAAGGACTACACCTTCCGCATCGTGGCCATCCCCGGCGTCCGGAAGGTCGAAATGTCGATCGACGAGGCCGGCTGGCAGCCTTGCCGTCAGTCGGGCGACTCGTGGTGGTACGACTGGTCGGGCTTCGGCTCGGGCGACCACGAGATCGTCGCGCGCGTGCAGTTTTCCGACGGCCATTACCACACGACGGAGCGCCGCTTCTTCACGGTGGAGAACCACCGCTTCGCCGGCGAGGTCCGCCGGTTCTCTCCGGCCCGCCGGCACGAGACCGGGAGCCGCTACGAGAGGATGGACGGCATGGCGCGGAAGTACGTCGTCGTCGCGCCCAACCAGCCCGGCGTGCTGCGGCAGCTGACGCAGCTCCTGTCCCAGGAGGGCGTCAACATCGACAGCCTGCTGCTCGACACCCACGGGGACGTCGCGTCGTTCCGCTTCCTCCTGGAGCGCGAGAACGGCCTTCGCCGCACCCTCGAGAGCGAGGGCTTCCACGTCGTCGAGGACAAGGTGTTCCGCCTGAGCCTGCACAACCGCCCCGGGGAGCTCGACCAGCTCACCCGCCGGCTGACGGAGCACGGCGTGGCGGTGAAGTACCTGTACGGCACGTCGCACGGCCAGACCACGAACGTCGTGTTCTCCGTCGACCGCCCGGAGCACGCGGCCGACATCGTCAAGGAGTTCGACCAGCGCTTCGTCGCGGCCTGACCCGCGCGCCTCACCGGGGCGCGTCCCTTCGGGGGCGCGCCCTTTTTTTTCGGGTTCAAGAGAGCGTCACAGGATCGCGACGGCGGGGGACCCGCGCGGCGTATTATCCTTCGAGAAAGGGGATTGGAGGGTTTATGGCACGCAACGCGTCGGACGCTCTCGTCGAGACGCTGCTGGAGTGGGAGGTGGGGGTCGTGTTCGGCCTGCCCGGCGACGGCATCAACGGGGTCATGGAGGCCCTGCGCCGCCGCCGGGACAAGATCCGCTTCGTCCAGGTCCGCCACGAGGAGGCGGCGGCCTTCATGGCCTGCGGCTACGCGAAGTTCACCGGCAAGCTGGGGGTGTGCCTGGCGACGTCCGGACCCGGCGGCATCCACCTCCTCAACGGGCTGTACGACGCGAAGCTCGACGGCGCGCCGGTGCTCGCGATCACGGGCATGCAGTTCTCCGATCTGACCGGGACGCACACGCAGCAGGACGTCGAGCTCGACAAGGTCTTCGCCGACGTCGCGGTGTACAACACGCGCGTGATGAGCGCCGCGCACGTCGAGAACGCGGTCGAGCTGGCCTGCCGGACGGCGCTGACGCGCCGCGGGGTCGCCCACGTCACGATCCCGGTCGACGTCCAGGAGCAGCCGGTGAAGTCGGCTCCGCGCTCCAAGCGCAACATCCCCGAGCACGTCTCGAACGTGAGGACGCGCTCCCAGCGGCTGCCCGCGGACGAGGACCTCGACCGCGCGGCGCGCGTGCTCAACGCGGGACACAAGATCGCGATCCTGGCCGGGGCGGGCGCGCTTCACGCCGGCGACGAGCTCGAGCAGCTCGCCGAGAAGCTCGGCGCGCCCGTGATCAAGGCCCTGCTGGGACGCGCCTGCCTGCCCGACGACAGCCCCTACACGACGGGCGGCATCGGCCTGCTCGGCACGAGGCCCTCGCAGGAGGCGATCGAGAGCTGCGACACCCTGCTGATGATCGGCACCTCGTTCCCTTATCTGGAGTTCTACCCCAAGCCCGATCAGGCGCGGTGCGTCCAGATCGACATCGACGGCGAGCGCATCGGCCTGCGCTATCCGGCCGAGGTGGGGCTCGTCGGCGACAGCGCGGGGACGCTGAAGCTGCTGCTGCCGCGCCTGAAGCGCCGCACGGACCGCTCCTTCCTGTCGACCGCGCAGAAGGGGATGAAGAGCTGGAAGCAGCTCATGGAGGAGCACGGCACGCGCCGCGACACGCCGATGAAGCCGCAGGTGCTGGCGCGCGAGCTCGGCCGGCGCCTGCCGGACAACTGCATCGTGACCTGCGACTCGGGCACCGCCGCGACGTGGTGGGCGCGGCAGGTCCCGGTCAAGAAGGGGCAGATGCACACGCTCTCGGGCAACCTGGCGACGATGGCGCCGGGCCTGCCGTACGCGATCGCGGCGCAGATCGCCTTTCCGGAGCGGCCCGTCGTGGCCTTCGTCGGCGACGGGGCCTTCTCCATGCTCATGGCGGAGTTCGCGACGTGCGTGAAGTACGGGCTCCCGATCAAGGTCGTCGTCCTCAAGAACAACACGCTGGGGCAGATCAAGTGGGAGCAGATGGTCTTCCTCGGCAACCCGGAGTACGGCTGCGAGCTGCATCCGATCGACTTCGCGGCCGTGGCGCGCGCCTGCGGCGGCAAGGGCTTCACGATCGACGACCCGGCCACGTGCGGGGAGCGCCTGGAGATGGCGCTCAACGAGCCGGGGCCGGTCCTGATCGAGGGGATCGTCGACCCGTACGAGCCGCCGATGCCGCCCAAGATCACGCCGCGGCAGGCCGCGAAGCTGGCGGAATCGCTCGCGCGCGGCGAGCCGAACCGCCTCAGGATCGCGGCGACGATCCTCGAGGACCGGGTGAGGGAGCTCATCTAAGGGGGAAGCCATGAAGATCAAGGATTTGATGACGGTGGACGCGGAGGTGCTGGACCCGGGCTCGACCGTCGAGGAGGCGGCCCAGGCGATGGCGGACGCGGACGTGGGCAGCCTGCCCGTGCTGCGCCGCGGCAAGGTCGTCGGGATGCTGACCGACCGCGACATCGCGGTCCGCGTCGTGGCCGAGGGGCTGGCGCCGCGGGAGACCAAGATCGAGCAGGTGATGACGTCCGACGTGGTCTCCTGCTCGGAGGACGACGACGTGGAGACGGCGGCGCGGATCATGTCCGAGAACCAGATCCGCCGCCTCGTCGTGGTCGACGACGCCGGCGAGTTCGCCGGGATCGTCGCGTTGGCCGACCTGGCGCTGCGCACCGGCGAGGGCAGCGAGGTGCTCGGCGAGGTCTCGCGTCCGTCCAGCGAGCTGACTCAGGGCGTGTACACGGGCGGCCCGGCGCAAGTGAACCACGTCGCGGAGAGCGCGGGGGCCGCGCTCGTCAGCGACGAGCTCGCCGCGATCGACACCTACAAGCAGGTCCTCCAGACGGTGACCAGCGGCAAGGCCGGCGACGCACTGCGCCGCATCGAGAACGAGCACGAGGAGGCCGCGCGCCTGCTCAAGGACGGCCTGCGCCGGATCGGCGTCGAAGCGCCGCGCCGGGCCGGCGGCGCCCGCGCGTGGGCCGCTTCGCGCCGCAAGGCGGGCGAGCTGCCCGACGACAAGTCCTCGATCTCGCTTCTCAGGGACGGCGAGCGGCGCGAGATCGAGGACTACGAAAGCGCGCTGGACGACGACTCGCTCGATCCGGGCATCAAGAAGCTGATCGAGTCGTCGCTGCTGCCGAAGACGCGCGCGCACGTGCCGGCGCTCGACCGGTTCCTATCCGAGGGGCCGGTCGGCTGACGGCCTCGTCAGGGCACGGTGACGTTGAGCGTCTGCGAAGGGCCCAGCGGCGAGTGGTCGTTGGCGGCCAGCATGACCGTGAAGGTATGGGCGCCCGGCTTCAACTCGTGGAAGCTGAGCTTCGTCGCCGTCGTCGCGATGACGGGGCCGTCGTCCACGCGGTAGTGGAGGTGGCCCTGCCCCTTCATGGGCTTCTCGTGGACCATGCCGGGATCGACGAGCTTGAGCCCGCCGACCTTGCACTCGACGGTGGCGGACTGCTTCTTGGCCTTCGCGTCGGCGTCGACGAGCTTGGCCTCGAGGGTCGGGGCCTTCCCTTTGCGCTCGGTCTTCATCTCGGGCGTGTTGGAGGCGGAGTCCGGGCTTTGGGCGCGCAGGGGCGCGGCGCAGAGGACGGCGAGGGCGAAAACGGCGGCGATATGTTTCATGAACAGGCTCCTTGCGTGGATTGCGTCCGGCGAGGATAGCAACGGGCGCGCGGCGCGGCACAGAGAGAAAAAATGACGGGCATGCGTACGGCTCGTGACCCGGTACACAATACCGTTGCCGCGGCTCTACGCTGGAGCTTCTTCCGGCGGCCGTATACTATCGAAGCAGCACGGGGGTGAACCATGAAGACTCGACGATGGATCGCGGTCGGCGTTCTGAGCCTGGGGCTCGCCGGTTTCGCGGCGGCGCAGGCGGGCGGCGGCGCGGGCGGAACCGGGACGCAGGGGGCCTCTCCGGCGGCGCCGTCCGGCTCCTCGATGGGCAGCACAAACGGCTCGACGATGGGGGGGACGACCGGCACGGCCAACGAGACCGGCACGCGCTCGCGGCGGCGCCGCGGCGCGACGACTCCTCCCGGCGGAAACAACACGAACCCGAACGGAACGAACCCTAACGGCACGGCGGTCCCGAGCGGGACGAACCCCAGCGGGACGAACCCCAGCGGGACGAACCCCGGCGGGACGACCCCGAGCGGGAGCAACCCGAGCGGCACGACGAATCCGTGAGTCTTGGACGGCCGGACGGGGCGCGGGCCTCGTCCGGCCGTGTCGTACGGGCGTTCGGGTGGCGCTCAAGCGGTGATATAATGGAAGAGCATGGCGAAGACGCCCTTCCATCCCATCATCGAGGACTGGTTCTCGTCCCGTTTCGGCGAGCCGACGGACGCCCAGCGCCTGGGCTGGCCGGAGATCCAGGCGGGGCGCCACACGCTGATCGCGGCCCCGACGGGCTCGGGCAAGACGATGGCGGCGTTTCTGGCCTCCATCGACTCCCTCCTGCGCCAGTCGCTGGAGGGCCGCCTCGAGGACGAGGTGCAGGTCGTCTACGTCTCGCCGCTGAAGGCCCTCTCCAACGACATCCGCCGCAACCTCGAGGGCCCGCTGTCCGAGATCGCCGACGCGGCGATGAAGGCGGGCAGCCTGATGACGCCCCTGCGCGCGCTCGTGCGCACCGGCGACACGCCGCAGGCCGACCGCGCCAAGATGCTCAAGCGTCCACCGCATATCTTGGTGACCACTCCGGAGTCCCTCTATCTTCTTCTCACCTCCGAGAAAAGCCGCGCTCTCATGAGCTCCGTGCGCACGGTGATCGTGGATGAGATTCACGCTCTGACAAGGGATAAGCGCGGCACGCATCTGGCGTTGACGCTGGAAAGGCTCGAGGCATTGTGCGCGACGCCGCCGACGCGCATCGGCCTCTCGGCGACCCAGCGCCCGATCGACGAGATCGCCCGATATTTGGTCGGGACGCGCCGCGTGGACAAGAACGGCGTTCCCGAGTGCCGCATCGTGGACACGGGCCACAAGCGGGCCTTGGACGTCGCCGTGGAGGTTCCCAAGTCCGAGCTCGGCGCCGTGTGCTCCAACGAACAATGGGCCGAGATCGACGATAGATTGATACAACTCATCGAGTCGCACCGCAGCACCCTCATCTTCGTCAACACGCGCCGCATGGCCGAGCGGGTCGCGCACCGGCTCAGCGAGAAGCTGGGCGAGGACGCGATCGCCAGCCATCACGGGAGCCTTTCGCGCGAGATCCGTCTCGACGCGGAGGAGCGGCTCAAGTCGGGCAAGCTCAAGGCGATCGTGGCGACGGCCTCGCTCGAGCTCGGCATCGACGTGGGCTTCATCGACTTGGTCTGCCAGCTGGGCTCGCCGCGCTCGATCGCGACGTTCCTGCAGCGCGTGGGCCGGGCGGGCCACCGGCTGGGAGTGATTCCCAAGGGCCGCCTGTTCGCGCTGACGCGCGACGAGCTACTGGAGGCCTTGGCTCTCTTGAGAGCGATCCGCCACGGCCGCCTGGACGCGGTCGAGATGCCGGTCGCGCCGCTGGACGTGCTGGCCCAGCAGATCACGGCCGAGGTCGCGGCGCGAGACTGCGGCGAGGACGAGCTCTTCGAGCTGTACAAGGGAGCGTGGCCTTATCGGGACCTCAAGCGCGAGGATTTCGACAAGATGGTGGAGCTCGTCTCCGAGGGCGTGGCTCGGGGCCGCAAGGACGGCGCATACGTGCACCGCGACCAGGTCCACAAGGTCCTGCGGGCTCGAAAATCGGCGCGGCTCGTCGCCATCACCTCCGGCGGAGCGATCCCGGAGACGGCCGACTATCGGGTGGTCACCGAGGAGGAGGGGACGTTCGTCGGCACCGTCAACGAGGACTTCGCCATCGAGTCCATGGCGGGGGATGTTTTCCTGTTGGGAAATACATCTTGGAGAGTACGAGCCTTGCGCGGCGGGCAGATGATCGTCAGCGACGCACAGGGAGCTCCGGCGACAATCCCCTTTTGGTTGGGAGAAGCTCCTGGCCGAACGGTCGAGCTCTCGTCCGAGCTCTCGGACCTGCGTGGAGAACTCGACGCGCTGGCGGGGAAAGGACAAACCGCGGCGACAGACTGGCTCAAGAAAGAGACGGGAACGGAAGGGTACGCGGCGGAACAAGCGTATTCGTACGCGAACGCCCAGCGCGCGGCGATAGGGTTTTTGCCCACGAAGAATAAAATATTATTCGAGCGCTTCTTCGACGACACCGGCGGCATGCAGCTCGTGATCCACTCGCCCTACGGCGCGCGCATCAACCGCGCGTGGGGCCTCGCCCTGCGCAAGAAGTTCTGCCGTACCTTCGATTTCGAGCTGCAGGCGAGCGCTGACGACAACGGCATCGTCCTCTCGATCGGCGTCCAGCACAGCTTCCCGCTCGAGCAGATGTTCGCGATGCTCAAGAGCGCGGACGCGCGCGAGACCCTGATCCAGGCGCTGCTGGCGGCGCCGATGTTCCAGGTGCGCTGGCGCTGGAACCTGACGCGCGCGCTCGTGGTGCCGCGCAGCCGCGGCGGCAAGAAGGTCCCGCCGCCTCTGCAGCGCTTCCGCGCCGACGACGTGCTGACGGCCGTGTTCCCGATGCAGACGGCGTGCTTCGAGCACCGGCCGCCGAACCTCGAGCCGCCGGACCATCCTCTCGTCCATCAGACCCTGCACGACTGCCTGACCGAGGCGATGGACGTGGACCGCTGGGTGGAGCTCCTGCGCGACGTGGAGGCCGGCCGCGTCGAGCTCATCGCCAAGGACACGCGCGAGCCCTCGCCTTTCTCGCATCAGATCCTCAACGCCAATCCCTACGCGTTCCTGGACGACGCGCCGCTCGAGGAGCGCCGCGCCCGCGCCGTCGCCCTGCGCCGCACGCTGTCTCCCGGCGAGGCGAAGGACTTGGCCAAGCTCGATCCGGCGGCGATCGCTCGGATCAAGGAGGAAGCGTGGCCGGTGGTCCGCGACCAAGAGGAGCTGCATGGCGCCTTGCTCACTTTGGGCGCTCTTCCGTCTTCCGAAGGCCGCGAATGGCGCTCCTTCTTCGAGAGTCTGGCGGCGCAGAACCGGGCGGGCGAATGGACGCGCGAAGGCCTGCCCTCGCTTTGGGTCGCGGCCGAGCGCTGGGCCATGGTTCAGGCGGCCTGCCCGGGCGGCTCGGGTCGCCCGGAGCCGAAACTTCCCGAGAACCTCAAAAAAACCTGGGATGAACAAGAGGCCGTGTCGGCCCTCGTGCGCGGGCGGCTCGAGGTCTCCGGGCCGGTGACGGCGGAGAAGCTCGCGAAGGACCTGGGGTTGGCGGAGTCCGCGGTCAAGATAGCGCTGGGAGCCCTCGAGAACGAGGGCTTCGTGATCCAAGGGAAATACACGGAAGCGGCCCTCACCAGCGGGATATTTGAGTGCTGCGAGCGTCGCTTGCTCGCGCGCATCCACCGGCTCACGCTGGACGGCGCGCGCAAGGCGGTTCAGGCGGTGCCGTCGCAGACGTATTGGCGCTTCCTGTCCGAGTACCACCATCTCCTGCCCGGCGGCCGGCGCGAGGGCCGCTTGGGTCTGTATGAGGCCGTCGGACAGCTCCAGGGCTTCGAGATGGCGGCCTCGGCCTGGGAGGCCGACGTCCTGCCGGGGCGCGTCGAGAAGTATCAGCCGGAGTGGCTCGACACGCTTTCCTTTTCCGGAGAGCTGGCGTGGGGCCGCCTCCGGGCGCCGCGCAAGGCCGAGGAGGGCGAGCGAGCGGCCGCGGCGCTGACGCGCGTCGCGCCGATCGCCCTGGGCTTCCGCGAGGACTTGTCGTGGCTGCTGCCGGCCGAGCGCCTGGATCCGTCCGCCGCCGCTCAGCCGCGGGCGGAGGCCGCCAAGGTCCTCGAAGCCCTCCGCCAGCAGGGCGCGCTGTTCTACGACGACATCGCCGAGGTCTCCGGCGTCCCGGCGGCGGAGATCAAGGACGCGCTCTCGGAGCTGGCGGCGCTGGGCCTGGTGACCTCGGACGGCTTCGCGGCCCTGCGCTCGCTGGTCCTGACGCGGCCGGCTCCCGCGCGGCGCCGCTCGCGCTGGGGCGCGACGCGCGCGGCTTACGGACGCAGCGGACGCTGGACCGTGTTCCCGGGCCGCGTGTCGCCCGCCAAGGCCGACGAGCGTTTGGAGGCGTGGGCGTGGCAGCTCCTGCGGCGCTACGGCGTCGTCTTCCGCGACCTGATGACGCGCGAGTCGGCGGCGCCGTCTTGGTGGGAGCTGGTGCCGGTGCTCCGGCGCTTCGAGGCGCGCGGCGAGGTCCGCGGCGGGCGCTTCGTGTCGGGCGTGGCGGGAGAGCAGTACGCGCTGCCGGAGGCGGTCGAGGCGCTGCGCCGTCCGCGCGAGGACGACGATTGGCTCGTCGTCTCCGCGGCGGACCCCCTCAACCTGGAGGGGATGCTCAACGACCGGGCTCGCGTCCCGGCGCTGCGCGGCAACCGCCTTCTGTACCGCAACGGACGCCTGCTGGGCGTCCTTCAGGGCGGGGAGACGACGTTCCTGCCGGGACTGCCCGAGGCTCTCCATCCCAAGGCGGCCCGGGCGCTGCAGCTGCAGGTCCCGTCCCTGCGCGAGGGAGTGCTGGCGGAACTCAAGGCGGCCTCCGCGGAGCACGGCCCCGCGACGGCGAGCGAGCGTCCGCGGACTTAGCCCGGGCTCAATCGGGGGTTCACAAGGGCGCGACGGCGTCTCTATGGGCCGGCGTCCCGCGGCGTGGCATACTTCCAGCATGCGCGCGAAAGCGAAGAAAAGCCGTTCGACCGTCCGGACCGTCGTGATCGTCGTCGCCGCCGTCGTCGTCGCCGCCCTCGTCGCGCTGCGGCTGGCTCTTCCGGGGCTGGCCCGGCGCGAAGTCGACGCGAAGCTGTCCAGCATGGACAACTACGTCGGCGCCGTCGACAGCGTCGGAATCCATCTTTGGCGCGGCGCCTACAGTCTCGACGGGCTCGCGATCGACAAGAAGGGCGGCGCCGTCCCGGTCCCCTTCTTTTCGGCCGATAAGATCGACCTCTCCGTCGAATGGAAGGCGCTGCTCCATCGCCGGATCGTCGCGAAGGTCAAGATCCTCAAGCCCGTGCTCAACTTCGTGAAGGGGCCCACCCCGGAGAGCTCGGCGGCCAAGCCCGACGAGAGCATGGCGTCCGCCATGAAGAGCCTGACGCCGTTCGACATCGACCGCCTGACCGTCACGGACGGCCAGATCCGGTACCGCGACTTCAAGAGCAGCCCGACAGTCAACATCGCCTTGACCGACATCCAGGCCGTGGCCCTCAATCTGAGGAACACCGAGCAGACCGGCGTGGAGCTGCCGGCCGACATCCGCGTCAAGGCGAAGGCGTTCGGGAGCGGCGACCTGAGCATCGACTTGAAGGCGAATCCGTTGAAAGAGACTCCGACCTTCGAGCTCAAGCAGACCCTGCAGGGCGTCGAGCTGACGAAGCTGAACGACTTCTTCGACGCCTACGCGAAGCTCAAGGTGAAGAAGGGCACCTTCGGCTTGTACACGGAGAGCGCGGCCAAGGACGGCAAGTTCGTCGGCTACGTCGAGCCGTTCATCAAGGACATGGTGATCGACAAAGGGCGCAAGAACCCGGTGAAGGACGTCTGGGGCGTCGTCGCGTCGGCGGTCAAGTGGGTTTTCTCCAACAAGAGCAAGAAGCAGCTGGCGACCAAGCTCCCCGTCGAAGGAACGTTCGAGAAGACCCAGAAGGACTATCTCGCCGCCGCCGAGGGGATCCTGGAGAACGCGTACATCAAAGCCTTGACCCCGAAGGTCGAGAACCTCGGTCTCAAGGACGTCGAGAAGGTCCGCACGAAGGGCGAACGGAAGGCCGAGTAGCGGATCACTCGGGCAGGCGAGCGAGCTCGCCGGGCCGCGCCATCGCGCGATAGGTCATCGCGGCCATCGCCGTCATGATCAAGACGTCGCCGATCAAGGATTCCAGCCGCAGCCGCGCCGTCGCGGCGTCGGGGAACCCGAGGACCAGCGCGATCCCGATCCACGCCGGGAACTTCACGAACGGATAGGCCATCGCCAGTCCCAAGAGCTGCTTCCGGCCCACCTCGTCGGAGTCGGCCGCCGCGGCGAGGACTCCCAGCGCCGCGGACATCAGCAGGTTGGACTTCAGCTCGCCGAAGTCGGCGTACGTCAGCGGGCCTCCCGCGGCGGCGGCCGTCGCCGCCGACGCCGCGACGGTCAGCCCGAACGCCGTCGCGAACGCGAGCAGCCCCTGGAGGACCAGCCGTCGACGGCGCGAGGCCAGGCCGAAGCCCGTCGAGAGGATCAGCGGCGAGAAGGGGGTGAAGATCATCGCGCCGATCGCGAGCACCGTCTCGTCCCGGATCAAGGCGAAGGCGAGCAGGCCCGCCGAGACGGCCGAGCGGATCGCGAAGGACGGCGTCACGTGGCAGTACTGCCAGAGGTCCTGCTCGACGTCCGTGAAGGGGATCACGACGGGCCGCGTGACCTCCCGGATGGGGTCCTGGGCGACGAGCGCGAGGACCATGTGCGCCGACAAGCGGCGCGCGCGGCGGTCGTACCCCGGGTCTTGATAGACGGCGGAGAGGAAGGCGCGGATCTTGGGCGTCGACGACTTGACGACGAATTCCTCCTCCTCGCGTTCTGTTCCCGCCTCGTGCACGGTCACGAGGCGCGACGCGCCCTCCGCGATGCCCGCCTCCTGAGCGAGACGGGCGAGAGCGGCGGCGGAGCCTTTGGGTCCGACGACCTTGATCTCGCGCACCGGCGCATTTTCTCACGAACGCGGCCGCGGAATCGATGTCGGCCGCGTCAGGAAAAGATGACTCGAACGGCGGCTCGCGGGACGCGAAGCGCGGCGACGACGGTTCCGTCACAAAAGGCTGACCGCCCGGCAATGGGCTCTCATCGGGCCGGCCGATAGAATAGACCCCCATTGACCCAGATATTCCCGAAGGCCGCGAACTCATTCTCGAAAGCGAGCCTCGTCGCCTTCGTCCTGACGGTCACGGCCGGGACGGCCGTCTACAGCCTGTTGTTCCGGAGCCCTTATGTCGACGAGAAGCGCGTCGTCCTCGAGCAGCCGGTCCCTTTCAGCCACAAGCACCACGTCGGGGAGGTCGGCCTGGACTGCCGCTTCTGCCACACGTCGGTCGAGAGCTCGGCGTTCGCGGGGATCCCGCCCGTCAGCACCTGCATGACCTGCCACTCGCAGATCTGGAAGGACAGCCCGATGCTCGAGCCCGTGCGCGACGCCATGCGCGGCGGCAAGCCGCTCGTCTGGCGGCGCGTGAACGCCCTGCCGGAGTTCGTCTATTTCAACCACTCGATCCACGTGCACAAGGGGATCGGCTGCGCGTCCTGCCACGGGCCCGTGGACCGCATGCCGTTGACCTGGCGGCAGTCCTCGCTGGAGATGCGCTGGTGCGTGTCCTGCCATGAGCATCCCGAGCGGCAGGTGCGGCCGCGGGAGGCCGTTTTCGACATGGCCTACCGGCCTCCCTCGAATCAGGAGGAGCTGGGACGCAGGCTCGTCGCGGAGTACCACATCCAACGGAAAACGGACTGCGTGACATGCCACCGCTGAGCTCGATCGCCGTCCTGCGGGAGCGCCTGCGCGCGGGCACGGGCCGGGAGTACTGGCGCAGCCTGGAAGAGCTCGCGGAGACCGAGGAATTCCGGGACTTCGCGCGGCACGAGTTTCCGGCGGGCGCCGACCTGTGGCCGGAGCCCGCCACGCGCCGCGAGTTCCTGCGCTTGATGGGCGCCTCCCTGGCCGTCGCGTTCTTCGCGGGCTGCCGCCGGCCGCTGGACGCGATCGTCCCCTACAGCGAGGCGCCGCCGGACGCCGTCCCGGGCAAGCCCCTCTACTTCGCCTCGGCCCTGCCGCACCAAGGCTACGCGCGCGGGGTGCTGGTGGAGAACCACCAGGGCCGGCCGACCAAGATCGAGGGCAACCCCGCCCATCCTGACAGCCTCGGCGCGACCGACCTGTTCATGCAGGCCGCGATCCTGGGCTTCTACGACCCCGACCGCTCGCAGGCCGCGACGCTGGACGGGGAGATCGCGACCTGGGACGATTTCCGCGGCGCTCTGGCGGGCGTCGCCGCGCTGCAGGACGACAAGAAAGGGGCGGGCCTGCGCGTGCTCACCGAGACCGTGACCTCTCCGACGCTGGCCGCGCAGATGAGCCGGCTGCGGCGGCGCTTCCCGAAGGCGCGCTGGCACCGCTGGGAGCCCGCGGGGCGGGACAACGCGCGCGCCGGGGCCGCACTGGCGTTCGGAGAGCCGGTGGAGACGATCTATCGCGTCGAGAAGGCGGACGTGATCGTCTCGCTCGACGCGGACTTCCTGGTGGCCATGCCCGGAGGGCTGCGCTACGCCCGCGACTTCTCCGCCCGCCGCGCGCCGCCGAACATGAACCGCTTATACGTGGTCGAGACCAATCCCTCCGTGACGGGGGGGATGGCCGACCACCGGCTTCCCGCGCGCCCGTCCGCGATCGCGGAGCTGGCCCTCGATTTGGAAGAGGCGCTGTCCGGCCGCTCCGCGCCTCGTCGCGCCGGCCGCAGCGCCGCCGAGTCGGCCTGGCTGGCCGCGGCCGCCGCCGACCTGCGCCGCAGCCGCGGAACGGGGCTCGTCATCGCGGGCGAAGGCCAGCCGCCGCTCGTGCACGCGCTCGCTCACGCGATGAACCGCGCCTTGGGCGGCGCCGGGCGGACGGTGTCGTACGCCGAGCCCGTGGAGGCCGAGCCCGAGGATCACCTCGCGTCGCTGAAGGCCCTCGCGCACGACATGCGCGGCGGCAAGGTCGACGCCGTGCTGATCCTGGGCGGAAATCCCGCGTTCAACGCGCCCGCGGACCTCGGCTTCGCGGACGCGCTCGCCCGGGTCCCGTTCCGCGCGCACCTGAGCCTCGAGGACGACGAGACCTCCGCGTCGTGCCGCTGGCACGTCCCCGAGGCGCATCCGCTCGAGTCCTGGGGGGACCTGCGCGCCTTCGACGGCACGGTCTCGATCGTCCAGCCTCAGATCCAGCCCTTGTACGACGGCAAGACATCCGCCGAGGTCCTCTCCGCCCTGCTGGACGAGGAGCCGAGATCCGCGCACGATCTCGTCCGCGAGCGTTGGGCCGTCGGCGAGGACTCCTGGCGCCGCGCCCTCAGCGACGGGGTGCTGGAGGGCACGGCCGCCAAGCCCCTCTCGCCGGCCCTGAAGAGCTTTCCGCGGAGCCGCCCCGGGACGCCGCCGGAAGGTCTCGAGGTCGTCTTTCAAAGCGACCCCACCGTCGGCGACGGCCGCCACGCGAACAACGGCTGGCTCCAGGAGCTGCCCAAGCCCATGACCAAGCTCACCTGGGACAACGCGGCCCTGCTCGCGCCGGCGCTGGCGGAGCGGCTCGGCGTCGAGAACGGGGACGTCGTCGAGCTCGCGCGCGAGGGACGCTCGCTCGAGGCCCCGGTCTGGATCGTGCCGGGTCACGCCGACGGCGCCGTCACGCTGACCCTCGGCTACGGCCGCTCCCGCGCGGGCCGCGTGGCGCGCGGCGCCGGCGTGAACGCCTACGCGCTCCGGACGTCCGACGCGCTGTGGTCGGGAGGAGGCGTCGCGGCGCGCCGCGCCGGCCGGCGCGCGGAGCTCGCCGCGACCCAGCACCACTTCTCCATGGAGGGCCGCGGACTCGTGCGCGTCGGCACCGCGGCGGAGCACGCGCGCACGCCGGGCTTCGCCAAGCGGCCCGGCGAGAAGCCGACCGCCGCCGAGACCCTGTACGGCTACTCGAAGCCCGCGGTCTCGAGCCAATACGCGTGGGGGATGGCCATCGACCTCAACAAGTGCATCGGCTGCGCGGCCTGCACGCTGGCCTGCCAGGCGGAGAACAACATCCCCGTCGTGGGCAAGGACCAGGTGTCCCGCGGGCGCGAGATGCACTGGATCCGCGTGGACCGCTATTTCTCGGGAGACCTCGATACGCCGTCGATCGTCAGCCAGCCCGTGCCGTGCATGCACTGCGAGGACGCGCCCTGCGAGCCCGTCTGCCCCGTCGGCGCGACCCAGCACAGCGAGGAAGGCCTCAACGAGATGGTCTACAACCGCTGCGTCGGCACGCGCTTCTGCTCGAACAACTGCCCTTACAAGGTCCGCCGCTTCAACTTCTTCTTTTACTCGGACTACACCACGCCGAGCGTCCGCATGGTCTACAACCCCGACGTGACGGTGCGCTCGCGCGGCGTGATGGAGAAGTGCTCCTACTGCGTCCAGCGGATTCAAGATGTTCGCATCAAGGCTGAGAAGGAGAATCGCCCGATCCGGGACTTAGAAATCCTCACGGCTTGCCAGCAAGCATGTCCCACGCAGGCCATCGTCTTCGGCGACGGAAAAAACTCGA